>CAYGVJ010000261.1:0-1618 GCA_964353255.1 uncultured Solibacteraceae bacterium | reverse complement strand
CCAGACCGCTGGTGGCTGGGATCCTGGGCAGCAAGTCGGATTGGGAAACCATGCGCCACGCCGACGAGATGCTGGCCCGCTTCGACATCCCGCACGAAACTCGTATCCTGTCCGCCCATCGCACCCCGGAACAGACGGTGGCCTACGCCGACGCGGCCCAGGCCCGCGGCCTGGAGGTGATCATCGCCGGAGCGGGCGGCGCGGCGCACCTGGCGGGAGTCATCGCCGCCCACACGCTGCTGCCGGTCTTGGGCGTGCCCATGGAAAGCCCCGCTCTCAACGGGCTGGACTCGCTGCTCTCGATGGTTCAGATGCCGGCTGGCATTCCGGTTGGCACCCTGGGCATCGGCAAGGCCGGCGCTATCAACGCGGCGTTACTGGCCGTCTCCATCCTGGCCAGCCAGCGTCCCGAGCTGCGCGAGAAGCTCCGCGCCTTCCGCGAGGAACAGGCCAACAAAGTTCTCGAGCAAACCGTCCCGTAGGGGGGCGGAAAAGGGGGCCGCCTACGAGGTCCTCTGCTTCTGCGCCACCACCGCCTCAGTGAGCCACAGCAACTCGGCGAGGAAAGCCTCGGCCCACTTCTCGAACCGCGGGTCGCGCGGATTTCCCTCCTCGTCGAAGTTGTCCTGGACGCGGGGCACCGGGAAGCTGGCCGGGATGGGGAAAGCTCCCAGGTTGAACATGACCAGGCGCAACTGCGCCAGGCAGTTCACGCCTCCGAAATCGCCGCCTGAGACGGTGACGATGCCCACCGGTTTACGCTTGTACTCGGGCCCGAAGTAGTCCAGCGCGTTCTTGAGCACGCCGGGGTAACCGTTGTTGTACTCCGGCGTGACGATGACGATGGCGTCGGCGCGGGCCAGTTTCTCGGAGAACTGGCGCACCGCGGGCGGCGGGTCGTCGTGGAACCGGAGTCGCTCCTCCATGATCGGAAAGTTGTACTCCAGCAGGTCGAGGATTTCCGTCTCGATCCTGCCGGTCCGCCGCATTCGCTCGGCCATGAACCGCGCCACGCGGGGACTCTGCCTGCCCCGGCGGGTGCTGCCCAAAATCACGGGTATGTAAAACGGACTCATCATGACCAGCATAACGCAGGTGGATTTCACGATCTCTATACTGAAGTTATGGCCTTCCGCCTGGTCAGCGACTACTGCCCGCGCGGCGATCAGGTCACGGCCATCGAGCAGTTGGTAAGGGGCGTCCTGGACGGAGAGCCGCACCAGGTGCTGCTGGGGGTGACCGGCTCCGGGAAGACCTTCACCCTGGCCAAAGTCATCGAGCGAGTTCAGCGGCCCACGCTGGTGCTGGCCCACAACAAGACGCTGGCCGCCCAGCTCTACCACGAGTTCAAGGGTTTTTTCCCGGCGCACGCGGTCGAGTACTTCGTCAGCTACTACGATTACTACCAGCCCGAGGCCTACCTGCCTTCGAGCGACGTCTACATCGAGAAGGAAGCCACCATCAACGACCAGCTGGACAAGCTGCGCCTGTCGGCTACGCGCTCGCTGTTCGAGCGCCGCGATTGCGTCATCGTGGCCAGCGTAAGCTGCATCTACGGCCTGGGCTCGCCGGACGCCTACTACGGCATGCTGCTGATGCTGGAGAAGGGGCAACGGAT
>CAYGVJ010000260.1:0-1847 GCA_964353255.1 uncultured Solibacteraceae bacterium | reverse complement strand
CGAAGAAGTCGCGGGTGCGGGCCTGGATCTGGGCCAGCTCGATCTCCAGGGGCTGGTCGTGCAGGTGCTCGGGAGTCCAGCGGCGCACCAGGGCGGTGAGCGTCTCAAGCTGCGCCTCGGCGGTCGGCAGGCTGCCCTCGGCGTGGCCGGTTGAAACCCGCAGGCCGTGGTCGATGGCCCGGTAGAAGTTGGCGGCGTTGCGCAGGAAGTCGGCGTCGGAGCGGTCCAGGTGGCCCATCTGCTCGATCACGTCGATGCGCTCCGGGGTGTTGAGCACCGGGTAGAAGATGCCCGCCCCCTTCAGCCGCAGGTACATGAGGGCGAAGTCGATGTCGTAGTAGCCGCCGGTGCCCGCCTTGAGCGGGTCGCTCGCGCCCTGCTCCTTCTCCAGGCGCTGCCGCATCTGGGCAAGCTGCGCGCGCGAGCGCCCGCTCTGCCCGTAGCGGCGCCAGTCCACGTCCTGTAACCGGCTCAGGAACTTCGTAGCCCGCGCCACGTCGCCCGCCACCCCACGGCTCTTCATGTAGGTGATGCCCTCCCAGGCCTGGGCCGTCCGGGCGAAGTAGGCGGTGTAGGCGCTCTCGGATTGCACCAGCGCCCCTTCCCGTCCGTTGGGGCGCAGCCGGGTGTCCACGGCGAACATCATCCCGTCGCCCGTGTACGCGCTGATCAGGGCGATCATCCGCTCGGCCACGCGGGTCCAGAAGGCCTGCGCGGCGGTGTCGGCGTCCGGCAGAACGAAGACCAAGTCGGCGTCCGAGGCCAGGTCGAACTCGCGCATGCCCAGGCGCCCCAGGGCGATCACCATCATCTGGTCCCGGGGAACGTAGTCGCCGGAGGCGGGCGGATGGGCGCTGCGCATCTGTTCGATGGCCATGCGGTAGGCGGCAGCGACCGCCAAATCGGCCAGCGCCGAGGTGCGCGCCAGCAGCGGGAAGATCGGGCTGCCCAGGCAGATGCTATCGGCCTGGATGCGGAACATCTCGCGGCGGAAGAAGCGCCGCAACTCGCCGGCATCGTCGAAGGAATCGGCCAGCTCCTGGTAGCCGACCTCGCCGCCCGGCTCCTGGCGCACCCGCCGCAGCTCGATGATCAAGTCCGGGGTGCGGATCAACTGCTCGGAGAAGTAGGGACTGTGTTCGAGCAGGTCGAACAGGTAGCCGGCCAGTACGGCGTCGGAATCCAGCCACGTCATCCACTCCGCCTGGGGCAGGACCCGCTCCAGGAAATGCTCGAAATGCACCCGGCCGCGGGCAAGCTGGCTGCGGGCCAGAGCGGCGGCCAGGTTCGGCGCCCGCTGGTCGAGGAACCGGACGAGGTTGCTCACCGCCGCCTCGGTGGCCGGCGCGGGTTCCGGCTCCGGGTACATTCTCTCGCCGGGCGGGACGGCGGGGCGGTAGTAGATGGGCTGCTGCGCGTGTATGACCCGCTCGTAGATCTCCTCGACCGCGCTTAGATGAGCGTTCAGCCGCTCCTTGAGCGCTTCCGCCGAGGCCAGGCCGCCGGCATCGCTCACCGGCATCTTCCGGGCCAGGGTTTCGAGAGTCTCGGCATCGGCGGGCAGCGTGTGGGTCTGACGATCCTCCAGCACCTGAAGCCGGTGTTCGAGGTGGCGCAGGAACTGGTAGGCCGAGGCCAGGCGCGAGTACTCGGTGGCCGAGAGCAGGTTCTTGTCCTGTAGCCGCGACAGCGCCAGCAACGTGCCGCCGTGCCGCACCCAGCTTTCCCGCCCGCCGTGCAGCCGCTGCAAGCACTGCACCAGGAACTCGATGTCCCGGATGCCGCCGCGCGCCAGCTTGACGTTGAATCCCGCCGCCGCGCCCCGCCGGGCGGCGAGCTTCTCCGAG
>CAYGVJ010000259.1:0-1867 GCA_964353255.1 uncultured Solibacteraceae bacterium | reverse complement strand
TCAAGAGGAACTTTCTACTTTGCCCACACAGGAACTTCTCACGTTGCCGCGACAGTGGAATAGGCCTCCTGGCCTGTAGGGCGGGCGCTCAGAGGCGGATGATGAAGCGGCAATCGGGGTCGCCGCGCTTGATCGAGTGCGTCAGCTCGACCTTGACCGGTTTGCCGGCCACCGTCTCGAAGACCTCATGCACCCAGCCGCGGGAGCAGTGGCACCAAGTGTTGGAGAGGCGTTCCGGGCCGGCTGCGACGATGGGGCAGTAGCACTTGGGATAGCGCAGGCGAACGACGTTGCCCTCGCGCCGGCAGTTGTCCTGGCCCACGTGCTTCGCCATGGTGGCCACTAGCTTGTCCAGGTCGCCTTTGGCGGCCTGGGCCTGTGCCAGGATTCCGCTGCGCCGGGCGCAGGCCCGGCCGGCGGAGAGCATCAGCCTGGTGCGCGTGGGGTCATCGACGTTGGCGTCGAGGCTTTCCATCAGGCTGGTGATCCAGGCCTGATGCATCTTCTGCCAGCGCTCGGACGGCTGCTCGGTCTCCTGTTTGCCGGAAGCCCGGCCGGCGCCCAGCGCCACCAGCGCGCTTGTCACGTTGATGAACTTCTTCCTGTCCATGGCGGTCTTTCCCGGATTGTTCAATGATAGCGCGGGTGGGGCTGCGCGGTACTGGAGCTGATCTCCGGGCGTTTGACATCAAGACATCAAGAGGCCTATGCTGTGATGTATGCGGACCACTCTCACCCTCGATGACGACGTGGCGGCCCTCCTTGCCCGCGTCCGCAGAGCCCGGGAATCCACTCTAAAGGAGGTGGTCAATGCCGCGCTGCGGGAGGGGCTGGTGAAGATGACGCAGCCCGCGGCGCGGCGCCGGCCGTTCCGGACCAAGCCGGTCTCTCTCGGGCGCTGCTACCTGTCCAGCCTGGACGACGTGTCCGACGTGCTGGCCACAGTGGAAGGCGAGCGTTTCAGGTGATCCTCGTTGACGCCAATCTGCTGATCTACGCCAGGGTGGCCTCGCTTGCCGAACACCACGCGGCGCGGGCTTGGCTCGACGCGCGGCTGAATGGGGCGGCCTTGGTGGGACTTCCCTGGCCGAGTCTGGTCGCTTTCTTGCGCATCGTGACCAACCCGCGGATTTTCGAGAGGCCCGAGAGCGTGGCCAGCGCGTGGGAGCAAGTCGAAGCGTGGCTCGGTTGCCCGGTCGTATGGATCCCGCAACCCACGGAGAACCACCGGAGCGTGCTGGCGCCACTGCTTGCCCGCCTGGGAGGCGGAGCGAACTTGATCCCGGATGCCCACCTGGCGGCCCTGGCCATCGAGCACGGCCTCACGCTCTGCTCGACGGACGGAGATTTTGCCCGCTTCCCCGGCCTGAAGTGGACGAACCCGCTGGCAGAGGCGAGGTCATGAGGCACACCGCGGGGATCCAGCGGTCCGACCCCGTTCGCCCCTCAAGGATTTCAGGGTGGCAGCCGATCTACAATACGTGTTGCCACCTAGTTCTGACTTGGCAAGAACCGGTATTCTAGGAGTACAGGGGCTGCTGATGGCGAGCCTTGCGGCGAGAACGGCAACAAAAAAGAGAGGCTTGCCCATCGTCAACGTGGCGATGGTGCCGCAGCGGAGTCCCTTCCGGTATCCCGGCGGCGAGACCTGGCTGACCCCCTGCATCCGTACCTGGCTGAAGAGCCCTATCCCGCGGGCGGAGAAACTGATCGAGCCTTTCGCGGGCGCCGCCATACCGGGACCGACGGCCGTCTTCGAAGGTCTCGTCCAGTTCGCCACCTTGCTAGACGATGATATTGTGCCGAACACTCTCCAACCCGCTGGCCTTATGCCCCTCGCCGCCAGCCTCGCGAACGGACGTGCTCA
>CAYGVJ010000258.1:0-1875 GCA_964353255.1 uncultured Solibacteraceae bacterium | reverse complement strand
CCCCCGGCGAGCGGGCCATCGCCGTCCGCGTCACCGACGAATACGAGAACCAGGCGGTGGCGAAGGTGGTGGTGCGGTAGGGGGCCGCTCGGCAGGTCGAACTCGCAGCCCCGGCTAGAATGAAGAGCGGCGATGCGCGTTCTGCTGATCTCCGCGAACACGGAACGGATGAACCTGCCTCCCCTCCCGCTCGGACTGGCGTGCGTCGCCGCCGCCACTCAAAGAGCTGGGCACGAGGTGACCCTGGTCAATCTGATGTTCGAAGGCGATGCCAGGTCGGCCCTGCGGCGCTCCATCGCAGGCTTCTGCCCCGACGTGATTGGCGTGTCGGTCAGGAACATCGACGACCAGAACATCGCTGACCCGAACTTCCTGCTGGCTCCAGTGAGAGAGTTGACAGCCGACTGCCGCAGCGCCTGTGACGCGCCGATTGTTCTCGGCGGAGCCGGGTACAGCATATTCCCCGAGCGCTGCCTGCACTACTTAGGGGCGGACATGGGCATTCAGGGCGAAGGGGAGTCGGTGTTTCCCACCATACTGGAGCGCATGGCGCGAGGCGCGCCACTACTGGAGTTGCCCGGCGTCTGTCTGCCGGGACAGGGGCCTGCCGCCAGGAGTCTGGTCAGGAATCTGGACAGCCTGCCGCTGCCTGAGCCGGGGCTTTGGATTCCCGCTGGCTCAGGCGGAGGCGACCTCTGGGTGCCTGTTCAGACCCGTCGGGGCTGCCCCATGGACTGCACCTATTGCTCGACGCCGATCATCGAAGGGCGGCCGATACGGAGGCACTCCGCCGAGGTTATCGCCGCCTGGCTGACAGAGCTGGCCCGGGCCGGGCACCGCAAGTTCAACTTCGTCGATAACACCTTTAACCTTCCGCCCTCTTACGCCGAGGATCTTTGCCGTCGAATCATCCAGGCGGACATCGCCATCGACTGGTGGTGCATGGTCTACCCGAAATGGGTGGACCGGCGCTTGGTGACCCTGATGGCCCAAGCAGGCTGCCGCCAGGTGAGTCTTGGTTTCGAGAGCGGCTCCAACCGTATACTGAAGCTCCTGGGCAAGCGATTCACTTCCGACGATGTGCGGGCGGTCTCGAAGATGCTTCAGGACGCGGGGATCGAGCGGCGAGGATTCCTGCTGCTGGGAGGTCCCGGCGAAACCAGGCAGACCGTTGAGGAATCTCTTTCTTTCGCCGACACGCTGAATCTCGACTTCCTCAAGGTCACGGTTGGCCTGCGCATCTACCCTGAGACCCCGCTGGCAGCGTTGGCTCTCGCCGAGGGACTGATCCGGGCTGACGACGACCTGCTTCTGCCGCGTTTCTATCTGACGCCCGAATTGCGGGACTGGCTGCCGGAGCAAGTTGCGGCCTACAGAGCTTCGCGGTCGTGGGTAGTGTGATCGGGCTGGGCCGCCAGTTTCACTCCGTGCTTCTCCGGGGGCCTCGGGGAGCAAGCGTCCACTTCCTGATCGGCCTGGCTCCACGCCGGAGCCACTCCAGCGCCTCACCTGGGCTTGCGTCTGGCTGAAGCCACACCACGTCGCGCAGAGGGGGCCAATCCGCCGCGAGTGCGCTGAACAGCGCGCGTGCCTCTGCGTCTCTGGATATGACTATCCGATCTGCGGCCAAAGCTGCCTCCACGAGCGGGGCGTCCTTCTCCACCGCCCGGCGTTGCCGGGGAGTGAAGCGAAACCGGTTGATTCTTCTTCGAAGAGCCGCGTTTGGGACCGAGGGGACGGCGAGCAACTTTCTTGCGGCGACCATTGATTTCCTCCATCCCAGGGTGAACTTCGAGCTATGCTCCTTCCATTCCTCTGAGACCAGCTTGACATCAAACGTAGAGTAATGGATAATGGGGCAGGTGTCTTTCCCAT
>CAYGVJ010000257.1:0-1933 GCA_964353255.1 uncultured Solibacteraceae bacterium | reverse complement strand
CCGAAGTTCCACCCCGCGGCAGGCAGTCCTGCGTTGATTTGACTGGACTTGTTGACCAAGGCGCCCGTCGTTACTGACTACAGCTTGAGGCTGAGGAGTTTCAGCGCATGCTGCTGGGCGGGCGTGGGGCGCGTGGTCACGTCGAAAGCCGGGATGGATGGCAGGCGGGGCTGAACGCGGTTTTTCACGATCGTGGCGAGGTCCTTCAACCAGTCTTGAAAGCTCTGCACCGGCCAGCCGTCCGCAGTGCGCTTGCTCCGGGCCTTGGCAGTGGCCGTCGCGGAACGCACGGCCGGCGCCACCGGCGAAGGCCGCGGTTCGCCCCGCTGCTGGTCATCGAACAGTACCGGCGCCAACGCTTGGCGCATGTGCCACTCGACGTAGTAGGCCAGCATGACGATCAACACGTGGGCGCGGACCCGATCCGGCAAGCGGTGATGAATCGGCCGCACCTCCAGGTCCACGCTCTTCAGACTGCGGAACGCCCGCTCCACCGTCGCCAGCCGCTTGTAGGCCAGCACCGTCTGGTCCCTGTCGAGCCGCTCCTGGGGCGCCGAAGTCCGGAGCACATAGATCCCATCCAGCGCCGCGTCGCGCTGGATCCGTTCCGCGTGGCGCTCCCAGCCCAAACCCTCCGGCGTGATCTGCCAGCGGAAGTACTTCTCCACCTTGGAGGCCGCCAGCGCCTTGCCGACCAGGTAGCTGATCTTCTCCGCACTCCGGACCGGCTGCCGCTTCCGTTTTGTCGCCGCCTCGAGTTCCTTGAACTTCTTCTCGGCCGCCTCCATCAATTCCCGTCGCTTGCGCGCACGTTCGGCCGCCAGCAACGGGTTGCGGCACACGATCAACCGCTCGCCGGGATAGTCTGGGTGCGTCACCTCGGCTAGGTCGCGTTCGTCGAACAATGACAACTGCACTAGGCCCTGGGCGGCCAGTTTCTGAATCTGCGGCGTGCGCAAAGCCGTGATCCACTCCAGCCCCTGGTAGGGGCGCAGATCTTCTTCGATGCGCTTCTCGGTCAGCATGCCGCGGTCCCCTACCAGCACGATCCGCTCCAGATGAAACCCCTGGCGCAGCTTCGCCACTTGCGCGGCCACGGTCTTCGGATCGCCGGTGTTGCCTTCGAATACTTCCACCGCCACCGGACATCCCTCCGCACTGGACAACACCCCGAAGACGATCTGCGGGTTGCTGCGCCGCTCGTCGCGCGAGTAGCCATACCTGGCCAGCGGGCAGTGATGCCCCTCGAAGTAGGTCGAGGTCAGATCGTAGAGCACCAGCGTCCCGTGGCTCAGATGGCGTTGTGCCAGCCGGACTTCGATCTGCGGCTGGCGCGCGATGAGCCAGTCCATGGCCGCGTACAGGTCGTCTTCGTTGACCGACCCCAACGCCAGCGTCTCGCCCAAACTGCTGTGGCAAGTCTCGTCGCGCAACGCCCGGCTGGTGGCCAGCTTCGAGCCGGGCTCCAGGATGCGCGCCGCGATCAGGGCCACGGCGCCGTCGCGCTGCCGGCTGGGTTGCGGATCGAGAACCGTTTCCAGGCGCAGCCGCCGCAGGGTTCCGAGCACCGCGGCGACGTGGCCGTGCGGACGAGAGCGCGTGATGTCGAAGGCCGAATCCAGGACCGGCATCCCGGCGTAATGGCCCTTGAGGAGGCGGCGGAGAGCCTCGACCTGCTCGGGAGGCCAATGGGACAGGTTGGCCAGGGTGCGGTTGCGGACCTTGCCCTGCTCGCGGAAGCTTTGGCGCAGGAGGATGGCCGGCGGGGAGCTGCGGTTGGGGACCGAGGCCACGTACATGCCCACATGGTAGCACGATCAGATCGACATGTCAACACTTCTGTTACTATTTACATGCCTACAGTAACCATTCGAAACTGCCGCAAAACCCAACAAACAGCCACTTTCACATGCCATCAGGGGTGGAACTTCGG
>CAYGVJ010000256.1:0-2046 GCA_964353255.1 uncultured Solibacteraceae bacterium | reverse complement strand
CCGGCGCTGCGCTCTTGAATCTCCAAAACGCCATCAACGTGCTGGTTCGGGCTTCAGATCTGGAAATCGGTCGTCGGCGCGGGCCTGGCGGCTTCGGTGCCGGCCGGGGCGCCTGAATCCGGCGCGCCTTCCGGCGCGGAACCGGAGGTCGAGTCGGCGCCCTGATCTGCGGAAGCGCCTACGGTGGATGTGTCCTGCGCGGTCGAATCGGAGGAGTCGTGCGCCTGGTACTCGCCGTCGTAGTAGGAGGAGTCGTAGCCGTGGTCGTAGCTGCTGCTGAGGTCGCTCTGGTAGCTGGAGGTGACCTCCTTCAGCGAGTCGCTCTCCCGCTCGAGAACCGCAATCTCGCGGTCAAACGTGGATTTCAGTTCGCGGGAGGCCCGACGAAACTCGGTCAACGCCTTGCCGATGGTCTTCCCCAGCTCGGGGAGTTTTTTCGGGCCGAAAATGAGCAGGGCCAGCACGAAGATGAAGACCGTTTCTTGCCAGCCCAGGGAAAACATCGCCTGCTCCTCAACTCCAGACGGACGCCTTCATGATATCCGGTGAGGGAAGAGCGCGTCAACCTGTGTGGGGCAAGACTCCGGTCTTGTCTGGGCGCCAAGTCGGGAGACATAGCCTACTGGCAGCTTGAGGCTGCCGGGGCGGCTGTGATTAACTAGGACACATGAAGCGATCATTGTGCGCATTGACACTGTGCGTCTTCCCGCTGGCGGCCCAGGTGAAGATCACTTCAGCCCCGGACCGCATCGCGGTGGACATCGACGGGAAGCCGTTCACCACCCTGTTCATCGGGCAGGACACCACCAAGCCCTACCTGCACCCGCTGCGGGCGGCTTCCGGCGCCATCGTCACCCGCGGCTTTCCGATGGAACCCCGCGAGGGCGAAGCGCGGGACCACATCCATCAGCGCGGCTTGTGGTTCACCCACGGCGACGTCAACGGGTTCGACTTCTGGGGCAACGATCCCAGCCAGCAGGGCCCTAAGAAGGGCCGGATTGCGCTTAGTAAAGTGCTGGCGGTCAAGAGTGGCGCCAAGTCCGGCTCCTTGGAAGCCGCCTTCGACTGGCTGGATGCCCAGGGCAACCGCCTGCTGGTGGAGCGCAAGAAGATCACCTTCCGCTCCCACCCGACCCTGCGGATCATGGATCTTGACATCACCCTGAAGGCCGCCCAGAAGGTCACCTTCGCCGACACCAAGGAAGGGACGTTTGCCATGCGGCTGGCGGCGTGGTTGGAGGAGCCGCGCAAAGGCGCTCCCGCTCAGCCGGCGCGCACGGGCAAGATGGTCAATGCCGAGGGCCTGGAAACCGAGCGGAACGTCTGGGGTAAGCGCTCGGCCTGGGTGGACTTTTTCGGCGAAACGGGCGGCGAGAAGCTGGGGGTGGCGATTCTGGACCATCCGAGCAACCCGCGGCACCCCACGTATTGGCATTCGCGGGGCTATGGGCTGTTCGCGTGCAACATCTTCGGCGAGCGCGACTTTACGGGAGACAAGACCAAGAACGGCAGCTTGACGCTGGAGCCGGGCAAGGAGTTGCGCTTCCGCTACCGCGTCATCATCCACCCGGGCGACGTGACCAGCGCGGGCATCGCCGCTCTCTACAAGCAATACGCCTCGGAAAAGTAGCCGCGGATGGGGAATCGACTGGGGCTGAGCTGGCTGCCGGACCTGAGCGGCGGAGCAGCCATCGCGCTGGCGGCTGCGGCGGTGGTCCTCGGAGCCATCGTAGTATGGCGGTTGGTGCGCTCACGGGCTTCACCGGCCGAACGCGAGCGCAAGCGCCGCCTGGGGGTCAATGCCACAGGCCGGGTCTCGGATGCCAATATCGTGGACTACCGCGACGGAGCGCTGCACTACTCCTACTCGATTGGAGGCGCAGAGTACACCGCCGCGCAGGATGTGTCCGGCCTCCAGGAGCTGCTGCCGCCTGATCCTGCGACCTTGATTGGCCCCGGCAGCGTGAAATACGTGCCGAACAATCCCGCGAACTCGATTGTAGTCTGCGAGCAGTGGTCCGGACTGCGTGTCCGGCATCGGGCTCA
>CAYGVJ010000255.1:0-2084 GCA_964353255.1 uncultured Solibacteraceae bacterium | reverse complement strand
TGAATTGTTCCAGCCCGCCCAGACTGCGAATTTTGCAAGTACCTCTCCCGTCTTGCCGGCCTCTGAATCCCCGGCGGTTTCAGCTTTCTGGGCGCCGCGCTCGGCCCCGCCCGAGGCCAGCCACGCGTCCAACTCGTCTGTGAACGCCAGGACCCGGGCGCTCCGGCCGCTGCCGGCACGGCGGACCGGCAGATCCCCGATTTTCTCCCACCTCTGCGCCGAGCGCACCGTCACGCCGAGATGGCTGGCAATCCTTTTCCAGGAGTGGAGGGTCCGGCTGCCTGGCACTTCCCCTGGACTGGCCACTACGCCCTCCAGTCTGCCATAGTCCGACCGGTCGGCGGTTGCGGGTACCCATAAGCCTAAAGAGGCTTGGGGCGCCGGGCCGCCTGACGCCGACGATGGCGTCAACGAAAATGAGGCATTAGGTCCGGAAGACGCAAGAGTGGCTCCCCACACTGGATACATTTCGAACTCTGGTGGCCGTAGAAGTGTAGCGTTCGAACCCGTTAGGTGCTTGGAAACGCCTAAGTTATTGTGCAAAGGGTGCTTCTCATCCACCCTGGGCGCCCAGGGTGGGCTCATTTCGAACCGTGTGCTGTGTTCGAGACCTGGTGGTACCCAAGCACTGGATCCCGCTGAGAAACCAGGTGGCTATTGGGGCAGGGCCCACGCGACTGGTGTTCTGACTTCCAATATCTTGGCGCCGGACCATGTACGTGCTGACGCTGGTCTCGCCGATATCGATGCTGGGCTTGAGCAGTTCGCCTTGGATCCGCGGTGCACCCCAGAGCGGATTCTCGCGCCTCATCTACCGGATCAGTTCCCGGGTTTCCTTGGAGACCGGTGAGCATCCCGGCTGTCCGCGTCGGAGCTTCCAGGTCAAAACAGCCGGAAGCCTTTGCGGTGCCAGGCGATGACGATCTCCGGCTTGACGATGACCAAGGCGGAGCGCCAGTCTCCCCAGACTTCGCGGAGCCAGGCCCAGAAGAGTCGATCGGCGGCGGTCAGACCCGGCCGCTTGACCGAGCGATGCAGGACGCCGAGTTGGTGGCGAAGGGCCAGGTTTTCCAGTTGCAGAGAGGCTCGCGATTTCAGCAGTGACGAAAGAGCGGCAGCCAGCACCGGCAGCACTCTGAACATCGAATGAAGGAATTGGCAAAGGATGCGCAACCCCCATCTTCTCAGACAGTTCCGGATTTGCGAGAGGCACAGACCGGTGTCGATCAAGATGTACGACAAGTTCCATCTGATCCCGCGGATCGAGACCACCGTGGGGAATGTCTCCTTCTTCAAGCACTACCGCGAGGTAGAACACAAGGACGGAACGTCCAGCATGGCGTGGGCGGAAATGAAGAAGACCATCTACAGCCTGGCCCCACTTCGGGAACTGTTGCGGGCCGCCAACCGGCGCTACCTGGAGTTCATCTCGGCCCTCCAAGATGACAAGGCCGGCACGGACAAGCTGAACAAGATCTGCCCGCCGGTCAAGGAAAACGACCGTGCGTATCGAGGCTTCAACTTCTTCGATCCCGGCGACGAAGAACTACTCCGCTCCCTGGGCAGCGGCGAGTTCAACATCAACGGTTTTCAGAACAAACATCTCCGCCGTCGCCTCGAAGAGAAAACCAGCGGCCAGATCTCGCGCCTGGTCAAGCGCCTCCGAGTTCACGGCCTGATCAGGAAAGTCGGGC
This sequence comes from uncultured Solibacteraceae bacterium, assembly GCA_964353255.1. Classification (GTDB taxonomy): domain Bacteria; phylum Acidobacteriota; class Terriglobia; order Bryobacterales; family Bryobacteraceae; genus VFZS01. The sequence goes on along the minus strand of CAYGVJ010000255.1, from coordinate 390 downwards.
ATAACTACAAGTACTACGTCACCGCGCTTGGCAAACAGGTCATCGCCCTCGGTCTCAAGCTGAAGGAACTCTACATCATCCCCACGCTCTCCACTGCTCCTGCCCGCTGGTCGCAAAATCCGGCCAGATTCGGACAGGATCTGGTGATAAAGGTACTAATGTCAGACCCGCAAGAGCTGGAAGTGGCGTAGACAGGAACCGCGCGCGCCGAGGTGGTGGGGTCGGGCTCCTGGCCCGCGTGCCGGGCCAGGAGCCCCATCCAGGGGTTTGTGTGGGATTGGCCATCAGGTTTCCTTGGCTCCTAGAGGCCGTATGAGATGCCGAGCGCGAACTGCTGGCGCGCGCGCAGGTTGACGCCCGGCAGCACCGTGCCGGCAGCCTGCGCCACGC
>CAYGVJ010000254.1:0-2101 GCA_964353255.1 uncultured Solibacteraceae bacterium | reverse complement strand
CGGTCCGGGCGGCTGGCTTCGCCGTTGTCGTAGGAATAGTTGGCCACCTTGGGGGTAAAGGGCGGTCCGGTGTAAATGGTGCTGGAGCCGGAGATCTGCCAGTTGCGAAGCAGCAGGCGGCGAGAGAAGCCCGGCTGCCAGATGAAACTGGCGGCGAAGGAGTGGCCAATGTCGAAGTCCGAGCGCCCGCGTTCGCCCTTGAGGTTGTGCGAATCCTGCGCCGCCGGGAAGTTGTATTGGATGGTTCCGCCGGTGTTGGAACTCTCGTCGATCGACTTGGCGTAGGTATAGGCCGCACGGATGAACAGTTGCTTGCTGAAGCGGCGGCGGATGGTGACCGAGCCCGCGTTGTAGATGGAGTTGGAGCCGTTAGAGATGATGTTGATGGTGGAGAAAGCCGGGAAGGGCCGGACCTGGCGCAGCTCCTGGCTGCGGTAGGGCTGGTTGACGTCGTAACGCCGGGGCAGGTGCGTGCCCTTGGAGCCCGCATAGGCGACCTCGAGCACCGTGCCCTGCGCGAATTCGCGTTCCAAACTGAGACTCCACGACTGCAAGTACTGGCTCGGCGGGTTGACCTCCTGCCCGTTGGTGGTGGTCAGGCCGCCCACTTTGCGCCGGGCCTCGGGATAGGCGCTGGAAACCGTCAACAACAGCGGATTCGACGTGGACGCGGAGTAGGACTCGTTGATGGAGAAAGGATACGTATCGCTGTACTCGTCGGTTCGATAGATGGAGCTGCTTCCATAGAAGATCCCGTACCCGCCTCGCAGGACGGTGCGGGTTCCGCCGAAGGGACGCCACGCCAAGCCGAACCGGGGGCCGAAGGCGCGGTAATCCGGCCGGGTGATCGTGGGCGGCAGGCCGGCATCGGCCGCCATGATGACGGACTGGGCGACGCCCGAGTCCCGGATCCGTTGATCGAAATCCGGAACGGTTCCCTTGCCGGCGATCACCACCTTCCCCAGCGACGGAACGAACATGGACCAGGCGCTGTACTTCTCCCGCGGCGGCTTCATCAGCTCGTAGCGCAAGCCGAGGTTGAGGGTCAGCGTGGCGCTCACCTTGAAATCGTCCTGCACGTAGCCGGAGTAGTTCGACACCAGATGATACGGGCCCGCCGCGTCCAACTGCCGGCTGGATTTGTTGAGCCAGCCGAGCAGCAGATCGGCCATCGGCTCGTTGGTATAACGCCCCAGGAACGTCAGGCGGCCGCGTGTATCGCCGTACTGGCGGGAGAAATACTGCATGCGCAAAAAGTCGCCGCCGAATTTGAGGGCGTGCCGGCCGCGGATCCAGGTGAGGGCGCCGGCGTACTGGTAGTTGTTGAATGACCAGATCTTGGGATAGTCGTAGGCCGGGCCGAGCAGGATATATCCGGTGGCGTCAACCTGCGGAAGGCCTTGCGCGATCGGGTTCTTCGTGCCGCCCACAAACCCCACTTCGGCCGCCCAGTCGCGCTCCCCGCTCAGCGGCCAGCGCTGATGGTTGGTCTTGCGCGCGAACGAGGCATTCAGCTCGAGGAACATCGCCGGGCTGACCACGCGAAGATAGCGGATGCCGGAGAGAAGATCCAGCGTGTTGTTGCGGAGCCCGAACATCGGAATCGGCGACCGGCTGCTGACAATCGGGTCATAGGAGGAATTGGGACGCCAGAAGGCGCTCAGGCTGAGACGGTCCCGGGAGCTGAGCTGATGGTCGGCCTTGATGCCGAAGTTATTCCAACTGCTGGTGGAATTGCCCTGCGCGATGTAATTGTTCAGGCCCGCCAGATTGGGCTTGGGGTAATAGGCGGCCAGCTTCACGGCCACGGGGTCCATCCGGCTGACCGGGATCTGATTTCCGGGAAAAGGAGCCTTGGCCAGAGTATCGTTGAGCGTGATGCGCTTGCCGAAGGCGTCCACGGCCCTGGAAAAATCTCCCCGGAGCATCTCAGGCGTAGGGGTGATTCCGCGCTGCGTCTCGCCGTCCACCAATCGCAGCGACTCCCAGGTAACCATGAAGAAGGTGCGGTCCCGTCCGTTGTACAACCTGGGGATGAAGACCGGGCCGGAGAAGGTGGCGCCGAACTGGTTGCGGCGCAGCTTGGACTTCTCGACATCGA
>CAYGVJ010000253.1:0-2161 GCA_964353255.1 uncultured Solibacteraceae bacterium | reverse complement strand
GTAAGCGTCAGGCGAACTACATCTTGACAGGCGTCGCCGCTGGGGCTACCGGTTCCGGGCGGCCCAGGCCGTGGGTGTGAGTTCCGCGAGCCGCTGGATGGAGATGTCAGCGAGGCCGGGTAGCACGGCGGCCAGGTAGTCACGGACGCGGATCTTCATGCGGCGGCAGCTTTCGACGATGGACAGAATGGCAGCCACTTTCGGTCCGGCCTGCGGGCTGCCGAGGTGGATCCAGTTCTTTCGTCCCAAGGCCACGGGGCGCATCGAGTTCTCCGCCAGGTTGTTGCTCAGCTCGATCTCCGGATGCTCCAGGAATCGCGTGAGCCTTGGCCACAGCACCAGCGTGTAGTTCGCCGCCTTGGCCAGCGCGCTGGAAGGCAGGGCGGCCGCACGCGCCGCCTCGATCTCCTGGCGAATGACTTCCAGCAACGGCTTGGCTTGTTCCAGGCGTAGCGCCTGGCGTCCGGCGTGATCCAGGTTCTGTTCACGCGCCTGGGCGTCGATCCCGAACAGCTCATCGATCCGCTTCACGATGCCGGTCGCGACCGCATCGCCGGGGTTGAGCATTGCCGCCTCGTAGAACTTCCTCCGCGCATGCGCCCAACAGGCGGCATGCACCATCTTCGGCCCGCCCACCTGGTCGTAGGCGACATAGCCGTCGGTCTGCAGGATACCCTCGAATCCGCCCAGGAACTCCTTTGGCCCGTCGCGCCCGCGCCCCAGGCGGAAGTCGAAGACCACGCCACCTCCCGGGCGGCCGTATTGCCACAGATAGGCCTGATGGTTCTGCCCCCGCCCATCGTGCATTTGCACGTCCACCGTCGTTTCGTCGGCCTGGATGTAACTGCCTCCGACTAACTCACGGCGCATCACCGCGGCCATGGGAACCAGTAACTCGCCCACCCGCATCACCCATCCATCCAGCGTCGCCCGGCTGATCTCCAGACCTGTGTCCCGCTCCAGGATCGCGCTCTGCCGATACAACGGCACGTGGTCGCCGTATTTCGCCACCACCGTGTCGATCACCACCCGGTCGCTCACCAGACCCTTGTCGATGATCCGCGCCGGAACCGGCGCCGCGGTCACGCCGCCTTCCTGGCAGGACTTACAGGCGCGCTTCTCGCGCTTGGTCACCCGCACGAAGTACCGGGCCGGTTCCACGTCCAGTTGCTCGCTCACGTCGTAGCCGATCACCACCGTCGGCTGGCCGCAAGCCTGACAGGTGCACTGCTCCGGCGCGCAGGCCAGCACGCGCTCCACCCGCGGCAGCTCCGCGGGCAGTTCCTGCCGTCCGGGATGGGGACGCTGCGGCTTCCGCGTGGGCGCCGCCAAGGGCTCGCGTTCGCTCTCCGCCTGGACTTCGACCTGGCTGACCCCAGGTTCCAGTTCCAGCAGCGCCAGTTGCGCGTCGCTGAGCTTCTCGCTGCCCGGACCGTATTTCTGGATCCGCTGCAAGCGCAGACGCTCTTCGAGCACCCGGATTTTCAACTCGGCCCACTGGAGTTTCAGCTCGGCCGACTGAAGTTGCTGCTTGAGCTGGGCAATCTGCCCGGATTCGGACAGCGCAGTGGAAGGCGGGGCGGTCACGATCGGTAAAAACAACTATACACTAAAATGTTTCCACTTACAAGCCACTTATGCGATTTGTTATGCGGCGAGAGCCGTTTTCCGGTACCATGCTCGGCGCCGGGTCTGGGCCAGATCGATGCCGCCCACCAGCAACGCCAATTCCTCGTGGCTAAGTACCACCTTCGGCTGCCCGCCGACGGCCTCGGGCCAGCGGAAGCGGCCCTGCTCCAAGCGCTTGGCGCACACCCACAGCCCGCTACCATCCCAGAACAGCAGCTTCAGACGAGTGCGCGGGGCGTTCGCAAACACGAAGACGTGCCCGCTCAGCGGCTCGCACAACAACCGGTCGCGCGCCAGCCCGTAGAGACCTTCGAAGCCCTGGCGCAGGTCGGTGGCCCCCGCCGCCAGGTAGATCTTGGTCGCTGGCCCCCAGCCAAACACGCTCAGACGCGCTCCAGCAGGCCCAGCAACCGCTCCAGCGTCTCCGCATCAAACCCGCGCCCGATTTCGATGCGCCGCCCGCTCGCCAGCGCCACCGCTAGCCCACTCGCCGCCCCGCTCCCCGCCGCCGGGCGGGAACCGGATACCTCCA
>CAYGVJ010000252.1:0-2330 GCA_964353255.1 uncultured Solibacteraceae bacterium | reverse complement strand
AATCCCGGTCACCCGACCCGATCATCTTGTTCCTGAGCGCGGCTTATCTTAACGCTTATGGGTCCCCTGACCCGGGAGCCAGCCCCCGGCTGGCTCACCGGGCCAGTGAGGAGCCCATGAACTGGCGCGCCGCGCCACTGGGGGTCCCCCGGCGGCCCTTCCTCGCTACGTACGGATTACGGGCGGCATGTTACGATACACAAGGGATGAGCGCGCCGGGTAGAGCGAGGCGGTGAGGAATGCCGGCACTGGCGGCCTGCGGAGAGACGGACCCGGGGCTGGTGCGCCAAAACAACGAGGACAGCTTGTTCCTGGACCAATCGCTGGGCCTGGCGATCGTGGCCGACGGGATGGGAGGCGCCTCCTGCGGGGAAATCGCTTCCGCGTTGACCGTGGAGGCGGTGGTGCGCTACGTTCGCCAGCCGCCGGTGAACTGGCCGCCTGCCCAGTTGCTCGAGGAAGCCATTCAGGAGGCCAACCGCTGCGTGCTGGATCGCGCCTCCAGCGACGCCAGTTGCGCGGGGATGGGATCGACCATCGTGGCAGCGCTCTGGAACCTGCCGGAGATGGTCATCGCCAACGTCGGCGACAGCCGGGCCTACCTGTGGCGCAACCAAACGCTGACGCAGCTCTCCTACGACCAGACCCTGGTGAACGAGCTGCGGCTGCGGTTCGGCCTGACCGAGGAGGAGGTCAGCAGCTTCCCGCATCGGAACGTGCTGACCATGGCGGTGGGCAGCGCGGCGGATCTGAGGGTGCGCCTGCACGCGCTGACGCTGGAGGCGCGAGACCAGGTCCTGCTTTGCTCGGACGGTCTCTCCGGGCCGGTGCCGAGCGCCGAGATCGCCTCCATCCTGGCGACCAGCGCGCCGGTGGCCGATCAAGTGCACCGGCTGGTGGAAGCGGCCAAGACGAACGGGGCGCCGGACAACGTCACCGCCATCCTGCTGCGTTACCAGGAATGACTCCGGCAGTGGCCTCCGGTATACTGAAAGTTCCCAAGGAGTTCTAGTCCATGTTTGACTTGTTCCGCAGCCGGGCCAAAGTGGTGCGCTTCATGCTGGGCGGCCTGCTGATGATGGTGGCCATCTCGATGGTTGTGACCCTGATCCCCGGCTGGGGCACCCAGCGTGACACGCAGGATCAGATCGTAGCGGAAATCGGCAAGGAGGCCCTGACCCTGCGCGAGGTCCAGGGGCAGGTGCAGAAGGAGATGCGCAACAAGACCTTCCCGTCCGACATGGCCGCGGTCTATCTGCCGCAGCTCATCGAACGGATGGTCACGGAGCGCGCCCTGGCCTACCAAGCCGTGCGCATGGGTTTCCAGGTCACCGAAGACGAGATCCAGGAGATCGTTCGGGGCGCGCTTCCGCAACTGTTTCCCGACGGCAAGTTCGTGGGCCGGGAGGTGTACGCCGCGTTTCTGGCGCAGCAGAACACGACCATCCCGGAGTTCGAGTTCAGTCTGCGGCGGCAGATGCTGCTGGTGAAGCTCGCCAATCTGGCGAGCGAGGGAGTGGTGGTCACGCCTGCCGAGATCCGGCGGGAGTACGTGCGTCGCAACGAGAGAGTCAAGATCGACTACTTTGCCCTCTCCCCGGAGAGCTACCGCTCGGAGGTGACGGCCAGCCGGGAAGAGATCCAGGCGGACTATGAGAAGAACCGCCCGCTGTTCAGGGTTCCGGAGAAGCGCAGCGTCGAGATACTGATACTGGACGAGCCCCGCATCGCCGAGAAAGTCACGGTGTCGGAGGGCGATCTGCGGCGGGCCTACGAAGCCAACCAGGACAACTTCCGGCTTTCGGAGCGGGTGAAGGTCCGGCACATCCTTCTAAAGACCACCGACAAGCCTCAGGACGAGATCCCCAAGATCATGGCCCGGGCCGAGGACCTGCTGAAGCAGATCCGCGCGGGGGCAAACTTCGCCGAACTGGCGCGGAAGTACTCCGAAGACACCGCCAGCGCCGCCAAGGGAGGCGACCTGGATTGGGTCGTGCGCGGCCAGACGGTGAAGGCCTTCGAGGCCGCGGCCTTTTCGCTCAAGCCCAAGCAGATCAGCAACCTGATCAAGACGGAGTACGGCTTCCATATTCTGGAGGTGCTCGAAAGGGAGGAGGCGCGGCTGAAGCCGCTGGAGGAAGTCAAGGGCCAGATCACGCAGGAACTGAAACGCCAGACGGTTTTCGACACCATACAGCGACTGGCTGACCAGTGCCACGACGAACTGAGCAAGGCGCCGCAGCAGGCGCAGCAAATCGCGGCCCGCTTGGGCGCTCAGTTCGTCAAGGCCGACAAAGTGGCTTACGGAGAGAAAGTCCCCGAGCTCGGGG
>CAYGVJ010000251.1:0-2341 GCA_964353255.1 uncultured Solibacteraceae bacterium | reverse complement strand
CCGCCACCCGCTCCGGTGGCAGCACCTTGATGGCGACGAAGCGCTCCAGGTGCGTATCGCGGGCCTTGTAAACCACGCCCATGCCGCCCTCACCGAGCTTTTCGAGGACCGTGTAGTGGGAGATGGTTTGGCCGGTCATGGTTCGAGGTTCATCTTGCGCAGCAGGGCCTGGTAGCGCGGGTGCCCGTAGAAGGGGATGTACCTGGGCTCGGACCTGAGGCCAGTGACCACGATCAGGTCACGCTCTTCGACGCCCTTCTCCAGCCATTCGAGGGCTTGATCCATCTCTCCCAGGCCGCGGTAGACCGCCGCCATGGCAAAGGGCGGCACATAAGTTGTGCGGCGTAGGGTCGTCAACTCCTCCAACAGCGCTCGTGCTTCGCTGGGCCGGCCCGCCAGCCCATACGCCAGCGCGAGGATCCCGACCGCCGGCGCGTTACGCCCGGAAAGCTCACATGCCTTTTGAGCGGAGGCAATCGCCTCTTCGAACATTCCCATGTGCTCGTACTGGATGGCGAGCAGCCAATGGGGCAGGTACCAACTAGGCTCCAGGTCCATCGCGCGCCGGTACTGCGCGATCGCCAGATCATGCTGCCCCCTGGCGTAATACAGGTACGCCAGAAGGGTGTTGAACATCGCCGAGAGCGGATCCAGGTCCACCGCCCGTCGCAATTCCGATGATGCTTCGTCCAGCCGCCCCATCGACCGGAGAAAGAAGAATCCATACCAGTAGCGGACTATCGGAGATGCCGGGTTGAGTTCCAGCGCGCGCCGGAATTCCTGCTCTGCCCCCACCCAATCGAAGTCGACGGTCCCCCTGAGTATTCCCGACAGGGCGTGCGCCTCGGCCAGCGTGTCATCCCGGCTGGCGGCCTCCATCGCCGCCGACTTGGCTTTGGGAAGAAACTGTTTCGGATCCCTGAAGCCCCAGAAGGCGCTCGTCCAATAGTACTCCGCCATCCCGGCGTAGGCCAGCGCGTAGTCCGGGTCCAGCGCGATGGCCTGCTCCAGATACTCCTTGCCTTTGGCGAGCGCTTCGGCCGTCATCCTGAATACACAATGGCGTCCCCGCAGGAACAGGTTGTAGGCTTCCAGGTTCTCGGTGTAGCGCTTGACCAGGGGCCGGTCGGAGACCAGGCGCACGCGCAGGTTGTCCACGATGGCCTGGGAGATGTCGTCCTGGATGGCGAAGACGTCGGTCATTTCGCGGTCGTAGCGCTGTGACCAGAGGTGGGATTGATCGGCTACCTTGATGAGCTGGGCGGTGACCCGGATGCGGCTGCCGGCCTTGCGCACGCTGCCTTCTAGAATCGTGGCCACTTTCAGTTTGGCGCCGATCTCGCTGATATCCACTTCTTTCCCGCGGAAGGCGAAGGCGGAGGTGCGCGCAATCACGCGGAGCCCGGGCAGCTTGGTCAGGGCGTCGATGATGTCCTCGGCCAGGCCGTCGCTGAAGTATTCGTTCTCCTTGTCGGCGCTGAGGTTGGCGAAGGGCAGCACGGCGATAGAGGGCAGGGAAGCGGGCCGGTCCAGGGCGCGGGCGGATTCCTCCAGGGCCTGCTTGAGGTCGGCGGCGCGCTGGAAGCGATCGTTGGGGTTCTTGCGGAGGCAGCGGGCGACGATGTGGTCCAGTTCGGGGGGCACATCCAGCAGCGGCGCCGGTTCCTCGCGCAGCAGCCCTGCAAAAGCCCTCCGGCCCGTCAGCATCTCGTAGAGCACCGCGCCGAAGGAGAAGATATCGCTGCGGGCGTCCACCTTGATCCCCTCGGCCTGCTCGGGTGACATGTAGGCTACCGTGCCCACCACCGCGGTCGCGGTAGACTCGCTCTCTCCGGCCACCGGCTCGGTCAGCTTGGCCAGGCCGAAATCCAGCACCTTCACCAGGCGGTCTTCGGTGACCATCGCGTTCGCAGGCTTTAGATCGCGGTGAATGATGCCCGCCCGGTGCGCCGCCGCCAGCGCGTCGGCCATCTGCACGGCGTACTTCACGGCTTCCTTCGGCGGCAGCCCTTTGCCGGAGATCAACTGGCTGAGCGTCTGGCCCGCCACGTATTCCATAACGATGAAGTCCTGGCCAGCCTCAGATGCAATGTCGTGGATGGTGATGATGTGGGGGTGGTTGAGGGCCGAGGCGGCGCGCGCTTCGCGGATGAAGCGGGCCTTGCGGTCAGAGTCGGCGAGCTTCTCCGGAGGGAGGAACTTGAGGGCGACCAGGCGGTCCAGACGGGTGTCGCGGGCTTGGTAGACGACGCCCATCCCGCCCTCGCCGAGCTTGTCGAGGACCGTGTAGTGGGAGATGGTCTGGCCGGTCATGGTTCGAGGTTCATCTTGCGCAACAGGG
>CAYGVJ010000250.1:0-2449 GCA_964353255.1 uncultured Solibacteraceae bacterium | reverse complement strand
GGGGGCCAGCCCTTGCGCATGCGCAGCGGCCGCGACAACGACTTTGACAGCTACCCCAACGGGGACCGGCCCGATGTCATCGGCGACTGGAAGCTCAGCCCCAGCCGGTCCCGCGACGAGGTCATCCTGGCCTGGTTCAACCCGCGTGCCTTTGCGGCCAACCAGCCCGGGCAGCTCGGCAACTTGGGCCGCAACGTGGTCATCGGACCGGGCTTCAAAGGCGTGGATCTGGGCGTCTCTAAGAGCGTCCGTGTCCGCGAGGGGCACCAAGTCCAGTTCCGGGCCGAGGCGTTCAATGCCTTTAACTGGGTGAATCGGGGCGATCCCGGCACCGACCTCACCCGGGCCACCTTCGGACGGATCACTTCCACCTCGGTGAGCACCACGGCCCAGACGACCGTCTCGCGCGACGCGCGCATCTTTCAGTTCGGCCTGAAGTACGTGTTCTAAACTGGAAACAGACGGACATGTCCTCGATCCCCAGGCGGTGGCTGCTGCTGCTGGCGCTGTGCTGCGCTGGCTGGTCGGAACTTCCGCCGAATTCCACGGCGGTTCGGTGGGGGCCGGCGGTCCCCCGCCAGATCGCCGCCTCCTCCCCCGTGGCCTTCGTCAACGTGAACGTGGTTCCCATGGATGCCGAGGGCCTGCTGGAGCGGCACACCGTGGTCGTGCGGGACGGGCGCATTGCCGAGCTGGGGCCGGCCGACAGCATCGAAATCCCTTCGGATGCCGAACGGATCGAGGCCGAGGGCTGGTACCTGATGCCGGGCCTGGCCGAGATGCACACCCACTTCGGCAGTGACGACCGGGACTGGGAAAAGGACCTCTTCCTGTTCCTGGCCAATGGCGTGACTACCGTGCGGGAAATGTGGGGTCAAGTGCGCTTGAGGTGGCGCGAAGCCATCGCGAGCGGGGCAGCCTTGGGGCCTCGCCTATATGTGGCCAGCCCCGGCATGGATGGTGCGGGCGGCCATTGGACCAGCGTGACGCCGCCCGTCACTACGCCGGAACAGGCGCGGCGCATGGTGGCCTACTACCGGGCGCTGGGGTATGACTTCATCAAGGTGTACACGGACCTCACGCTGGAGGTCTATCAGGCCATTCTGGAAGAGGCCCGGGCGCAGGGGATCCGCGTGGTGGGGCACGTTCCCACGCGCGTCGGTTTGGCGAACGCGCTGGCGGCCGGCCAGGCCTCCATCGAGCATCTGTACGGATTTGGCGACGTCGCCTCCTCCACCGGTTGGATGACGACCGGAGTGCTGGATGAGACGCGCCTCAGAGAACTGGCCGCGCTAGTCCGCGAGGCGGGTGTCTGGGTCACGCCGACCCTGGCGGTCTCCCTGGTTTCGCTGGGGCAGGTGTCCGCCCTGTTGCAGCGTCCCGAGATGCGGTACGTCTCGCCCGCCCTCAAGGGCGGGTTCGCGCATCCGACCCAAACCCCTCCCAGCCGGGATCTCTCCCTGTATGAAGCCAACTCCAAGCAGGTTCTGAAGATCTTGCACGATTGCGGCGTCAAGCTCTTGCTGGGCGTGGACTCGGGATTCTGGTACATGCTGCCGGGTTTCTCGATTCACGACGAACTGCGCCTGCGCGTGGAGGCGGGCCTGACGCCTTACCAAGTGCTACGCATGGGCACGGCCAATGTGGCCGAGTTCCTGCAAAGCCAGGACCACGCGGGCGTCGTCGCAGCCGGCAAGCGCGCCGACCTCCTCCTGCTCCAGGGGAACCCGCTGGAAGACGTGCGGAACGTCAACCGGCGCGTGGGCGTGATGGTGGGCGGCCAATGGCTGTCCGAGGAGTGGTTGCGGGAGCGCCTGGAGGAGATCGCGCGCTCCTACGGCAATTAGCGCCTCCTGCGGCCGCTACCCCTACGGTAACGACACCGTAACATAACCCCAAGATACTTCCGTGGCCGTCGCCGCGGGAGCATAATCGGCAGTCAGGGCGGCTCAGGTGGTCGTTCTACTCAACCCCGTAGCCGAATTACAGAAAAAGAGATCTAGCAGTGGCAAGTCGAATTCTGAGCCTCGCGCCTGGCGGGGTAGTCACATTCATGGTGTTGGGTCTGTTCTGGGGCGTGTCCGCGGCCTCGGCCCAGGAGGCGCGGGGCGCCCTCGTGGGGCGGGTCAGCGACAGCACCGGGGCGGTGAGCCCCGGTAAAATCAGACGGACTGCCCCCTACAAGCGCTGTTGTCAGAGGCTGGTGAGCCTGAGAAGAGCCACCAGCGCCTCGAGATCACGGGAGAAAACGGAACATGAGACAAGAAACCGGGATTAGTCTTATCCCCAGTAGGAGGCTTCCAGGTTGCATCGCGGGAGCCTTGTTCGCTATGCTGATTGCCTTGGGCGCGGTCCCTCCTCTAGGCGCCCAAACCACGGCTTCTATCTTCGGCACCATCACTGACCAAAGCGGCGCCGTTTTGCCCAAAGCGCTGGTGTCGGCTACGAA
>CAYGVJ010000249.1:0-2449 GCA_964353255.1 uncultured Solibacteraceae bacterium | reverse complement strand
TGTCGCGGCAACGTGAGAAGTTCCTGTGTGGGCAAAGTAGAAAGTTCCTCTTGACAGCCCTCGGGATTCGAGCATGGGAGGGTGGCGGAGGAACGGATCGAGATGAGCCAACAGGAACGGGACCGGCTGCACTGGTTGAGGCTGGTGCGGGACGGGAAGATCACGCAGCGGCAAGCGGCCGGACGGATGGGAGTGACGCCGCGATGGGTGCGGACGCTGCTGAAGAAGCTGAAGCGAAAGGGCGACCGGGCGGTGGTGCACGGTTTGCGCGACCGGCCTTCGAACCGGAGAATGGCCGAGGGGGTACGCAAGCGGGCGATCGATCTGGTGCGGAGGGAGTACCGGGACTTCGGTCCGACGCTGGCGGCCGAGTACCTGAGCGAGAACCACGCCCTGGAGGTGAGCAAGGAGACGCTGCGGAAGTGGATGATCGAAGCCCAGTTGTGGAAGCCGAAGCGGGCCCGGATCGGCGAGGTGCACCTGTGGCGACCGCGGCGGGAGTGCTTCGGGGAGCTGGTGCAGTGGGACACCAGCGAGCACGACTGGCTGGAAGGGCGGGGTCCGAAGCTGTACCTGGTGGCGATGATCGATGATGCCACCAGCCGGGCGCTGGCCCGCTTAGTCGAGCATGACACCACGGCGGAGAACATGCGGCTTTTGTGGAGGTGGCTGGAGCGGTTCGGTCGGCCGCTGGAATACTACACCGACAAAGCGGGTCTGTTCCAGGTGAACCGGCCCCTGCACTACAACAAGCACCTGGAGGAGGAACCGCCGCTGACGCAGATCGGCCGGGCCCTGAAGGAGCTGGGGATAGGCTGGATTCCGGCGCATTCCGCCCAGGCCAAGGGGCGGATCGAACGGTTTTTCGGCACGGCCCAGGACCGGCTGGTGAAAGGGCTGCGGAAGGCCGGCGCCAGCACCCTGGAAGCGGCCAACGAGTATCTGGAGCGGGTGTACTTGCCGCTGTGGGACGAGCGGTTCACGGTCGAGCCGGTGCGACCAAGTGATGCCCACCGGCGGCTGCTGGCCGGGCACGGGCTGGCGGCCATCCTCAGCCATGTGGAGGAGCGGGTGATCACCAACGACTACACGTTTCAGTTCGGGCGGGAGCGATATCAGATCAGGAGCAGTTCGATCATGCCGCGCATGCGCGGCAGCCGGCTGCGAGTGGAGGTACGGCTGGACGGGACGCTGGCGGCCGGCTGGGAAGGCCACTATCTCCAGATCGCCCCTTGCCCGGTGCGGCCGTCTTCGGAGCCGCCGCCCCGTGCTCCCCAACCGAAGACATCCGCCGGGGCCGGCCCGCGGAAGGTTAACCGAGCCTGGATGGACGGCTTCTGGGGACGGCCCTCGCCGCCGACCTGGCTGGTGATCCAGCAGTCGAATCGGACGAGCTGATGCCCCTACCGATCCTGGTCGGTCTGGACACCGGGCGCGCGGCGGCGCGCAGGAAAACGTGCGTGCTCGACATCCAGGGCGGCGCGGCGCAGCGTACGAGCGAGGTAGTCTTCGGGCTGGGAATGCCGGCGAGGGAAGCCGGGACTTGCGAGCCGCAGGATGGCGTGGACCTGCTCGGCGGGTGCACGGCACCGGAAAAGCTCTTGGGCGATCCACAGGTCGGCGATACTCCAATCGGGCTGGGGGAAGCGTTGCGGGATGCGCAGGCGGTCCAGGAAGCGCTGATAGATGGCGGCCGCAGCCGCCGGGGTGATGGTGGTGGCCATGGGTGGGCAGATGGGTGGGTGGGGCGATGGCCAGAGTCGGCGCTCGGCCGCCTGGATCAGAGCGAGGCCGTTAGTGGCCGATTGCGTCTGGGCGTGGAGGAGTCTGACCCAGGGAGCGTAACCGCGGGGCGGGCGTCGGGCGGGCTTCTGATTGGTGAACCCGGCCAGCCTTCCCAAATGGCGCCAGTCGGTGCTGGCGCGGTCGCCCCCATAGGTGCGGGCCAGGTGCTTGCCGATCTCAGTTGCCAGCGCTGGCTCAAGCGGTGTTTGGCTGACGCGAACCCAGGCCTGGAGATGACCGGCGCTGGTCTGGACTACCACGCAGGGCTGGTGTCCCTGGGCGCGCATGCGGGCAAGGGCGTCAGGGCCGGGCCGGTCCAGATCCAACAGGATGTAGCCGGCGTTTCGGCCCTCGGCATAGGGCCGGAGGTAAACGTCGAAGCCTTCGCGGTTGCCCCAGCGCAGGAATCTGACCACGGCGCAACGGGAGAGTTGCCAGGCGGTCCAAAGCGGCTCGGCGGGGAACGGTTTTCGGGTGTGGTGATGAATCAGACGAACCAGGTACAGTTCACTGGGCATCGCCGCCAGCTGCCGGCGGACGGCGTTGAGGGTGATGAAGAAGCCGCGGTCCATGAGGGGGTTGTAGCATGGACCCCGGAACTGGCTCGGCCAAAGCGGAACTTTCTACTTTGCCGGAAAGCGGAACTTTCTACTTTGCCTTGACA
>CAYGVJ010000248.1:0-2503 GCA_964353255.1 uncultured Solibacteraceae bacterium | reverse complement strand
CCAGGGCCAGCTCGGTCATGCCGATGACCCCGTTCATGGGGGTGCGGATCTCGTGGCTCATGTTGGCCAGGAACTCGCTCTTCAGCCGGGCCGCCTCCTCGGCTTTCTCCTTGGCCGCGCGGAGCTCCGAATTCAGACGCGTCAAGTCGGAGGTGCGCTCGGCCACCTGCTCTTCGAGCAGATCGCGGTGGCGCGCCAGTTGGCTGTCCCGCTCCTGGATCTGCGAGAGCATCTCGTTGAAGGCGTCGATGAGCGTGCCCAGCTCGTCCTGGCTGTGCTTGGCCGCCCGAACGGAGTAGTTTCTGTTGGCGGAAACCTGCCGAGCTACGGTCGCCAAGTCCAGGATGGGCCGCGAAACAATGTTCTGAAGCCTGGAGGAAATCGCCAGGGCGGTCAGTGAGGAGACTGCCATCAGCAGCGCCACAATCCACAGGTAGCGCTGCAATCGCGCGCGAACTAAGCCCAGGTCGGCCTCCAGGTAGACGGTGCCCACCGTCTCGCGATTCAGCACAATCGGACGGAACAGCCGCAGCCGTTCACCCTCAAAGTAACTGCCCGGCGCTCTGGGCGGCATCGGGAAAACGTATTCCTCGTTTCTGTCGCGGGCGTAAGCGGAGAAGAGGTTTCCCTTGGCATCGTAGGAGCAGGCGGCCAGAACTCGCTCGTCGGCGCGGAGGGCCGACAAGACCTCTGCCGCCGCCTGCCGGTCCCAGAAGGTCAACGCGGCCGTGCTGTTGGCGCCGATCACGTCGGCCACCGTTGACATCTCACTGGCCGCGGCGCTGCGAGCCCGCACCAGCTCAAAGACGATGAAGCCCCCGGAAGCCAGCAGCAGGGCCAGGGTGCTGGTAAGCATGATAATCAGCGTCAGCTTGTGCCGGATGGAAAGCTTGCTCAACACCGAGCTGTGCCCGCCTGTTTTCATTTCAGTTCCTGACGCTCTTCGCCAGACTGAGCAGCTTCGAACTGATCCGGAGTTGATTGCGGCGGGCTGCTTCCAGATTGACGGCAAAGCGCATTCGGTCGCCTTCCGTGAGGATCCTGATGGCGCCGCCCAGCTCCAGGAAGTCTTCCACTTCGCCGACGGTCAGAATCGCAGAGCCGTCAACAGCCTTGAAGATCTCCGGCAGCCGTTGTCTATCCGTCCCGCTGATGAACAGAATGTGGCAGGGCAGCACCTTATCCAGCCGGTCCGTGTGCCGCACTTGAATCGGGCGGTCGTTGACCGTCCTGCCCCAGAGAGCGTTTCCCAAATCCAGACCGCCCCAGCTTCTGCCAAACACCACTACAACCAGGGGCGCGTCGGGGGTGCTCGAAGGGGGCCATTCCACGAACTTGGCGATGTTCCACAGCAAGGCAGCCTTGATCCGGTACTCCTGCTGCAAGGACTGACCGACTTGCGCTGTGGCCAAGCCGCCGACGGCCACCAGGGCAGCCAGCACAGTAAACGCCCCGGACACTACGGGCGCCAGGCACACCCAGATTGCCGGCTTCGACAAGAGACCTCAAGTGCTTCTTCGGCAGCCTGGCGGGGGGACTTTAGCAGAGGCCTTCAGCCTGTGGTCCCTGGCACAGGCCTTGAAAAACCGGACGTGATCGCGTCCCCGCACTTCACTTCTTGACCGCCACCGCCAGGCTCAGCAGCTTCGAGCTTATGGTCAGCCCGTTCCGCCGCGCCGCATCCAGGTTGATCCCGAAGCGAACCCTGCGCTCTTCCATCACGAACCTGACCGCCCCTCCCTGGTCCAGGAAGTCGTCCGTCTCGCTGACCGTCAGCACGCCGGCGGATTCCACGGCCTTGAGGATCTCCAGCACCCGCCTCCGCTCCTGGGCGCTGATGAACAGCAGGTGGCAGGGCAGCAGATCCTCGATCCGGCTGGCGTGACGCACCTCCAGCGGGCGGTCGTTGATGGTCTTGCCCCAGACGGTGTCTGCCAACGCCGGACCAAAAGGATCCCGGCCGAAGACCACGATCACCAGAGGCGCCTTGGGACCGGCGGCAGGCGGCGGCCAGTCCACGAACTTGGCGAAGTTGTACAGAAACGCCGCCTTGACTTGGTACTCCTGGACCGACACTGAACCGGATTGCGCCCAGCTCTGAGGACAGGCCGCCAGCAACCCGGCCGCCAGCGTGACGATCTGGCCGAGGCGGGGATGCTGGAGGCCCTGTCGCGAGACCCGCCGCGGCGGCGGGCATCTCAGAAGCGCCATGTGATCTTCCCGTAGACGCTGCGGCCAATCTCGGTAGTCCGGATGGCGCCCTCGGGGATGAACTCCAGGTGCCGGTTGTTGGGCAGGTTCTCGACCACGAAGCTCAGCTCGAGGTCCGGCGTGGGACGCCAACCCAGCCGCGTGTCCAGCCGGGCGTAAGCCGGGACGCCAAGCTGCCGCAGCGCGCCGACATAGTACAGAGCCGAGTCGAACTGAACCGTCCGGGTCAGGTCGAGATACGACCGCAGGTTCGCCTGGTGGCCAGGGCTGTCGCCCTCGATCTGCCGGTTGC
>CAYGVJ010000247.1:0-2562 GCA_964353255.1 uncultured Solibacteraceae bacterium | reverse complement strand
GCCAGGTTCGAGCTGGCCTCGGCGGTGCAAATGATGTAGTAGCAGGCGATGGCGTAGTCGGTGTGGGGCAGGCTGATCTCGCGCACCTCGCACCCCAGCCGCTGGAGCACCTCGATGCCCCGCGCGATCAGGTCGCCGGTCTCGCTGGCCAGGCCCTGGAAATACTCGCGGGGCAGCCCGACCCTCATTCCCCGTACCTGGCCGTCGAGCAGGGCCACGTAGTCGGGCACCGGAGCGAGAGCGGAGGTGGAGTCCATCTCGTCGCGGCCGGCAATCACCTTCAGCAGGAGCGCCGCGTCCCGGAC
Source organism: uncultured Solibacteraceae bacterium (assembly GCA_964353255.1). GTDB lineage: Bacteria > Acidobacteriota > Terriglobia > Bryobacterales > Bryobacteraceae > VFZS01. The sequence continues at coordinate 2,257 of CAYGVJ010000247.1, read as the reverse complement.
GTTGCGCGCGAACGGGCCGATGTGATCGAGCGAGCTGGCAAAGGCCACCAACCCGGAGCGCGACACGCGCCCGTAAGTGGGCGTCACCCCGACGACCCCGCAGAAGGAAGCCGGCTGGCGAATCGAGCCGCCGGTGTCGGACCCCAGGGCCACCACCGCGGTGCCTTGCGCCACCGCCGCGGCTGAGCCGCCGCTCGATCCTCCAGGGACGCGCTCGGGCGCCGCCGGGTTGCGCACCGGGCCGAAGGCTGAGTTCTCGGTCGAGGAGCCCATGGCGAACTCGTCGCAGTTGGTCTTGCCCAGAATCACGCCTCCGGCCTGCTCCAGCCGGATGACCGCCGTGGCGTCGTAGGGCGGCACGTAGCGAGCCAGCAGGCGGGAACCGCACGTCGTCCGCACGCCCTTGGTGCAGATGACGTCCTTGACCGCCACCGGCACGCCGGCCAGCGCCCCGGGGTCTTCGCCTCGCGCCAGCTTCTCATCGACGCGCCGCGCCGCCTCCAGCGCCCGCTCCGGACAGAAGTGCAGATAGGCGTTCGTCTTGGGGTTCTCCGCCTCGGCGAAGCGCAGCGCTGCGGCGGCCAGCTCGACGGCGCTGAAGCTGCGCCGGGACAGGCCCTTCCGGATCTGGCCGATGGTGAGCGAGGCGATGTCCATGCGGCTCCGCTCAGCGTTCGATCACCCTGGGCACCTTGAAGAAGCCCCCGCCACCCACCGGCGCGTTAGCCAGGGCGGCTTCGGCCCCCAGCACCGGACGCGGGCGGTCCTCGCGCAAGACGGCGGTTTCCTCGGCCTCGTACAGCACCTGAGCCATGGGCGCGACGGTGCTGGTATCCAGCTCGTTCAGCTTGTCCATGTAGGCCAGGATCTGGCCCAGGTCGGTCGAGAAGCGGCGGACTTCCTCCTCGCTCAGCCGCAGGTTGGCCAGGTCGGCCACGTACCGGACTTGCTCTTCGGTGATCTTCACGCCCGTGCCCTTCTGCGGGAGGACTTGTAGGCCATGCGCAGGGAGGGACCCTGGATCCGCTCGGCCTCGTCACCCGAGGCGGTGGAAGCGCGCTGCGGAAGTCGGCGCGGCAGGCTGAGGCGGAACTCGATCTGGGTCACGATGACCCGGCCCAGCACTTGGCTGAGCTTCTCCAGGATCTGGCCCCGGAGCGTGGAGAGCTGCCCCTGCCAGATCTCGTCGTCCACTTCCACGATCAGAGTCTCCCCGACCAGGGCGACGGCCCGGGCCCGGCCCGCGATGCGCTTGCCTACGGCCTGCGGCCAGGCCGCCCGCACCAGTTCACCGGGGGGAAGGGCGCCCCCCGGCAGCCGCATGCCGGCGATGAGCTTTGCCGAACGCTCCATGTTAGCTGAAGACCATCAGTCTAGCATCCCATCGAAGGGGCGGCTATCCCCGCCCCCGGAGGCGGAGGCGGGTGCAAACCAGGCAGAAGAGTGAGAGTACTAGTACCCACATTTCCTTTGACACGCGCAGGTTCTCCCCCTATGATGGGAATACGGACGGGCCAGAGATGCTCGGCGAGTTCTAGGATGGAGGGCAGGAAGATGAGAACTGTTTCGAGGTGCATGAGTAGGCTGGTTTTGCTGTGCCTGGCGGCTCTGCCGCTACTCGGCAGCACGATACCGATCACCGGGCTGTGCGATACCGGGTTCAACACGGTCGCTGGGGTTGACCAGTGCTACACGGTCAGATCGGATGGTAGTTGGGGCTCCGCGTATGTGGTGACCAGTTCGTACCCGTTCATCGGCGGGGGTGGGGTGTCGCTGTGGCTGGCCAACTCGAGCAGCTCGAAGTGGATTGGCCCGCGGAGTAATTACAGCGGCGGCGTGAGCGACGCGGACGGCAACTATTACTTCCGCACCACCTTCGTCCTGCCGAACAATGCAGACCTGGATGAGGCGCAGATCAGCGGGTTCTGGTCCTCGGACAACACGGGCGTTGACATTCTGCTCAACGGGGTCGGCACGGGCAACCAGATTGCGTTCGGCACCTATCCGAACCTCTCGTTCCAGGCACTGCACTCCTTCAGCATCATCGGCTCGGCCGGGTTCCAGAAGGGCTTGAACACGCTGGATTTCGTGGTGAACAACCCGTCAGGCTACGCCTGCTGCGACGCGACCGGCTTGCGGGTATCCGGCATGCAAGGCACGGTGGAGGAGGAGTACATCATCCCCGAGCCGGCTACGCTGTGGCTGCTGGGCGGCGGCCTGGCCGGGCTGATCCTGCTCCGCCGCCGGCGCTAGGGAC
>CAYGVJ010000246.1:0-2585 GCA_964353255.1 uncultured Solibacteraceae bacterium | reverse complement strand
GGAAGTAGACGGACCGCTGGACCATGAAGTAGAGTACGCCGTAGCTCCAGGCGCCGACCAGCGGCCAGCCGATCAGTTTGGACACGCGCGGCACGAGCGCACCCGCCGCCTACTTGGCGATCCGCAGCGGCACTTTCACGAGCAGCGGATCGCCGGGCTTCACCTGGAGGCGATACATCGTCTGCGGGAGGGGCTCATCGTAGGTGAGCAGGCGCGTCTCGACGAGCGAGGCTTCCTTTTCGGCCTTGGTGTAAGCCATTTCCACCTGGCGGCGCGCCTCCAATCGCTCGACCTTGGCGCCCCACTTCTTCTCCCAGGCCTGCACCTGCGCGGGGCTGAGCTGGATGGCGTTGCGCTCGACCTTCAGGTCGGGGAGGGGCTGCGGCGTCACCAGCAGGGTCAGCACTTCGGCCACTTGGTCGGACCGGCTCATGCGCATGGTGAGGAAGCGCGGGTTGTCCTCCGACCCGGGAATTTCGACCAGGCGTCCGGCCGCAACTTGGTTGTTGCCGCCGCGCACCCGGAGAATGGGGAAGATCAGGTACGGGGGGCCGAGCGTGCCGTCCGCATACTGCTCGCGATCAATCACGTAAAGGTACCCGCTGCGGGCAGATTCGATGCCCACGCGGACGCGCTGTCCCTCGGTGAGCGCCGTGTCCGCCTGGATGCGCACCGGGGTCCATTCCTTGTTGCTTTCGCGGGAGGAAATGCGCACTTCCGTGTCATCCCCGGGTCTGGAATCGCGCAACAGCCAGATGGTTACGCCCATCATGGCATCACCGGCCCCCCAAGTTGTATTGGCGGCCGGGGGTGCGGAGGGCCGCAGCCGGCGAAACTCGTTGTTCCAGAGCTGGCGCGTTCCCTCCTCGGGCTCCGCGCCGGGTTGCTGGGCCGGCGCGCCGCAATGCCACACGAGGAGCGTCAGGATCAACGCCGCTGACTTGGTTGTCATAGGTCTTACCCTCAGTGATGTTCCAGTTTGGTGAGCTTTACCAGAATACTACCCTGGCCCCGGACGTAGGTTCTTCTGTTCACTTCGTCCTTCTCGACGATGGGCGACACCGCCTGATACCTGTCCAGGAGCGTCCGGATGGCTCTGGTTCGGGCGGGATCACCAACCGCGCCCTGATCGGTGGCTTGAGCGAAGGCTTTTGCCGCCTCCAGTTCGGGGACGCTAGCAGCCGCCCACACGATCCACAATTTTTCGGTCCCCTCCTGGGCGTCGAAAACGATCCAGTCCTGGCCGGGGATCTGGACGGTCTGACTGGCAGCGATGGCCGCGGACTGGCCCTGCCCTGGGAACAGAAGATTGAAGCTGGGGAGGTCCGAGCTTGGCACAGGTCCCTCGTTCAGGATGTAGAGGTATCCCGGCTGCGGGCTGTTGAGAAGCAACCGGATCTGAAAGTCCGCCTGGAAGATCATTTCGCCGGGGAGCGTGAACGGCGCCCCCACGGGCTTCCCGTCGCGGGCCTTCTGAACCATTATCGAGTAGCTGAAGCTGCGTTCGGGCTGGGCTTGCCGGGAGCGGAGGATGACGGCGAGCACGACGGCAGCCGCCAGCAAGAGCGCCAAAGCGATGATCGCGGCCAGCAGTGTGGGCCTCTTCTTCTTGTGTTTCTCGACGCCACCAGTCTCCGTCAGGGCGCGCGCGAACTCCTCACCAAAGTCTCGTGCGCGCGCGTACCGCCGGTTGGCGTCGAAGGCCAGCGCTTTCAGGATGGCGTCCTGCGCAGGCAGGGGCAGGTCAGGGCGCAACGTCGCCGGCTGCACCTTGATCCCTTCTTGTTGCGCCTGAAACAGCTCGACCAGGGTGGTCGCGTGGAAAGGCCGCTGTCCGGTCACCAGTTCGTAAGCGATGACGCCCAGAGCGTAGACGTCACTTGCCGCAGACGGTTGGCCCAGGAGCTGCTCCGGAGCCATGTAAGGGCCGGAGCCGGCGACGCCGGTCTGTTCTGTGGCTGCGGCGTGTGATTCCTTTACGACGGCGACGCCGAAATCAATGATCTTGATCAGTTCCTCACCATGGCCCAGATCCTGAAGCATGATGTTCTCCGGCTTCAGGTCGCGGTGGTAAATGCCACGGTCGTGTGCCGCGGTGAGCGCCTGGGAGATCTGCCGCACAATGCGGGCGGCGCGCTCGAAGGCCATCGGCTGATCAGCGAGCACCGACCGCAGGGTCACGCCGTCCACGAATTGCATCACCAGGAAGGGCTTCCCGTCCGGCATTTCGCCACAATCCAGCACTCCCACAACCCCGGGATGATCCAGGCGCGCCAGGGCCTCCCGCTCTTCGCGGAATTTCCTGGCGATCCAGGCGCTGCGAGCAGAGGATTGCTCCAGGAGGATTTTGACCACTACGGGTCTGGAGTGCAGTTGCTCATCGCGTGCCAGATAGACCACGCCGAAAGAGCCGCGTCCCAGCTCTTTGACAATCCGATATCGATCTTTGACCTTGGCGCCAACCAAGCCGGCTTCAGCGACGGGCCGGCTCTCCGCCACGGTGGCGGCAGCGTCTGTGTCGGCGGGGGGCGCCGGCCCGCCGGCAGGCATCTCCTCGGGCTGATCTTCAGTGGCCATGGCGGAAT
>CAYGVJ010000245.1:0-2634 GCA_964353255.1 uncultured Solibacteraceae bacterium | reverse complement strand
CCATTACAACACGACTCGGCTAGATTGTCAATATTAACATGGGACGGGACACTAGACTGGTAGCAGGACCTGTCAACTCAGCCAGCAGTCGTCCAGCAAGTGGTGAGCAGCGACTCGCCCATCTTCATCTGACCTTTCCCGGGGAGTCGCATTTCATCCCGGTTTTCTACAAGTGGTACGGCGATCCGCGCACTGCCGCCGAGGCCTGCCGTCTGGCGTCCCGGATCCTCGGCTACTACTGGGTGCGTGCCTGGCAACTGCCTTTGCGGGCCGCGGACTTCGCCGACTGCCGGTCCTTCCGCGCAGTCGTGTGCCGGCTTTTTGAAGCCTGGGCGCGCCAGGACAACAAGCGCCGCTGGGGCGACAAGACGCCGCAGTATGTGACCGAGATGCCGGTGCTGTTGGAGCTGTTCCCGAAAGCCAAGGTCATCCACATCTACCGGGACGGCAGGGACGTGGCGCTGTCCTGGGTGCCTCTCCGCATGGGCCCCCGTAATCTCTATGCCGCGGCCAGGCTGTGGAAGAGATACGTCAAAACCGGTCGTCAGGTCGGCGCTACGCTGCCCGCCCAGACCTACATGGAGGTTCGTTACGAGACCCTTCTCCAGCAGCCCCGAGATACCATGCAGGCGGTTTGCGCTTTCATCGAAGAGCCCTTTGAGGAGGCCGTCTTGCAGCCTGGCCTGCTCCCTCGCGAGCGCGAGCATCACCAGCGGCTAGGCTGGAATCCGCCATCCTGGAGCTCCGAAATCGTGGCCTCCAACGCGGCCAGGTGGAAGACCCGCATGTCTGCCTCCGACAGAGCCCTGTTTGAGGCCGTGGCCGGCGATCTGCTGGAGGAGCTGGGTTACGAGACGGAAGGACGCCGCCGCATCAGCCTGCCTGAACGAGCTATGTGGTCGCTCCACCACCGCTTCTGGTGGACGATGTACAGGCTCCGGCCCCGCATACCCGGCCAGAGGCTCCTCACCTTCCTCCAGCTACAACTGGCCGACCTCCGCCGAAGCCGGGAATAGCCGCAGAGGGTCGGAGACGGCGGTCCTGCAAAGGCCCTTCACCCAGGAGAGCCTGGGGAGGAAAGTCCGCGCTGTGCTGGGCCGGGGTCCCGGCCCCTCGGAAGCGACGCCTGCCAGTTGAGAACATTAGACTGGTAGGAGGACATGTCAACTGAGCCAGTAGTCGTCCGGCCAATGGTGAGCAGCGACTCGCCCATCTTCATCGTGGGCTGCTCCAGGAGCGGCACGTCGTTGCTGCGCAACCTGCTGCGCGCCCATCCTCATCTGACCTTTCCCGGGGAGTCGCATTTCATCCCGGTTTTCTACAAGTGGTAGGGCGATCCCCGCACTGCCGCCGAGGCCTGCCGTCTGGCGTCCCGGATCCTCGGCTACTACTGGGTGCGTGCCTGGCAACTGCCTTTGCGGGCCGCGGACTTCGCCGACTGCCGGTCCTTCCGCGCAGTCGTGTGCCGGCTTTTTGAAGCCTGGGCGCGCCAGGACAACAAGCGCCGCTGGGGCGACAAGACGCCGCAGTATGTGACCGAGATGCCGGTGCTGTTGGAGCTGTTCCCGAAAGCCAAGGTCATCCACATCTACCGGGACGGCAGGGACGTGGCGCTGTCCTGGCTCCGGGTTCGGATGGAACCCCGCAACCTTTACACCGCGGCCAGGCTGTGCAAGACGTGGGTCAGCGCCGGACGCCGTTTCGGAGCCAGCCTCCCCCGGGAGTCCTACCTGGAGATCCGTTATGAGACTCTGCTCGAACAGCCCAGGGAGACCATGCAGGCGGTCTGCGCCTTCATCGAGGAGCCTTTCGACGAGGCCGTTCTGCGGCCCGACCCGATTCCCGCGGAGCGCAAGCATCACCGACGGCGGCGCTGGAATCGCCCGTCCTGGAGCTCCGACATCGTAGCCTCGAACGCGGCCAGGTGGAAGACCCGCATGTCTGTTCCCGACAGAATCCTGTTCGAATCGGTGGCCGGCGATCTGCTGGAGGAACTGGGTTACGAGACGGAAGGGCGCCGCCGCCGCATTACGTTGCCCGAGCGAGCGATGTGGCGGCTGCATCACCAGTTCTGGTGGATTCTGCCCAGACTGGAGCCCCGGTTTTTCCGGGCCCGCTTTCCAGCCTTCCTGCAAACCTGGCTGGTGCGCCTGCGCGGCGGCGCAAAGTAACTTCGGCGCGACTGCCTGCCCGTCCCGTCCTATTTGAGCGCAACATGAGGTCAAAGGCCCGCCGCAACCCGAGGACGCGAGTCACCTCCTGGTTGTCCCGCTCATTCGCCAGGACAGTTTCGCCGACGCCGCCGGGCCCCGCCATGTCGTCGTTGGTCATTCTGATCAAGTAGCCGGTGTAGCCTTCCTGGATCAGCTTGGCAACGGTGCCCGCGGCAAACAGCGGAATGTCCTCGGCGTGCGGCTGGATGGCCGCCAGCACTTTGCCCGCGTGCGGCTTGCCGGGCACAGGGCGCTCGATCACCACCTCCCCAACGCCGGCAGTGACCTGGCCGGCCGCCGCTCCCGATAGCGTCGTACCCATGAATTCCCGTCGTCTCACGTCTCCTCCTTTGACGCTATGGCTATGCTAGCAGCCCGTGGATAAAGGCGCGTTTTCGCGATGTGACCACCGACATCGATT
>CAYGVJ010000244.1:0-2792 GCA_964353255.1 uncultured Solibacteraceae bacterium | reverse complement strand
CGAAGCCGTCCATCTCGACCAGCAGCTGGTTGAGGGTCTGCTCGCGCTCGTCGTGGCCGCCGCCCAGGCCGGCGCCGCGGTGGCGGCCGACGGCGTCGATCTCGTCGATGAAGATGATGCAGGGGGCGTTCTTCTTGCCCTGCTCGAAGAGGTCGCGCACGCGACTGGCGCCCACGCCCACGAACATCTCGACGAAGTCCGAACCGGAGATCGAGAAGAAGGGCACGCTGGCCTCTCCGGCGATGGCCCGCGCCAGCAGCGTCTTGCCGGTGCCCGGCGGCCCGATCAGCAGCACGCCCTTGGGTATGCGCCCGCCCAGCTTCTGGAACCTCTGCGGCTCGCGCAGAAACTCGATGATCTCCTGAAGCTCCTCCTTGGCCTCCTCGACCCCGGCTACGTCCTTGAAAGTCACTTTCTTCTGCTGCGAGGAATGCAGGCGGGCGCGGCTCTTGCCGAAACTCAGGGCCTTGTTGCCCCCGCTTTGCATCTGCCGCATCATGAAGATCCAGAAGGCCAGCAGGAGTATGAACGGGACGGCGTTGATGAGCACCGAGATCAGGTTGCCGGAGCTGGCCTCCTTGATGTCTACGTTGACGCCTTTGTCGCGGAGCAGGGTGTACACGTTGGGGTAGTTGGCCGGGATGGTGGCGCGCAGGCCGATGTTCTCGTCCTTGTACTGGCCGCGCACCTCGACGCCAGCGATGGTGATGGCCTTTACCTTGCCGGCCTCGACTTCGGATAGAAACTCGGTGAAGGTGAGCTGCCGCTCCTGCCGCCCCCGGCCCGACCGCACGACGGTCCACAGCAGCACGACCACGCAGATCAGGACTACCCAGAAGACCGCCGTCTTGACGTTCGAGTTCATTGCCACCTCCTGCCCGCCAGGGCAAGACCGCCTAGCCCAGGTTGTGAGCCTCTCGCCTACTAGTATGACGTTCAGACCGGGAACCGGGATTCCCCGTCGCCCAAGAGGCCACCACTGCCGAGAATCCTCACGATCTCCCGGCTGGCGGGCGTGGCCGCATACTCAGCCGCCGGGCCGAACTGCGCGGCCCACAGAATCGTGTCTTCGCTGATGATTATCGGCCACTTCCGCCGAGCCCACACCGGGACCCCCGCGAGTTGAAACAGGCGCTTAAGCTTGACTTGGCGGGCGCCCCCCACTGGCCTATACCGATCACCCGGCCTCCAACTGCGCAACTGGAGGGGACCCGGAATCCGGCCCCTGTCCAACAAGTCCTTTCTCTCTGTATTATAACCGCTTTCTGCTCCGGGGAACCCCTCAACCGGCTCCAGGCTGATTTCCTGGGTCGTGCCCGGAACCCTGTAGCGGCCGGGTACCGAGACGGCGAACCGGTAGCCGGGGTCCTGCGAAGCGCCTTGCCCCTTCGGAATCAAGCGGATCCAGTCGAAGGAACGCACCGCCTCCAGGCCGGGGATTTGCGCCCGGCCGTGACCGGCTTGGCGCTCAGCCAGGCGGAGCACTTGCTCGACATGACGGAAATCAATGCTGCGGGCGTCGCCCCGGGCGTCCCGGACGGCCCTCCGGATCAGCCGGCGGGCCGCGGCCCTGGGCAGCTCGCGCAAGGCGCTCGCCCGCAGCATCACGCCGGGAGGGCTCTCCACAAGAAAGGTTTCCGCCAGCCGGTCGATTTCCCCTCGCCAGTAGTCTTCCTCCTCCTGTGCCAGCAGGGCCGTCTGGGCGAGGATCTCCGTCAGCGCCGGGTTCCAGTCCCGGGTCAGCATGGGAAGCAGCTCGTGGCGGATGCGGTTCCGGGCGAAAGCGCGGTCGGTGTTGGACGAATCCTCCCGCCAGGGGATACCCCGCTGGGTGAGGTACTCGAGCACATCGGCGCGATCCACCTCCAGGAGGGGCCGCACGAACCCTTCCTCGGTCACCGGCCGCATGGCGGCCAGGCCCGCGGTCCCGGACCCGCGCAGAAACCGGAACAGGACGGTCTCGGCCTGGTCGGAGCGGGTGTGACCCAGCGCCACGCGGTCCAGGCGGCCCTCCCGGAGGAACTCCAGGAAGAACTCGCGGCGGGCGCGCCGGGCGGCCTGTTCGAGGTTGTCGCCAGCGGCCATTCCCAACACGTCTGCGCGCCGCAGGTGGAACTCCAGACCCAGAGAAGCCGCCAGCTCCCGCACGAACTCGGCGTCGGCGGCCGACTCCGCGCCCCGCAATTGGTGGTCCAGATGCATCACTTCGAGCTTCAGCTCCCAGCGCGGCGCCAATTCCGCCAGCACGTCGAGCAGGCAGACGGAATCCGCGCCCCCGGACACGGCCACGCCCACGCGCCCGCCGGGCGGGAACATGCTATAACGAATGATGAGCCTCGAAACGCGTTCAAGCACTAGCCGCTCCACCACTTAACATTCTAAGTCCCGTCAGGAGGGCGTCGGCCCTCCTGACCACGCACGGAGCGAACGCCAGCTAAGGAGCAATCACATGGAGCCCAAAGGTGATATCGCCCTGATCGGCCTGGCCGTGATGGGCCAGAACCTGATCCTGAATATGAACGACCGCGGCTACACGGTGGTGGCCTACAACCGCACCGTCTCCAAGGTGGATGATTTCCTGAACGGAGCCGCCCAGGGCCGCTCGACCGTCCTGGGCGCGCACTCGCTCGAGGAGATGGTCAGCCTCCTGAAGACGCCCCGCAAGGTGATGGTGATGGTCAAGGCGGGCAAGGCGGTGGATGATTTCATCGAGCTGCTGCTCCCGCACCTGGAGCCGGGCGACCTGATCATCGACGGCGGCAATTCGCATTTCCCGGACACCATCCGGCGCA
>CAYGVJ010000243.1:0-2863 GCA_964353255.1 uncultured Solibacteraceae bacterium | reverse complement strand
ATCCGCTGGGAGTTCTGCAACATCGTCGAGCCGGACCCCCAGCGCCGGCTGCGGCTCAATATCTCCAACGAGAGGCTGGAAACCTTGCACCCGGCCGATCTGGCCGACATCGTCGAGGAATTGAGCCCGGACGAGCGGGAAGCAATCTTCGAGACCATCGACAGCGAAGTGGCCGCCGACGCCCTCTCCGAGGTGGACCCCAAGACCCAGGCCAGCATCCTGGAATCCCTGGAGACCGAGAAGGCCGCCGACATCGTCGAGGAGATGGCCCCGGACGAGGCCGCCGACGCGCTGGCCGAACTCGAAGAGGAGACCTCCGAAGAGATCCTCGAGGAAATGGAGACCGAGCCCAAGACCGAGGTGCAGGAGCTGCTCGAGTTCGAAGAGGACACCGCCGGCGGCATGATGACCACCGAATACCTGGCCCTGCGGGAGAGCGCCACGGTGGCCGACGCCGTCGAGGCGCTGAAGGGCAACGAGGACCTGCTCGAGACCCTAAACACGCTGTTCCTGATCGACGCCGAGGGCCGCCTCGCCGGGGCCGTGCCGCTGGCGCGCCTGTTCGTGGCCGCGGGAGCAACGCCGCTGCGCGAGCTGGCGGCCGAGACGCTGATCCAGGCGCCGGTGGACCTCAAGCAGGACCGCGTCACCGAGCTGTTCGACAAGTACAACGTGCTGACCCTTCCCGTGCTGGACGAGGAGGGGAAGCTGGCCGGGGTGATTACCGCCGACGATGTTATCTCGGTGTTGAGGCAGAAGTAGGACAGGCTTTAGCTTGTCCAGCATATTGAGGCAGTTATGAGCGGTGAGGCCGATGCTGAAGCGCTTCCGATACCACATCGCGGTGTTCTTCACCGTCATCGGGCCGGGGTTCATCACTGCGATGGTGGACAACGACGCCGGCGGCATCCTCACTTACTCCCAGGCCGGGGCCCGCTTCGGCTACCTGCCCCTGTGGACCCTGCTGCCCATCGCCGTGCTGCTGGTGGTCACCCAGGAGATGAACTCGCGCATGGGCGCGGTCACCGGCAAGGGCCTCTCGGACCTCATCCGGGAGGAGTTCGGCCTGCGGGTCACCTTCCTGGTCATGACCGTGCTGGTGCTGACCAACCTCACCAACATCATGGCCAACTTCGCCGGGGTCGCCGGCTCGCTGGAGCTGTTCCGGGTGAGCCGCTACATCTCGGTGCCCCTCGCGGCGGCCGCGGTCTGGCTGCTGGTAGTCAAAGGCACCTACCGTAGCGTCGAGAAGATCTTCCTGGGCGCCTGCGTGGTCTACGCTGCCTACATCATCTCCGCCTTGCTGATCGAGCCCAATTGGCGGGAGGCGGCTCTGGCCAGCGTTCAGCCGGTGCTGATGCTGGACACCGCCTACATCGCCATGGTCATCGGCATGGTGGGCACCTCGATCGCGCCCTGGATGCAGTTCTACTTGCAGGCCGCGGTGGTCGAGAAAGGCATCACCGAGCGCGACTACGCCGAGTCCCGCATCGAGGTGATCGTAGGCTGCATCACCATGACGGTGATCGCCTTCTTCATTGTGGTGGCCTGCGCCGGGGCCATCTGGGCGCACGGGCCGCGGGACATCCAGGAGCCCGCCACCGCGGCCCAGGCCCTGCGGCCCTTTGGCAACTACGCTTTCGTTCTGTTCAGCGCCGGCTTGTTCAACGCCTCGCTGTTCGCCGCCTCGATCCAGCCACTCTCAACCGCCTACTCGGTGTGCGAGGGCCTGGGCTTCGAGTCCGGCGTGAACAAACGCTTCGGTGAAGCGCCCATCTTCTACTGGCTATTCACGCTGCTGATCGCCGTGGGCGCCGGCGTGGTGCTGATTCCCGGTTTCCCGCTGGTGAGGATGATCCTGCTGTCGCAGGTCCTGAACGGCATCCTGCTCCCTGTGGTGCTGATCTTCATGGTTCGGCTGATCAACAAAACGGAGCTGATGGGCCGGTGGACCAACTCCCGCTTCTACAACACCGTGGTCTGGACCGCGGTGGTGGTGATGATCGGCCTGACCCTGGCGCTGGTGGGCATCAACCTGCGGGACACCTGGGGGCGCTGAGGGCAGGTCCCAGGGTCAGTCGGGGCTGGGCGGCGGCAAGTCGGGAAGTGTTTCCGTGTTACACTGGTTTCGTGTTGAGAAACGTCACCATCACCCTGAGCGAGGAAGTGGCCCGCTGGGCCCGCAGGCGGGCCGCCGAAGAGAACACCTCAGTCTCCCGCCTGGTGGGCCGCTTGCTGGAGAACCAGATGCGGCTGAGCGACGAGTACTGGCGCGCGTACCGGCAGTGGAAGCGAGTCCGCAGCATCGACCTGGATGCAGCCGGGCGCTTGAGCCGTGAAGAGGCCCATGCCCGCCGCTGAGCGCTTCTTCGTTGACACCAACGTTTTGCTGTACTCGGTGGACTCGCGCCAGCCGGAGAAGCAAGACCAAGCCCGGGCCTGGCTGGCGTGCCTGTGGGAACTTGCCGCCGGCCGCCTGAGCTGGCAGGTACTGCACGAGTTCTATGCGAACGCCGAGCGCAAAGCCCGCCTGGCTCGGCCGGCGGCCCGCAAGCTGGTGGCAGCCTTCGCGCAATGGCAGCCGGTGGAGACCACGCTGGGCTTGCTTCAACAGGGCTGGCAGTGGATGGACCGGGCGCAGCTTTCCTACTGGGACAGCCTGATCGTGGCCGCGGCGGAGCGTGCCGGTTGCGCTTGGCTGCTCAGCGAGGATTTCCAAGCCGGGCAAACGTTCGGCTCGGTAACGATAGTGAATCCCTTCTCACGGGAGCCCGCCGAGTTCGGCCTGGCGCGGCCCAGGCGCTCCAGCTAAACCGAAGTTCCACCCCGCGGCAGGCAGTCCTGCGTTGATTTGACTGGACTT
>CAYGVJ010000242.1:0-2988 GCA_964353255.1 uncultured Solibacteraceae bacterium | reverse complement strand
CAAGTCCAGTCAAATCAACGCAGGACTGCCTGCCGCGGGGTGGAACTTCGGGTTAAGAGGGCGCTGGCAGCCTGCTCAGAGATCCCCCCGGAGACTGGCGCTCAGGCGGGGTAGTCGGGGAGACCATCCAACACGCTCCAGATCTGCTGATATTCCTCACACAGCCGGGCGTACCACCTTCGGTAGTAATCCGCACAACTGGAAGGCGGTCCCCGGAAGGCATCGTCCAGGCGTTTTTCCACCCGCGGGGGTATCTCACCGCGCGCCAGATAGCCCACCAGTTGACGAGTCCGGCTGAGGGCGCCGGCCACTCCGACGGCCGCGCTGTGTTTGCCCAGGAAACCGGGACTCCGCAGCAGATGGGCATCCACGCTGGGACGGCAGGAACGGACAAAGGCGTCGCAGCCCGGCGGAAGAATGCCCAGCTCGATCACCTCCGGCGGCAGGATCGGATAGGAGAACGCACTGACGGAGTGGATGTAGAAGTCCAGGATCTCTGGTGTGCACAGAAACGAATCCGGCTGGAAAGCCTCCGGCGGAAGCGGAAAACCAGGCCCCGGCAGAACGACACAGGTGCGCCTCCAGATCCGTAGAATCAGAGGTCGCCGTATGGATATCAACGGCGGACGCAGCCGGCCATGAAGGTCAGCCACCAGCTCGCAAATCACGGCCAGTGCCCGGTCCGGATCGCCCAGTCCCGAGCGGACGCGGGCCGGCTCGGTAGACCTCCAGGCCGCTTCCACCTCCCGCCGGGTGAGATACGGCTCGGATATCTCCCCCGCAGCAGTGGCGCAAGCGTTCCAAACCTCCAGTGCGAGCTTCCGGAGGTTTCGCCGGCTTCTCTTCCTTACCGCCGCAGGCAGGTAGTGATAGAACCAGCTTGCCAGGCTGCCGACGGCGTGTTCGCTCCGAATGGGAAGTGGGGGGATGCAGGGCCGTGTTCCATGCACGACCATGATCGTCCGGCGGTCGAGCGACGCTCGGTAGGGGTCGGCGCGGAAGGACCGCTCCAGCTCCTCCGGCGTGTAGACCAGGCACTCCCCAACAATCGGCAGCAAGCGCCGCAACAGGCGGAAGCGCCGGCACAGGGAGAGCATCTTGGGGATGTCGCCCGGGGCGGACAGTGGCGAACGGATGACAACGGTCAGGTCGATGTCGCTCCGCCCGAACGACACCTCGCCGGTGGCCACGGTGCGACGGACGTAGACGCTCTCGACAAAGTCCAGCGATCCCAGGGCCGCGCCGACCACTCTGGCGACTGCCCGGTATACGCGGTTGCCGCAAGCTTGCCAGAACACAGTTTCCCGGTAAGGTTATCAGCATACCCCGAGCGGGTGTGCGACGCACCGGATCAGACGCCGGCCGGGCAAAGGCTGAGCAGCAATTCCTCGTAGGCGTCCGTCACCCGCTCCCAGTCGTAGCGCTCGCGGACCCGCGCCTCGGCCTGCGCGCGCCACGCCTCTCGCTCCTCCTCCCGCATCGCCAGGACCTCTTCCAGCTTCGAGGTCAGCTCCTGCGGCTCGAACGGTATGCCGGCGCCCTCGGCCACCTCGGCGTTCTCCGGAGTGTTCAGGTACAGCACCAGGGCCCTGCGGCCCATCGCCTCGATCAGGGCCGGATGAGTGCCTCCCACCTCCGTGGCGTGGATGTAGGCGAAACAATGTGAGGTCAGCTCGTGGTAGCCCTGGCCGTAAATGGCGCCGGGCATCACCACCCGCGGGTCGCGCGTCGCGCGCACCCGCTCGATGTAGTCGCGCGCGTAGGGCGCATCGCCCACCAGGGCCAGCTTCATGGGCGTCTCGACACGCTCGAAGGCCTCCCGCACCAGCAGGGCGTTGTTCTCAGGCTCCATCCGGCTGACGTAGAGGAAATAGCGGCCCGGCTCCAGCCCGAGCTGCCTGGGAAGCTCGCAGCTCGCCACCCGGCCAACCTCGGCGCCGTATGGGATGAAGTGGGCGGCCTTTCCATACCTACATCTATAGTAGCTGGCAATGTGCTGGGCGTCGGCAACTACGACTGTAGGGCAAAACGTCGCCAGCCACTCTGACAACCTGTACCATGCCCTCGCCATACGGTTCCACTTCTTCCGCTTTCGCTCCAACCCGTCCACGTTGATCGCCACCGGGACCCCTAACAGGCGCGGCAGGAACGTGAAGATGGCGTTGGCGGCGTTGCAGTACAGGGCCGCCTGGGGGCGGCGGTCGAGGAGGAGATCCAGCGTGGAAAGGAAGGTGTGGGCCACCGTGTCGAAGTACTTGTGTCGAATGGTCGGCAGGTAGCGTAGGGAGACGCCCTGGTAGGTGGAGCTGGAGTGCCGCTGCCGGCAGTAGACCGTGACTTGATGACCCCGCGCCACCAGCCGCCGCGAGAGCTCCTCGGCGAAGGTCTCAAATCCGCCGTAGCGCGCGGGAATGCCCCGCGTGCCCAGAATGGCGATGGTCATGGTCTCATGCGCAGGCGATGGTTCCTCCGCCGCAAGGCGGGGCGCCGCACGGCTAGTGCCTCAGTACTCGTATTGCCGGGCCTGCGAGGGGGCGGGGGCCCGGTAGCGCGCCGGCGCGAGGGCGGGCGGCACCGGGGCGGGCAGGCTGACGGGCTTGTATTGGAACCACGTGGCTATGTAGTCGTTCTGGACCCGCCGGCGCTTCATAATCTCGCGCCGCTTGGCCAGGGCCCGCCTCCAGTTATTCGCCAGGTACCAGAAGGCCCGCAGCGAGTGATGCTCCCGGATCAGGCAGCAAGACACCACTACGACGTCCCGGAGCGTGATCGACCACCAGTTCCGGCGGTAGAGGTCCCCGGTAATGTTCTTGATCCGCATCAGGAACCGGTTCTTCACCGAGTGCATGTTGATATGCGGCGGGAGCGCCCGCCGGTTGCCAGGCAGCACGCTCCGCACATGGTAGCCCCGGGCGCGCGGCGTGTACAGGCAGCGCCAGCCCATCAGTTGCGCGCGCCAGGCCACGTCGGCGTCCTCGCGGTAGGTGA
>CAYGVJ010000241.1:0-3057 GCA_964353255.1 uncultured Solibacteraceae bacterium | reverse complement strand
CTGGCGCGGACTCTCAGTCTGCCGCGTCGAGACTCCAGAAACCCGCCTCGACACGTCCGGCAACGGATCCGCAACCGGAAGTGCCGAGGCGGCAAGCAAGAGTGCTTGCGCCACGACGAATACCCCACCCCTGCCCTTATCTTAACGCCTGTGGGCTGAATGCCTGTCCCACGATTTCCCACTGCCAAGCTATTTGCGGGACAGGACACTAATCACTCGTTCACGTGCACCAGCGTGGCGGGCGGGAAGCCGTTGAACCAGGTCGCCGAGGCGCTCGAGTAGGCGCCGATGTTCTCCGCATAGACCAGGTCGCCAATCTCCAGCTCGGGCAGCTCCTCGGAGTAGGAGATCACATCCAGCCCGTCGCAGGTCTGCCCGAAAACGGCGCAGATCTCGGTGGGGCCTTTCTTGAACGCCTTCAGGCGGTACTGGCAGTGATCGAAGACGATGCCGGAGAAGGTATGGTAGACGCTGTCGTCGATGTAGTAGCAGGTCTTGCCGTCACGGAGGGCCTTGCCGATGACCCGCGCCACGGAGACCGCCGCCGTCGCCACCAGGAACCGGCCCGGCTCGGCCAGGATCTCCATCTCCTTGGGGAACAGCCGCTCGATCTCGGCATTAATCTTGCGGGCCAGCGCGCTGATAGGCTTGACGTGCCGGTTGTAGGGCACCGGGAAACCGCCCCCGATGTCGAGGATCTTGATCTGGCGCCCGCGCGTCTGGGCTTCCTCGATCACCGCGGCCGCTATGTTGAGCGCCTGAACGAAGTTGTCGAAGTTGGTGCACTGACTGCCCACGTGGAAGCTCACGCCCTCGACCACCAACCCGATGCGGAAGGCCTCCCGGATCAGGTCCACCGCTTCGCCCGGGTCGCAGCCGAATTTGGACGACAGCTCCACCATCGAGCCGGTGTTCGGCACGCGCAAGCGCAGCACGACTCCGGCGTGGGGCGCGTATTGCCTGATCTTGCGCAGCTCTTCCCAGTTGTCGTAAGTCACCAAGGGCCGGTACTGGTCCAGCGCTTCGAGCGTTTCCCTGGGCTTGATGGGGTTGGCGTAGACGATCTTGTCCCAGATGAAGTCCTGCAGCTCGCGGGCCGGTAAGTGCCGGATGTTCTCGTAGACCAGCATGAACTCCGGCAGGGAGGCCACGTCGAAGCTGGCGCCGGCGCCGTAAAGGGTGCGGACGATCTCGGGGGCGGGATTGGCTTTCACGGCGTAGTAGGCCTGCACCTTGGGCAGGTGCTTCCGAAAGCTGGCGTAGTTGCGGCGAATCACGTCGTGGTCAATCACCACCACGGGCGTGCCGTGTTGTTTGGCAAGGGCTTGAAGTTGTCTGGTGGTCATTCGCTTAGTCGAGGACGGGGTCGGAGCCGTCGATCATCTTCGCCCCGGTATGCAGGAAATACTCCTTCCGCAACGCTTTCAGGAGCTTGTCGCGTTGAGCGTAAAGGCGCTTCAGCCGGCGCGGTTTGTGCCTGGCCAGCGCATAGTGCGTGAGGATGGGCATGACGATGGTGATGTCGGCGTAGCAGACCACCGCGTCGGGCAGGCTGCCCGGATCCACCTTGCCCCAGCTCACCGCCTCGCTGGGCGTGGCGCCGCTGAGGCCGCCGGTGTCGGGACGCGCATCGGTCACCTGGAGGAAGTAGTCGTGGCCGTATTCCTTGATGCGAAGCACTTCCTGGATCTGGGGCTCCGTCTGGAGCAGGAAGTTTTTCGGGCTGCCACCGCCCCACAGCACGGCGGCGCTCTTGCCGCCCGCGCGCTTGGCGGCGAGCACGAGGGCGGTGGTTTCGTTGACGTCGATGGAGGGATTGATGCGTAGCCTGTTCCCGCGCAGCTCCACATCGGCGACGTTCATGCCGATGGTCGAGTCGCCCGGCGAGGAGGTGTAGCACGGCACCCCGGCGCGATAGGCGGCGGCCAGCACGGATACGCCTTTGAGGCCCGCCCGGCGCTCCCATTCGGCGCAGTAGCGGCCGAGCAGGTAGTGCAGCTCGGCGGTGCCCATCTCCTTCTGGAACTCGGGCCGGACAAGAATCTGGCGCAGGATCTCGTCGGTGGCCATCAGGCAGTCGCTGTAGCCCAGCAGCACGTCGTAGATGCGGACGATGTCATGGTTGCGCAGCTCAGTGTCATCCATCTTGAAGCTGCCCACGCGCACAGGGTAGTCCAGCGCAAAGTGCAGGTCGTGGTAGAGGTTCGCACCGGTGGCCACGATCCAGTCCACGAAGCCGGCCTTGATGAGCGGGACGATCGCCGAGCAGCCCAGGCCCGCCGGCGTTAGTGCGCCTGACAGGCTCATGCCCACGGTCACATCCGGCGCGAGCATCTTCTGGACGAACAGCCGGCAGCCTTCCTTGAGCCGCGCCGCGTTGTAAGCCAGAAAGGCTTCCTCCACCAGGTCGGCGAGCTTCTCCCGGCCGGTGAGGTTCCGGGGCAGGATGCGCTTGCCGGACAGGTACTTCTTCCGCTGCGGGAGCTTTTTCTTCTTGAGCCATTCCGGCATTTCGGAAAGGTCTTCGCGGTAGCGAGGGCGACTCTTCTCTGTCTTAGCCATAGAATAGGGACTGTCACCATTCTATGGCGAAACCAGACGAGCCGACGCCCGCCGCGCTGGGGTTCTCGATGCCGGCGGAGTGGGAGCCGCACGAAGCCACCTGGCTGGCCTGGCCGCACCACCCCACCGACTGGCCGGATAAGCTCGACACTATCCGCTGGGTCTGTACCGAGATCGTGCGGAAGCTCGCGCCGGGCGAGACCGTACGCATGTTGGTCGGCTCCCGGGCCGAGGAGAAGCTGGCACGCCGGTATCTGGGCCGCGCGGGGGCAGACGCCCCGCGAGTCGAGTTCATCGTGCATCCTACCAACCGCGGCTGGACGCGCGACAGTGGCCCTCTGTTCATTCGTCGCGGAACAGAGACCGCAATCGTTCATCTCCACTTCAACGGCTGGGCCAAGTACTCGGACTGGCGCAAGGACCGCCGCGTGCCGGAGACCGCGGCGCGGCATCTCCGCAAGCGTCTGTTTCACGCTCGGTGGCACGGGCGCCCGT
>CAYGVJ010000240.1:0-3159 GCA_964353255.1 uncultured Solibacteraceae bacterium | reverse complement strand
GTGAAGCTGTTCTCGCACCTGGCCAACGTGGGCGACGCGCGCAGCCTGGTGATCCACCCGGCCTCGACCACGCATCAGCAGTTGAGCCCCTCCGATCAGGAAGCCGCCGGCGTCACGCCCGACATGGTGCGCCTCTCGATCGGCCTCGAGGACCTCGACGATATCCTCTGGGACCTGGACCACGCGCTGGCGGCCTCGCAGAAGTAGGGCAAGTCTCCCGACTTGCCAAAAGATGCCGGAGTAGCCACCGTAGGGCGGGCGCCCCCGCCCGCGGCGGAGCCCCCCGGCTCCGCCCTGGCCGAACCAGGGGCGCCGTCCGCGATTCTCGCCGACCCTACTTCAGCTCCAGGCTCTCCCGCTCTTTGACCTTGGCGGCTTGCTCGAGCCGCCCTCGTGGCAACCTGCGCGCGGGACCCGCCCCGCGAATCACGACTTCGGCGGCAATTCCAGCTCAAAGTACTGATCCGGCCTGCCAGATTGCTTGAGGTTCTGCTGGTATTGCAGCCTCTTGTCGGCCGTGAGCAAGAGATCGAACTCGCCTTCAGCCCTCCGCAAGAGCTCGCCGTTGGAGATCCCGGCCCAGCCCGCCTCCTGGACCGTTCTCACCTCCCACCTCGGCAGCCATTCGGTCAGAATCCCCGGCAGACATTCATCCAGCAAGATCCTCAACGCGGCGCTCCGGCCAGCAGCGACTCATTCACTTGCTGCAGCAGACGGATCGCGTCCTCCCGCCTCACGGTCGGGAAATTCCGCAGAAACGTCTCCAGGGTCTCGCCGTCCAGGATATAGTCAACCAGGGTCTGCGCCGGCACCCGAGTCCCCCGAAACACCGGCGTTCCGCTGAGGATCTCGGGATCAACCGTGATCGGAAGCGCGTGTTCCATCACTCCAAGATTACCAACTCCACCACGCCCTGCCAAGCCCGCCTCCGGCTCCCCCGCGCGGACCGAGGGTCCGCCCCCGCCCCCTACTTCAGCTCCAGGATCTCCCGCTCCTTAGCCTTGGCGGCCTGGTCCAGCTTCTGGATGTGGGCGTCGGTGAGCTTCTGGGTTTCGTCCCCAGGTCGGCGCTGCGGATGGCCTTCTCGACGGCGCCGATCTGGCTCACATCCCGGGTGTCTACAGTCCCCCGTCCGCCCAGGGGTCACGCGGAGTGGACGCCTTCAGAATGAGTGCGTTCCTGACGTTGTTGGCGCTGGCATCAAGGAAGCGCTTCGCCATGATTCTGTAACCAGGTCGAGCCTTGGCAGAGCTCTTGAGGATGACCCCAGCGATCGCCCGGGCGCGACGCGTCGAGGCGCCCAGGAACTTGGACAGATGAGTCTTCACTCCTGGAACCTTGGCATACTCGGCGACCAGCGACAACACCGCCGCCTCGTCCGGCCGCAGGTCGATGAGGCGGCGGCCTTTCCCGGCTGCCAACTTGGTGCTATGCGCTGCCATTTGCTCTTCACTGTCTAGAATACACCCGCCAGGTCACGGTTTCCAGCCCCTGTCACCTTAGGTAGCGAACGCCTGTGAGGGAGGGAACGGATGCGGCTCGGTTTCGGCCGTCCGCCGCCCAGTCCAGGCAACCTTTCATCGAGACTGAAAGCACAACGGAATGACGGCCCGGGGGCAACTCGATCTCCACCGGACTCGCCCCTTCTTCTTTCCAAAGGGCAATGACCCGCTCGCGGCTTGGCCCGCTCACGGGTCGGCTCAGTTCTGACATTCCCAGGCTCGTCACTGTCAGGACAGAACTCCCAGGATCGTCGGCGAGGATCGTCGCGTAACGACTCGCCCAGCGCCCGATCAACTGAGGGCCGTCCATGAGAAGAGAGATCACCAGGTTGGGCCCCATCGCCCGCACAACGTCGCCAGCAGGATCCGGCCGGGCGAGATCCTCACAGATGAGAACGCACAGGGTCAGCCACGGTGTCAAGCGCACGAAGGAGAGGCGGCGATTCGCCACATCGATGTGTTCCCACCACGACTTCTCATGGTGAAGTGAGTTGCCCAAGGAGTACTGGATGACTTGGGCGCGATCCAGTTTCCAGCGATGATGCTTGGCCTGGTCCAGTGGTTCCAGCCCGGGCACGTAAAGCTGAACACGGTTGCTGCCGCGGCTCTTGCCGGACCGCCCCGCTTCTCCCACCCCGGTGACCATGCCGCAGTCACGCTGTGTCAACAGACGGCGTAATGCAGCGGCTTCACTGCCGGATAGCGCCAGCTCGGGCAGCACCACCATGCTGATCCTTCCGCATTCATCTTCCGCCTGGCGAAGGAGGTGCGAGATGGCCGCGAGCAAGCGGCTACTCGCTGGCCTGCCCTCGAAAGTGAAGAACCCGAAACCTCCGGGCATGTTCCCCATCTCAGTGGGCAGACGGTCGTTGGGGCGGAATTGCGACGGCCGGACCTGGAGCGGCCACGGAACCACGAGCAGATTCAGGGTCAAGGCTTGCTGGACTTGCCGGTTGTCAAAGAACCGCGAGTCGAGTTCCGACCCTTCAGCCAGACCGACGAACAGAGACAAGGAACGCAGAGTGAGGCCGCGCTGAGGTGTGCGGAACTTCGGGAGAACGCGCAGTCGGGACGGGTGGATCTCCCGGCACAGACTTCTCTGATCATTCTCCTGGAGAGTCCAGTGAGCAGACGTGTCAAAGAACAGCGCCGCCATCCCGGGGTCCAGTTTCACCAGCGGACTACAGGCCTCGTCTGCGATCGCCATAAGCTCGACGAGAGCTTGGCCCACCGCCGACGTGGGGCGGGAGATGTTGGACAGTGGGCTGTCGAGCCCGCTCACGATCTTCCTCCAGAGTCCGCGAACCACTGGAGGCGGAGGGGAACCGTTGAACAGCGCCTGTAGCCACTTCTGAGAAACGGCCCTGGTCTGCTTTGCCCAGCGCCCTGGATCACCTGAGCCAGGCCCCGGAGGCCAGTTGGCCAGCACACGCACGTAGGCCGACGCGTGGTGCAGAGCGTGGGCGCACAAGGCAAAGGCGTCCGGCGGCCAGCTCGGCATCGACGGCGCGTCTTGCTCAGAGACCCGGGGCAGCGTTCCGCACCACAACTCGCGTAAGGTGGATTCCCTGGATGGTTTGGGCACCCGTATCAGTTCCCTCGCTAGACCGAAGTTCCACCCCGCGGCAGGCAGTCCTGCGTTGATTTGACTGGACTT
>CAYGVJ010000239.1:0-3217 GCA_964353255.1 uncultured Solibacteraceae bacterium | reverse complement strand
CAAAACCCAACAAACAGCCACTTTCACATGCCATCAGGGGTGGAACTTCGGGCTAGACCGGCGGGCCCGACCTCAACCGCCTCGCCTCCTTGGCCGGGATTGCTGGCTTTCCGCCGTGAATGCACACAGTATACCCCCGCCAGCCAATCCGAGGCCGTCGATTGACGCTCTCCCTAGCCAGTGCCTGAGAATAGCCCCGGAACACTGCAAACCTCAAAGGAGTACCAGAATGGCAGGGCCAGAGCCCGCTTCTCGCCGCCCCTACTTCAGCTCCAGGATCTCGTGCTCTTTGACCTTGGCGGCCTGGTCCAGCTTCTGGATGTGGGCGTCGGTGAGCTTCTGGATCTCGTCGTGGGCCCGGCGGTCGTCGTCCTCGCTGATGACCTTGTCCTTGAGCAGCTTCTTGACCGCCTCGTTGGCGTCGCGCCGGATGTTGCGCAAGCCCACACGGTGATCCTCCGCCACATTCTGGAGGTGCTTGACCAGCTCCTTGCGGCGCTCCTCGGTCAGCGGCGGGATGGGCACCCGGATGAGCTTGCCGTCGTTGACCGGGTTCAGGCCCAGGCCGGCGCTGCGGATGGCCTTCTCGACGGCGCCGATCTGGCTCAGATCCCAGGGCTGAACCACAATCAGAGAAGGTTCGGGAACGTGCAGGGTCGCCACCTGGTTCAGCGGGGTGGGCGTGCCGTAGTAGCTTACGCGCACCGGGTCCAGGAGGCTGATCGAGGCCCGCCCGGTACGAATCGGGGCCATGGTGTGCTGCAAGTCGGCCAGCACCTTCTCCATGCGCGCCTTGGCGTGAGTCTGGATGTCCTTGACCGTCTGAAAGCTCTGGCCGGCTGGTTCAGTCTGTGCTTCCTGTTTCATGTTGCTCCCCTCAGCAGATGAGCGTGCCGACGGGCTCGCCCTTCGACATGCGCAATATGTTACCCGGAACGTTGAGATTAAAGACGACGATGGGAAGCTGGTTGTCGCGGCACATGGCCACAGCCGCGCCGTCCATGACGCCCAGCCCCTTGGCCAGGACCTCGGCGTACGAGATGCGCTCGTAGAAAACCGCGTCGGGGTGCTTCAGCGGGTCCCGGTCGTAGACGCCATCCACGCGCGTGGCCTTGCCCATGACCTGAGCCTGGATCTCCAGGGCCCGCAGGGTGGCCGCGGTGTCGGTGGAGAAATAGGGGTTGGAGGTGCCGCCCGCCAGCACCACCACGCGGCCTTTCTCCAGGTGCCGGATGGCGCGCCGGCGGATGTACGGTTCGGCCACCTGACGCATCTCGATGGCCGTCATGACGCGCGTCCGGACGCCCTGATTCTCCAGCGCGTCCTGGAGGGCCAAGGCGTTGATGACGGTGGCCAGCATCCCCATGTAGTCGGCCGTCACCCGGTCCACGTGGCGGGCCGCCGCCGCTACGCCGCGGAAGAAATTCCCCCCGCCGACCACGACACCCAGTTGGATGCCGTCGGCGGCCACCTGGGCCAGCTCGGCGGCCAGGGCGTTGATGCGTTGGGCGTCGATGCCGAAGCCGGCCTGCCCGGCCAGGGCCTCGCCGCTGAGCTTCAGCAGAATGCGTTCGTACTTGGGCATGGGTTCGTCCTGACCGCTCGCTCACGCTCGCGGCTCGGAACCGAGCCACGACCGTCAGGGAGTGGTCTTCTCGGCCGTATCCCCCACCTTGAAGCGCGCCATGCGGGAGACGGTGATGTTCTCGCCGGTCTTGGCGATGATGGCGGCGATCAACTGGCCCACCGTGAGCGTGTTGTCCTTGATGAAAGGCTGTTCGTAGAGGCAGACCTCCTCGTAGAACTTGCCCAGGCGGCCCTCGACGATCTTGTCGGCGACCTTCTCGGGCTTGCCTTCGGCCAGGGCGCGGGCGCGCTGGATTTCGCGTTCCTTCTCCAGGGCCGCTGGCGGCACGTCCTCCTTGCGGATGTATTGCGGGTCCGCGGCCGCCACCTGCATGGCCAAATCGTGCACCAGTTGCCTGAATTCGGCGGTGCGGGCGACGAAGTCGGACTCGCAATTGACCTCGATGAGCACGCCCAACTGCGCCCCCGGATGGATGTAGCTGCCGATGACGCCTTGCCGGGTGGCGCGCGAAGCTTTGCGGGCCGCCGAGGCCAGTCCGCGCTTCCGGAGGACCACTTCGGCGCCGGCCAGGTCGCCTCCGGCCTCCTGCAAGGCGCTCTTGCACTCCATCATGCCGGCGCCGGTGCGCTCGCGTAACTGTTTCACCAACTGCGCGGTTATCTCCGCCATATGAATGTCCCTGTGGCCCGCTTTGTGTTAACTGTCGCCCTGGGGCGCGGCCGTCCCGGCGCTCTGCGGCGGGGTTTCCCTGCGCGGCAGCGACACCGAGGGCAAGTCCTGATCCGGGATGCTCTCCGACATGAGTTGCTCGGCGTAGCGCGGATCCACGTACTGCGTGTACTCCGGGATTTCCTCGGGCGGCGTCTCGTCGGTGACGATTTTCTCGGCCGTGAATTCCTGCTCAGTGGCCAGGGCGCGGCCTTCGATGACGGCGTCGGCGACCTTGCTCGAGAACAGCCGGATGGCCCGCAGCGCGTCGTCGTTGCCCGGGATGGGGTAATCCACCTTGTCCGGGTCGCAGTTGGTGTCCACCACCGCCACCACCGGGATGCCCAGCTTCCGCGCTTCGGCCACCGCGATCTCTTCCTTGCTGGAATCGATGACGAAGACCACGTTGGGCAGCCCCGGCATCTCCTTGATGCCCGCCAGGTTCTGCTGGAGGTGTTTGCGCTCGCGTTCCAGCCGGGTGACCTCCTTCTTCGGGCGCCCCTGGTAGGTCCCCTCGGCGGCCATGGCATCCAGCTCCTTCAGGCGCTTGATGGAGCGCTGAATGGTGACGTTGTTGGTCAACAGGCCGCCCAGCCAGCGCTGGTTGACGTAGAACATCTGGCAGCGCGTGGCTTCCTCCGCGATGGCCTCCTGGGCCTGGCGCTTGGTGCCGACGAAGAGGACGATCTTCCCTTGTTGCGCCATCTCGCCCACGAAGCGCATGGCCTCCTTGAACAGCTTCAGGGTCTTCTGAAGGTCGATGATGTAAATGCCATTGCGTTCGCCGAAGATATAGTCTTTCATCCTCGGATTCCAGCGCCTGGTCTGGTGCCCGAAGTGAACGCCGGCTTCGAGCTATTCCTTCATCGAGATTGATGGGAAACTGCCTCCTTAATCGCTTGCATCACACTCCTTCCGAAG
>CAYGVJ010000238.1:0-3295 GCA_964353255.1 uncultured Solibacteraceae bacterium | reverse complement strand
CAAAGCGGAACTTTCTACTTTGCCGGAAAGCGGAACTTTCTACTTTGCCTTGACATCAGCCCGCGCACGCCGACAGCACCTGCCAGTACTGCCTGGCCACTGCTTCCAGGGAATGCCGCTCCCGGACGAGCGCCCCTCCGCGCCGGCCGATTTCGCGAGCCGCTTCCCGGTCACCCGCCAGCCACAACATGTACTCAGAGAGCATGTCGGCTTCCGCCGGGCCGGGGTCCACACGCAGGCATGCGCCTTCGGGGAAGCGCGCCGTCTCCTCGCCGGCGCTTACCAGCACCGGTTTGCCCAGACCCATCAAGCGGATCGTGATGCCCGAGGTCTCCCCGGCCGCGGGGTAGCGCAGGTTGATGCAGGCATCCACGGCGGAGGCCAGCAGCCAGAACTTGTCCTCCGGCAGGTAGCCGAATCGCAGGATGCGCGGGCCTTCAAGCAAGGGCGCCGCAGCGCGCGCCAGGTCCGTCGAGGCGAACCTGCCCGCTACAGCCAGCGCAACGTCGCCGCCTGCCTGCCGCACGGCCTCGCAGGCCCGCAGCACCACCAGCAGACGCTTGGACTCGCGCAGGTGGCCGAAGACGCCGAACAGAAACGTCTGCGCACTCAAGCCCAGCCGCTCCCGGAAGCGGATGACGGCGGTCAGTGGCGGCGGCTCGGGCGCGCTGAACAGGTGAGGGATTTCGGCGACCCGCGCCTCGGGAGCGTGCTCGGCGACCATACGGGCGGCGGCCGGATTATGGACCACCAAAGCGCGCGAGCGTTGGGCCACGCGACGCAGCATCGGGTAGCGGAAGTAGCGCGGGTCCTGGGCCGAGCGCGCCCTGCCGGCCCAGAGTTCCCCCGCCAGGCCGCGGGTCCATTCGCCATAGTTGTAAACGAACTCCTCGACGAAGGCCTCCCGGCTAAGCGACCCCAGGAAGAAATGCGCCAGCACGGCGTCGTGCAGAACCGCCACGCCCGGGCGAGCCAGGGCGTCCTGGTAGATCCGCCGGTGAAGCCCGTTGTTGCCCAGATGGTAGAGGTGGACATCGGCGCCGGTGCCGCCGCAGGTCACCTTGCCCAACCGCCGGAGTGCAGCCAGAAGCGCCGCGGCGTAATCGGCGACGCCCGTGCGGGCGGGCGGCAAAGGCGAATGGAAACCAACGGTCACTGTTCCCGCCGGGGACCGAACAAGGCCGTCCCCACCCGCAAGTGGGTGGCCCCTTCCTCGACGGCCACCTCCAGGTCGTGCGACATCCCCATCGACAACTTGGCCAAGCCGAACCGCTCGGCCAGCTCGCGCAAACGCCGGAAATAGGGGCGGGATTGCTCGGGGTCGTCCGAGAAGGGAGGCATGGTCATCAGCCCGGTGAGGTGGAGGCTCGGGCAGCTTCGCACCGCCTCCAGCAGCGCCGGCAGCTCTTCCGGCGAGACCCCGCTCTTGGTCTCCTCCGCGGAGAGCCTGACCTCGATCATCACCTCCAGCGGGCCGCCGGAGCTGCGACGCAGCTCTGGCGGAACTTCCTGGAGGCGGCGGGCCAGCTTCGCGGAGTCCACCGTCTCGATGACATCAAACAACTGGGCCGCCCGCTTGGCCTTGTTGGATTGCAGGTGGCCGATGAGATGAAACTGCGCTCCCGCCAGCTCGCCCAGCTCCGGCAGCTTGCCCTCGAATCCCTGGACGTAGTTCTCGCCGAAATGACGCACGCCCAGCGCGTAGGCCTCCCGGACAACGCTGGCCGGGAAGAGCTTGGTGACTCCGATCAAGGTGATCTCGTCGCGCCGGCGGCCGGCGCGCATCAGGGCACGGCGGATGCGTGCTTCCACTTCCGCCAGGCGTTCCCGGAACATGTCGCCTCTTCGGACACCACCCCCTCAGTCGGGGCTCAGACGGATGCGCTCAGCGCGGAAGTGGGTTTCGCCGGCGCTCACCCCTTCTTTTGCAGGAGCTCGGCACGCACTCCCATCACGCCCAATACGGGCGCCCACACCGCGATCAGGATCCCTATGGAATGCGCCGCTTCAGGCTGGTAGCCCAGGCGAGGGCCAACCATGAAGGAAAAGAACGAGATGGCCATGCAGAAGACCATCACGATGTACCACCTCTTGGGGTTGTCTTTGGGACTTCGTTGCACATTGTCCTCCGTTTCGTTTCGTGCTGCCTGTATTGCGTATATTATAAACGGGGCCGGCCCTCGGTGAGGCGAAAAATTCACTCTCCAGCCGGTTTCGGGGCGCGTGACGGAAGGGACCAGTCGCCGAAGGATGGCTGCCGGGGCGGAAGACGTCCGGGCGGTCGTCGAGCGCTTCCTGGCCGACAGCCGCGAGCCGGCCGTGCTGGAGCCGGGCGAAGAGCCCCTGCCTCTCCAGCCCGGCGCCTTCTCCCTGGAAGTGCGCGCGGGCCGGCTCACCCTCCAGGCCTGGGACGCGACCCGGAACTTCGCGCGCCGCATTTCAGGCCTGGGAGAAGCCCAGCCTGGCAAGCTCGAACTCCGAGTCGAGCGGCTCGGTAAGCGCCAGGGCCAGCTTTTCCTGATCGACCTGGCGCGCGGGCGGCCCTCAGAGATCCGCCGGCGCGGGACCCGCCTGGTCTTCCGGGAGCAGTTTCGCCGCTTCCTGTCGCGCCAGTTTCCAGGCTGGAAGATTGCCGAACTCAGCACCGAGGCCAACCTCCAGGAGAGCCTTTCGCCGGTCTACCCCAGGGCTCTGCTCAGGAAGGGCGACTCCCGCCGAGCGGCGCTGGCCTGCCCGGCGGAGGCCGGGGCTGCGGCGGGCGCGTTGACCTTTGCGCTGGTGTGGCTGGATCACCTGCGGCGCCGCCAGCCGCGGCTGGCCGTCGAGGAGCTGGTCTTGTACTTGCCGGAGGGCCACACGCGCCCAACCTGCCTGCGCTTGCCGTTCCTGGACCCGCGGGCCGCACACTTCACCGCCTTCGTTTACTCCGAGCAGGGTTACGAGGAGTGCCTGGACCCGCGCGATTATGGCAATCTAGACACCCGGCTGGAGCCCTGTCGCGCTTTTCCGCTGGAGAAACCACCCCAGCTCGCGGCCTGGCTGGAGCGGCTGGGGCGGCGGCCAGAGGTGGAAACCGTCTCCCGCAGGGACGGTGGCGTCAGCTTCCGGGTGCGCGGCCTGGAATTCGCGCGGGCCGCTGAAGCCGGGCTAGTCTTCGGTCTCGATCGCCGGGCGGCCGCCAGCCCGGCCAACTTCGGCGAAATCGAACGGCTGGCCGCCGAGCTGGCGCGGCTGCGTTCCCCGGACGCCGCCGACCGCGACCACCCCCTGTATCGCCTCCATCCGGAAGCTTGGC
>CAYGVJ010000237.1:0-3382 GCA_964353255.1 uncultured Solibacteraceae bacterium | reverse complement strand
CCTTAGCACCCGCAGTTGACTGGCCCCAGTAACTTCACTACTATCGCACAGGTAAGGAGAACAACATGGTTTCCCGACACACCTGCATGTGCCTGGCGCTGGCTCTGCTGGCGGCGGCTTCCGCCCAACAGCTCACCACGCCGCAGGGCGTGCACGTCCTCAAGAACAAGAGCTTCGACGACAGCGATCGGGCGCGCAAGGAAATCCTCGACCTGTACAAAGACCTGCGCGTTACCGACGTGGTGGACGGCATGGACCTGGTCGGGCTTCAGGACATCGGCCTGATGGACAACGACATACGGCCTCTGTGGCGCGACGTGGACAACTTCACGCACCGTTTCGTGGGCTTCGCCATCACCGTGCGCCACGTGCCCACCGACGTGCGCGTGGGCCAGAACTCTTTCCCCGACTTGGCGGGCTTCCAGAAGTTCAAGTCCGAGCAGTACAAGCGCGCGCCGGACGCCTGGATGGCCGCGGCCCGCCCCGGTGACGTGGCGGTGATCGACGCCAGCGGGGTCTTCGAGACCGGCTTCATCGGCTCCAATAACAGCCTGGGCTGGGCCGAGAAAGGCGTCATCGGGGTGGTGACCAACGCCGGCGCCAGAGACACCGACGAGATCATCAAGGTCAAGCGGATTCCGGTCTACTGCAAGGACGCTTACAGCACCCGCGGGGTGCGCCCCGGAAGACTGATCGCCGAGTCGTACAACTTTCCGGTGAGCGTCGCCGGCGTCGCGGTCTACCCCGGCGACGTGACCGTCGCCGACGGCGACGGCGTGGTGGTTGTGCCGCGCGAACGCGCCCTGGAGGTGGGCCGCCTGGCCCGCGAAATCAACGAGGGCGACGAGAAAAGCCGCGCCAAGCGTTACGAGCGGCTGGGGATACCGCCGGACCGGACCGTCAAGTGAGGAGCCTCCTATGCCGACCCCGAGCCGCAGAACCTTGCTGGGCGCCGCGCTGGGCCTGCCGGGCCTGGCGGCGGCCATTCAGACCGCCAGCTCCCCCTACCGGCGTCCGAAGCTCAAGATCACGGATGTGCGCACGGCGCTCGTCCGCGCACACGGCCTACAGCTTCACGTCCGCGTCTACACCGACCAGGGGCTGATCGGCCACGGAGAAGCCACCGACGCTGCCAGCGGCGGGGCCGCTCTGGTGGCGGGTTTTGGGCGCTTGTTACAGGGGCAGGACCCGCTCAACGTGGACCTGCTGTTCGAGCGCATCCGCACTTCGGGTATCTTCGCCGGCGCGCAGGCCGGCCAGTATGTGGCTGCGCTGTCTGGCGTTGAGATCGCGCTCTGGGATCTGGCAGGCAAGGCGCTGGGCCTGCCGGTGTACCAGTTGCTGGGCGGCAAGATGCGCGACCGCATTCGCCTGTACTGCGACTCGCAAACCAGCAGCCCGGACGACCCCCGCGCCAAGGAAAAGCTCCAGCAGATCCGCGACCTCGGCTTCACCGCGGTAAAGATCGACATCGACGACGCCACTGACCCCATGCGCTGGGACCGGGTGAACTGGACCGCCAGCAACGCCGAGGTGGACAACATGGTCAAGAAGGTCGCCTTCATGCGGGAATCGCTGGACAAGCGCGTGGACCTAGCCGCGGACATGCACGGGCGCTACGACGTCGTGAGCGCCAAGCGGGTGGCCGCGGCGCTCGAACCGTTCCGGCTGCTGTGGCTCGAAGAGCCTGTGCCCCCGGAGAACATCGATGCCATGCGCGAGGTGCGCGCCTCCACCCGCACGCCGATCTGCTGCGGCGAGAACCTCTACCTGCGCCACGGCTTCCGCGAGGTGCTAGAAAAGCGCGCCGCCGACATCATCATGCCCGACATCCAGAAGTGCGGCGGGCTGCTCGAAGCCCGCAAGATCGCCGACATGGCCCATACCTACTACGTGCCGGTGGCTCCCCACTGCGTGGTCTCGCCCATCGGCACCATGGCTTCCTGCCACGTCTGTGCAGCTATCCCCAACTTCCTGGTGCTGGAGTGGCACTGGCTGCCGCGTCTGGAGATCTGGCGCAACTTCGTCCAGGAAGGCGAGATCATCGAGAAGGGCTTCATCACGATGCCGGACCGCCCCGGCCTGGGAGTCGAGATGAACGAGGAAGCTGCACGGAAGGCGCAGGTGCCCGGCACCTCCTGGTTCACCGCGTGAAGACGGGGGCCGGGAGCCGCGGGACGCGCTACTTCCTGGCGCGCTCGAAGTTGGCCGCGATCGTCTCCCAGTCCAAGTTGCGGAAGAAGGCGTCGATATAGGCCGCTCGCGCCACGCCCTGGTCCAGGAAGTAGGCGTGCTCGTAAACGTCCAGGGCGATGATCGGCGTCGCGTTCCACACCGGGAAGGTGTTCTGCGCGTCCCCGGCGTAGTTGAACAGGTAGCCCCAGTCGCGGTCCCAGGCCGTGAAAGCCCAGCCCCGCGCCGCCATCCCGGTGGCCTTGAGGTCCGCGCGCCAGGCCTCCACCGACCCGAAGTCCTTCTCGATCTGCCGCTTCAGCTCGGCCGGCGGCTCGCCGCCCTGGCCGCCCAGGTGGCCGAAGTAGATTTCATGGTGCTTGACGCCGCCGATGGCGAAGGTCAGGTCCACCTTGAGGGAGCGGAGGTCGCTGAAAGTCTGGTTGGCCGCGCTCAAGTCCGGCCCGGCCGCCAGCCGGCCGATGATCTCGTTGTACTTGTTGACGTAGCCCTGGTAAAGCTTGTAGTGCTCGGTCATGGTGCGGGCGGAAATGCCGTCCAGGTCCCGCATGATCGAGTCGAATCGCTTGGCTTCAATCTTCTGTGGCATTGCGGTAGCTCCTGTCAAGTATGATGCAGCCGGGCGCGCAGAGGTGGCGCAGATTCCCAGGCTCTCAACCGGAAACGTCGCCGGCGCGCTCGAAGGCCTCCGCCAGGCGGAACATGCCGGCCTCATTGAAGTGGTTGGTCAAGATCTGCATGCCGACGGGCAGCCCGGCAGCCGTGCCGCCGCAGGGCACGCTCAGGCAGGGGATGCCCGCCAGGGAGCCGGTGATCGTGTAAATGTCGGACAGGTACATCTCCAGCGGGTCGTCGAGCTTCTCGCCCAGCTTGAAGGCGGGGAAGGGTGACACCGGCGTGATGATGGCATCCACTTCCTGGAACGCTTCGGAAAAATCCCTGGCCACCAAGGTGCGGACCTTCTGGGCCTTCAGGTAGTAGGCGTCGTAGTAGCCGGAACTCAGCACGTAGGTGCCCAGCATGATGCGCCGCTTGCACTCGGCGCCGAACCCCTCGCCCCGCGTGCTGCGATACATGTCGATGAGCGTCTCGGCGCCGCCCGCGCGCAGGGTGTAGCGGGCGCCGTCGTAGCGGGCCAGGTTCGAGCTGGCCTCGGCGGTGCAAATGATGTAGTAGCAGGCGATGGCGT
>CAYGVJ010000236.1:0-3490 GCA_964353255.1 uncultured Solibacteraceae bacterium | reverse complement strand
CGGCAGCGACGCCTTCCAGGAGGCCGACACCTTCGGCATCACCCGCTCCTGCACCAAGCACAACTACCTGATCAAGAGCCTCGGCGATCTGCCGCAGGTGATCCATGAGGCTTTCTACATCGCCGCCACCGGCCGCCCCGGCCCGGTGCTGGTGGACATCCCCAAGGATGTGCTGCAAGCCCAGACGCGATACGCTCCGGTCTCGGCCATCCATCTGCCGGGCTACAAGGTCTTCACCGAAGGTCATACCGGACAGATCCGCCGCGCCGCCCAACTGATGTGGGAATCCGAACGCCCGCTGGTATACGCCGGCGGCGGCGTCATCGCCTCGGAGGGCTCCGAGGAGCTGCGCCAATTGGTCGAACTGCTGGACGCCCCGGCGGTTCTGACCATGATGGGCCTCGGCGCGCTCCCTTCCACCCACCCCAACTTCATCAGCATGCCCGGCATGCATGGCAGTTACGCCGCCAACCTGGCCATCTCCGGCTGCGACCTGCTGATCGCCCTGGGGGTGCGCTTCGATGACCGCGTAACCGGGCACCTGCCCTCGTTCGCCCCGCATGCCAAAGTCATCCACGTGGATATCGACCCCTCCGAGATCGGCAAGAACCGCGAGCCCGAGCTGCCCATCGTCGGCGACGTCAAGCAGGTCCAGGGCCGGATCCTGAAGGTGCTACGCGAGATGGAGCCCCAGCAGGGTTCCCGCCACGCCGCCGCGCGCCGGGCTTGGTGGAGCCAGATCCGCGCCTGGCAGCACGAGCACCCCCTCACCCCCGCGGTCTCCGACACTGAGATCAAGCCGCAGCACCTGATCGCCGAAATCGACCGCCTCTCCGGCGGCCAGGCCATCGTGGCCGCCGACGTCGGCCAGCACGAGATGTGGGCCGCCCAGTTCATCCGCTTCAACGAACCCCGCCTGTGGCTTTGCTCCGGGGGCCTGGGCTCGATGGGCTTCGGCTTGCCCGCCGCCATCGGCGCGCAGTTCGCCCGTCCCGACAAGCTGGTCTTCGCGCTCATCGGCGACGGCGGTTTCCAGATGTCGCTGCCCGAGCTGGCCACCATCGCCAGCCACGCCCTGCCGGTGAAGATCGTCATCGTCAACAACGGCTACCTGGGCATGGTTCGCCAGTGGCAGGAGTTGTTCTATAACAATCGCCTCTGCGGCGTCGCGCTGGAGGGCTTCCCGGACATCGAAAAGCTGGCCGCGGCTTACCGCCTGAAGGGCCGCGTCATCGAACGCCCCGCAGAGCTGGTCCCGGCCCTCGAGGAGGCGGTTCGCGAACCGGGCCCCTACCTGCTCAACGTAAAGGTGTCGCCGTTCGAGAACGTCTACCCCATGGTGCCGGCGGGCGCCGCGGTCAGCGAGATGGTGCTCGGGCCGCCGCAGCCCGTCGCTGTGCCAGAGTAAGAAAAGTCACCTATGCTACAGATCATTTCACTGCTGGTGGAGAACAAGCCGGGCGCCCTGATGCGTATCACCGGGGTGCTCAGCGCCCGCGGCTACAACATCGAGAGCCTGACCGTGGCTCGCACGCTGGATCCCGCGCTGTCGCGGATGACCATAGTGGTAGACGTGGACCCCACCCTGCGCCGCCAAGTGGTCAAGCAGATGAACAAGCTGGTCAACGTCCTGCAAGCCGCCGACCTGACCGACAGCCCGGCCGTCACCCGCGAGATGGTGCTGCTGCGCGTCCGCGCCCCCTTGCCCACGCGCACCGCGATTCTCAAAGAGGCCGAGATCTTCAACGCCCGCGTAGTGGACTCTTCGGTGGAAGGCTTCGCCCTGGAGGCCACCGGGGCCCCGGAGAAGCTGGACGAGTTTATCGACGTTATGCGCAGCTACGGCGACATCGAAGTCACCCGCTCGGGAATGGTCGCCGCCTCGCTGGAAGCCAAGAAACTGCGCCTCTCGCCCCCCGTTCTCACCAAGTTAGGACAGGCCCGTGGCCTGTCAGAGGTAGGACAGGCCCGTGGCCTGTTAGATCAATCTACGGAGTAACCCATGGCTAATCGCTACTACGAAAAAGATGCAGACCTCAGTTACTTGAAAGGCCGCCGGGTGGCCATCATCGGCTACGGCAGCCAGGGCCACGCCCACGCCCTTAATCTGCGCGATTCGGGACTGGAGGTGATCGTCGCCGAGCTGCCTGGCTGCGCCAACTGGGCCAAGGCCCAGGCCGCCGGTTTGCCGGTCACCACGGCCGCCGAGGCCGCCCAGGCCGCCGACCTGATCGTGTTCCTGGTGGCCGACCTTCAGCAGCCCGCCATCTACCACCACGACATCGCCCCCCACATGCGGGCCGACAAGACCCTCATGTTCGCCCACGGCTTCAACATCCACTTCGGCCAGATCGTTCCGCCCCCGGAGGTGGACGTCTCGATGATCGCGCCGAAAGCGCCCGGACATCGCGTGCGCGAGCTGTTCACCGAGGGCGTGGGCGTGCCCGCCCTGGTGGCGGTCCATCAGAATCCCTCCGGCCAAGCTCTCCAGCGCGCCCTGGCCTACGCCCTGGCCCTGGGGTGCCTCAAGGCCGGCGTCATCGAGACCACCTTCAAGGAAGAGACCGAAAGCGACCTGTTCGGCGAGCAGGCCGTGCTCTGTGGCGGCGTCAGCGAGTTGATCCGGGCTGGTTTCGAGACGCTGGTCGAGGCCGGCTACGCCCCCGAGATCGCCTACTTCGAGTGCCTGCACGAGCTGAAGCTGATTGTCGATCTTATCCAGGAGGGCGGCCTGAGTTACATGCGCTACTCGGTCTCCGACACGGCCGAGTACGGCGACTACACCCGCGGGCCGCGGGTGATCGACCCGCACGTCCGCCAGACCATGAAGCAGTTGCTGGCCGACGTCCAGTCGGGCGCCTTCGCCCGCGAATGGATCCAGGAAAGCCGCACCGGCCAGAAGAACTTCCTGGCCCTGCGCGAGGCGGCTCGCAACCAGCTCCTGGAGCGGGTGGGCGGCGAGCTGCGCGCCATGATGCCTTTCCTGAAGCGGAAGAAAGAAGCCGGCGTGCCCGAAGCCTAGTGGCACAGGCATTCTTGCCTGTGTTTTTGAGGTAACACCATGCGCATCTTCACTCTCGACACCACCCTTCGGGACGGCACGCAGGGAGAGGCCGTCTCCTTCACCGTGGACGACAAGCTGGCGATCGCGCAGAAGCTCGACGATCTGGGTATCGACTACATCGAAGGCGGCTGGCCGGGTTCGAACCGCCGGGACAAGGAGTTCTTCGCCCGCGCCGGGGACCTCAAGCTCAAGCACGCCCGCCTGACCGCCTTCGGCTCGACGCGCTTCGCCAAGAACCGCATCGACCGCGATCTGAACGTACGTGCCCTGCTCGAGGCCGGCACGGCCGCCATCGCCATCTTCGGCAAGACCTGGGACCTGCACACCCGCCGCGCCCTGGGCATCTCCGAAGAAGAGAACCTCAAGCTGATCTCCGAGACGGTCCGCTACCTGAAAGACCACGGCAAGGAGGTCATCTTCGACGCC
>CAYGVJ010000235.1:0-3581 GCA_964353255.1 uncultured Solibacteraceae bacterium | reverse complement strand
TGGAATCTCAACTCGTCCACCCAATCCCCGAAGAAGACGTCGAGCCAGTCATACCTATCGGCGCTCAGGGGCATCGAAACAGAGCCCACCAGCACGCTGCTCGCGTATCCCTCCACGGTGATGGTACTGGAGCTCCAATACTCGAAATCGTCTTCGTACGCCCAGGTGGTGAAGTACGCCCCGTTAAACGTGAACGGGGTGCCGCGAGTCACGGTGACTGTCCCTACACCATAGGCGTTAAAAGCAGCATTGGGACTCGAAAAGGCGCCGTAAGTGTTGAGGTAGGAGGAACCCTGGTACTCGATATCCGGCTCGACGCTCCAAACACTACTTTGCCACGTGAAGCCCCCGTAGCCAGCAGGCATCGGCACACTCGTGCCTCCCGTAGGAATGTCATCGAAGTAGAGGACCCCGGCGAGCGCCGGCGTGGCCATCAACGATGCCAGCACGAGCAACGAAACGGTGACCGCAGCTTGTCTTGTCATGCGCACTCCCTTTTCGCTAGACAGAAAGAAGTCAAGTGTACACGATCACGGGGCTTCTGGCAAGGCCTGCGGCAGGAATTCGTACTGGTCCGGTCTTCCAGGTACTGGAGGTACCGCGCGCGCAACGGTTTGCGGCCCCCCTAAATAGAAATGCCCACCTCGCTGGGGGGGGAGGTGAGCATCTTCTTCCCTGCTCTAGCAGGGCGATGTTCAATGGGAGAATCGGGCTCGACGGAACTGCAACCGTGAGAACCCGTGACTGCATCTTATTGCAGGCGCGCCCCTAAATCAAGGGAAAAATCGGACACGCTGCTCCTGTTCGTAAGCCCTTCGAGGTCAGTCACTTACGCCCTGGAGCCTTTTTCCATAGGCCTCTGGCAATCCCCGCTGCCGCCGCCTGCTGGCCCCCCCTCTTCAACTCCAATCAGAAGAAAAAGGGCGGCTTACCCGCCCGCCTGTTCAGGCCCGCCCGCCGAAGTGCCGGAGCGGGCCCTCCAACGGTCGTCCAGGTGCAGCATGATCATCGGGTCATCGCCGCCGGGGCCGCCTCGCCAGCGCCTGACCGCCGTCAGGAAGCCGCCGTAGGCCAGACCCGCGATCGCGCAGAAAGCCACCAGGATACCCGACAGCAGCATGATATTCAGGATCAGTTCGCCGAGGTTCTCCCGCCGGTTGCGCGTCCCCTCGCTGAGCGTGACTGAAGCCTCGTATCTTACTCTAGCCAAAAGCCTTTCGGCCGCGTCCGCATCCGGCGGGGACAGAATCACGGCCACCAGCGGGCCGCTGCGCTTGGCCATGGCGCCAGGCAGTATCTGGAAGGCCGCCAACTGGTCCCTGGCGATGTGAGGGGTGGGGTAGGCGAAGATTACCAGGTCCATCTCCTGGCCGTTGACACGGAATCTGCCTAACTGCCCCTCGGCCCCCACGTGGAAGGCCGCTACGGAGGGCGGAATCCGCGGGCTGAACTGATCCAGCGAGGCCGGGCCAAGGATAAAGCGCTCGGAGTTCTGGAGGAGGTGCTGGGAGGGTAGATACCGGGTCAGGGTAGGGAGCGCGGACTTCTCCAGCTTCGGCAGCCTGTCAGTAAGTGCCGCTATTTCAGCAGCTTGCGGCTTCCACCCGTCGAAGCGCAGCAGGTAGTTCCCGTAGGCCACCACCGCCCCCTGATCGGTCTCGACCGCCAGTTCGGCCAGCTTGGTCGGACGCGCCCCTTCCGGCCGCTGCCACTGGAAGGCGGCGAAGGCCCCGGTGGAGTCCCGCAAACGGAACGCCGTGGCCACGAACTTCCGGGCACCGGCGGCGTAGCTGGCCTGCTCAGCCTGGTCCAGCCCGTATTCTTCCCACAGGGCCTGCTCGCGGGCCGCAACCGGCCCCGCGGAGGTCCTCGTGAAGCCCCCTAGCTGATCCGGCCAGATCCCCGCCTGGGCCAGCGGGACGGCCAGACAGACCACCACCCAGAACCGGCGCCCCACAACCCGCATCCGTCTCATGCGCCGCAGCACTTCTTGTACTTCTTTCCGCTCCCGCAGGGGCACGGCTCGTTGCGCCCCACCTTGGTCGCTCTGACCGGGGCCTGGCGGCTGGCGGAGCTCGAGTCGCCGCCCACGAATTGCAGCTCGGCCAGCTCTCTTTCCTTCCTCCGCTGGATGTTGCGGGTGAAGTCCAGCACGGTGGCCTGCGCCGCCTGCCGCTGCTCGTCGGTGACGGCGGCCACCGCCTGCGGCTCGGCTTCCTCCTGCTCCTCTTCTTCCTCGGCCGGGAAGGGCAGGGCGGGCCGCCGGTCGTCGGCCACTTGCAGGAAGAACAGGTAGCGGACCGACTCGTCCTCGATCCGGTCCCACATCTCCTCGAACAGCGCGTAAGACTCCTTCTTGTATTCGACCAGCGGGTCCTTCTGGCCGTAGGCCCGCATCCCGATGCCTTCCTTGAGGTGGTCCATCGAGAGCAGGTGGTCCTTCCACTGGCTGTCGATGACGTGCAGCATGATCATGCGCTCGGTGGCCCGCATGACCTCCGCGCCCACCAGCTCTTCCTTGCGCTGGTAGGTTTCGCAGAGCTGCTCGTAAGCGGTCTCCTCGATCTCCTCCCGATCGAGCCCCCTCAATTCCTGGATGTGGATCTTGACTCCGAACTGGCTCAGGACGTCGGTCTGGAGCCCGGTCAGGTCCCAGGTGGTGGGGTGGCTCTTCTCCGGGCAGCGCTCGCCGATGCGCGAGCGGACGATGCCCCGGATCATGTTGAGCACCCGCTCCCGCTGGTCCTCGCCTTCCAGCAGTTGCCGGCGCCAGCCGTAGATGGCCAGCCGCTGCTTGTTCATCACGTCGTCGTACTCGAGCAGGTGCTTGCGGGCGGCGAAGTTCTGCGCCTCGACGGCCTTTTGCGCGGCGGCGATGCGCCTGGTGATAAGGCGCGACTCGATGGGCACGTCCTCTTCCATGCCCAGCCGCAGCATCAGGTTCTGGATGCGCTCGCCGCCGAAGATGCGCAGCAGGTCGTCCTGGAGCGAGAGGAAGAAGCGCGAGCTGCCGGGATCGCCCTGCCGCCCGGCGCGGCCGCGCAACTGGTTGTCGATGCGGCGCGCCTCGTGGCGTTCGGTGGCGGTGATGTGCAACCCGCCCATGGCGACCACCTCGTCATGTTCACGGTCGGTCTGCGCCTTGTAGCGGGAGAAAGCCTCGTCCCACTTGGCCCGCGGGACTCGATAGAAAGCGCCCAGGTGGTAGAAGTAGAAGAACTGCTGGTCCGCGATGAAGACCTCCTGGCCCTTGGGGAGTTGCTCGGCCACCTTCTCCTTCAGGCAGGCGTCCTTGGCCATGAACTCCGGGTTGCCGCCCAGCAGGATGTCGGTTCCGCGGCCGGCCATGTTGGTCGAGACCGTGACGCTTCCCTTGCGCCCGGCCTGCGCCACGATGTAAGCCTCACGCTCATGGTTCTTGGCGTTGAGGATTTCGTGCCTGACCCCCAGGCGCTTGAGGATGCCCGCCAGCTTCTCCGACTTGGCGACCGAGATGGTGCCCACCAGCACGGGCTGGCCCTTCTCCTGGCAGTCCTTGATCTCCTTGGCGGCGTTGCGGAACTTCTCCTCCTCGGTGCGAT
>CAYGVJ010000234.1:0-3743 GCA_964353255.1 uncultured Solibacteraceae bacterium | reverse complement strand
AGCTCTTCAAAGCCGACCCCAAACGCCTGGGCGATGTCATAGAACTGGTTGACAAACGCCACCTTCGCCGCCAGGAAGCAGTTCTCCATGTACTTGCAGAGTTCCGCGGCGCGTGCCGTGGTGCAATAGTACTTTGTCCCCGGAGGGAGACAAGCCGAGTATGCCGCGGCAACCAGCTCACAGAGATCGCGGGGACCGCCTACGATCAGAAACCCGCACTCTCCCTCCTCGCGCCATAGGTGACCGGGTCGCTCCCCAACGTATTCCGGGCTGAAGGCTATGCGCTTGCCGGTGGCGGCCGAGAGACGATCGACGGTGCCCGGAATCACGGTGGACCGGATGCACATCGGGGCGGTGATCCAACCGACAGATTCTTCCACCGCGGAGATTTCGCAACTCAGGCCATCGGGGGCAAGCGGCGTCGGGACGCACAGGAAGACCAACTCGCAGGTGTTGATTGCTTCTTTGAGAGCCGGACTGTCGAAGGGCGGCAGGAACTTGTCAAAGATCACGACCTCGTGTTCGGGGCGCCTCGAAAGAAAACGCGCCATGGCAGAGCCAACCACTCCGTGACCGACAATCCCAAGTCTCATTGCTCTCCTCGACAACAAACAGGCATTGTACTATCTGAGTCACCCGGGGGTGAGCACGGTCATCCCAGGGATCCGCCGCATCGGGAGCGCGCCTGGCGGCAGGTTCTCAGCACGAGGCCTATCCAGGCGGGTTGGGGTTCGCCCACGTTTCCAGACGTTCGCCACTTTGCTTCAACACCACGCCGAGGAGCCAGGGCGCAAAACGCAAGTACCCGACCCGGCGGATTGCGGCGGCGAGCTTCCGGTGACGGGGGCGGCGGTGCAACATCCATTCGAATCGCGCGTACTCCGGGGGCGGCTGGTGGGAATCGATCATCGTGGAGATTCTGGATGCAGTGTAGTCGCCGGCGATCTGGGGGGCCTTTTCCACACGCCCCGCCATCGCCAGCAACGGCACGATCTCCTGCGGCAGGGAGCGTACATCGATGGTGAAGGGGCCGTCGTAGCTCAAGCCCGCACGCGCACCCCAGATCGCCACCTGATAGTCGAAATCGTCCTTCCCCAGGCGCTGCCACATTCGGAGCAGGTAGGGCATGAAAACAAGGTGTTTGCGGGCGTGAACAAAGGCCTTACGGTAGATGTCGCGGAAATACTGCTCGTAGTCGTGCACACAGGAGACCACTTCGGACCGCAGAATCCGCCGGTAGCCCCGCCGGCGCATACGCTCGACCAGCGTGGTGTCGGGACGCACCGCCTCTTCGGGTCTGGGAAGCACCTCCAGCGCCTCCCGCAGGTGCGCCGTGCGGTAGACGTGCATCCCTCCTTCACGGACGCCCGCGAACAGCTTGTCCAGCTTGCATCCTTTGACAGTGAACACGTCAGGCGGGGGGGCCTCAAGACCTTCGAGTAGCAAACGGACGGCATCACGCCGGATCAGCATGTCGGCGTCCAGCTCAATCGTCCATGTGCGCCCTTGTTGGATGCCGATCTCGAGAACTTTGCGCAGGGCGACGGCCGAGGGTGATTCCTGAACCAGGAACACGCTGCCGGGGGGAGCCTGCTCGGCGGCCAAGCGGTAGCACAAATCGGTGGTACGCTCGCCGGCCGCCCGGACGACGACCGTGACATCTTGTTCGCATGCACTCACTCTCTTCCCCTCCCTTTCCGCGCCCACCATGCCCGCGCATATCCGGCCGTATTCGCGGTCTGCCAAACCAAAAGCAAGGCGGCGGAGGCGAGCTTGCGCCATACGCCAGGTGACCGTGTGGCCGGGCTAAACAGATTCGCCAAGTTGCGGTAGAAAGTCAGATCAAGCCACCTGCCGGCGCCGCGCTCCACTCGCCGGCGGTGGTAGTGAAACGCGCCGCCCCCATAGTGGTAGTACATCCTGGTGAACGACCGGAAGCTGAGCTCCTTAGCGTGGTAGACGATGGCTTCCGGCGCATAACGCATAGGATACCCGCGCTCCAGCCAACGAGCACAGAAATCGCGGTCTTCACCGCCATAGACCGGAAACGACTCGTCCGCGCCCCCCAGCGCCAGGTACTGTGCGGCCGGCATGGCTACGTTGGCTCCGGCGAAGAAGGTTGCCCGCTCCGGGGCTGCGTTGTAATGAGCGTATACCGCTTCCAGGATCGACTGGCTGACCGCGGAGTAGATGTTGTCCACCAGCGCGTTGACCACCTTCCCTCCGATCATGGCGTTCGGAGTCTCGTCCAGGTAGCGGGACAAAACGCCCAACCAATCGGGATGGCACCTGCAATCGTCATCCGTGAAGACCGCGAACCGCCCTCTGGCGGCGGCGACGCCGCCGTTCCGCGCCCCGGCCACGCCTCGATGCGGGAGCCGCACCAGGGACAGGCACATTCTCCGGCGAAAGGGCGCCACCACGGCGTCCAGCGGATGGTCACTTCCGTCATCGGCCAGGATGACTTCGAAGTCGTCGGCGGGATAATTGAGCCTTGCCAGCGCGTCCAGGCAGAGCGGCAGTTGGTCCGGCCGGTTGTAGGTTGGGATGACGACCGAGAACTTCACTTCAGCATCCTTGTGTATAGCCGCTCGAAACGGCTGACAGTCTGTTCCATGCTGAAAAGGCGTCTGGCGCGTTCGCGCCCGGCCCGGCCCATCCGTTCCGCCTGCTGCCGATTCGTTACCAGCTCCGTCAGTGCATCGCCGAGCCCGGCAGAATCACCGGGCGGCGCCAGGAATCCAGTTTCTCCATCTTCCACAATCTCCGGCAGACCACCCATCCGACTGGCCACGACGGGAATGCCGCGCATCATCGCCTCGGTCGCCACATTAGGGAACGGCTCATGCCAGATGGACGGCACGGCCTGAACCCACGCCAGACGCAGGCGTTCTTCCATCTCGTCTTTTGCCAGATGACCGGTCAGTTCCAACTGCCTGGCGATGTCGAAATGCT
This sequence comes from uncultured Solibacteraceae bacterium, assembly GCA_964353255.1. Classification (GTDB taxonomy): domain Bacteria; phylum Acidobacteriota; class Terriglobia; order Bryobacterales; family Bryobacteraceae; genus VFZS01. Next base: position 788 of record CAYGVJ010000234.1, on the reverse strand, counting down.
TTGCGAGCTTCTCTACGGGCCCCCGCTCCGGCCCCGCCCCGGCCATCAGCAGCTTCGCACCCGGGACCCGATCCAATACGCGCCGGAAGGCTTCCAGGAGAGTCAGAACGCCTTTTTCCGGCGACAGGCGCCCGGCAAACGCAATCAAGGGCGGTTCCCTGAGAGGCGGCCGCTCGGGACGCTCGAGCACTCCGTTCCAAATCACTTCGTTGACAGAGATCCCCAGCGACTCCAACAGGAGCTTCGCGCCTTCGCTCTGCGCCACCACACAGTCAAAGCAATCACGGTAGCGCTGCCAGAGATGACACTGTAGCATCTCCAATGCCCACTGCGGCGCCAGCCGGCAGCCCTGCCGCAGGCAGGCCAGACCTCTCGGATACGCGCAGGGCCGGCCATCCGGCAGAATCTTCTTGGCAGTGGGACAAGCGGGCCTATAATCCGCCGGATTGAAGATGCTGGGAACATCGCGCAGGAGCGGCAATATGGCGGGCGAAAGCTGCCAGAGAATGACACGCGCGTGGACCACGTCCGGCTGGAACGTGCGCAGGACCCGCCGCAGCGCCCAGTACGCAGACGGATTCAACACCTGAGTTACCGCCCGCAACGGCGTTGTGGTTCCCCAACAGAGATAATCGGATTGAAACGGGAGACCCCCGTATGGCGCGCTGGTCGTGAAGAGCCGCGCGTCATGACCGCGCGCCCGAAGCGCCGCTCTGAGCGCAGCCAGTTGGGCTTCCGCTCCCCCTTGCAGAGTCCCGAAGTCATTCAGCAGCAGGATCTTCACCGTT
>CAYGVJ010000233.1:0-3838 GCA_964353255.1 uncultured Solibacteraceae bacterium | reverse complement strand
TCCGTGTCCCAGGCCGCGGCATTGATCATGCGTGAGCGCCCCGCGACCAGCACGTGCCGCTGCCAGCCCGGGTTCTCGAACCAGACCAGCTCCGGAATACCGCTGGCCAGGGCAATCAGGTCCGGCCGGCCGTCGCGGTTCAGATCGGCAGCCACTACCTGGTAGCCCCCTTTCAGATCCGTGGCGATGGTGTGCTGGCGGAACTCGGCAGGCCTGACTTCCAGGGTCATCAGCAGAAGCAGAGCGTATCGCATTCACTGCCTCCCCAGCCACCGCAACCGGAAATTCAATGCCCGGCTCTGGCCCCCGTAGAAGCTCATGAAGTGCGGCGAGCTGGCGTTACTGTTCACCACGTTGGGGTTCTTGTGATTGGTAATGTTGTTGAATCCCAGCCGAAATGCCCAGCGGTGTTTGCGGAAGAAGAACCGGCGCTCCACGTGCAGGTTCAGCTCGAAAAAGGCGGGGAAGCGGAAGCTGTTCACGGCGCCATAGACGCGGCCGTCGTCATCCGTGACCGAGAAGGGGAAGCCATCACGGACTTCGAGCAGATAGGCCACGGCCCAGTTGTGCCGGAACAGCGGCAGGTACCCCCAGCTCAGCAGGCGGTTGGGCGCGTCCCAGGGCATCCGGCCCACGTTGTCGGTCACCAGCAGCGGGTCGTCTACGTTCACGTCCACCACCGCGTTAGAGAACGCGCGCGACCGCACGTAACTGGCCATCCATTCGTACTGCTTGTGGAAGGTATGCCGCAGCGTCACTTCGAAGGAATCAAACACGTCCCGCCGCCGGTTCGCCAGCCGGTAGATGGCGTCAAACTGCTGGGTGGGGAAGGCGGCCAACATGTCCGACAGGGGCTCGGAGGCCGGCAGCATGTTGATATAGGTGAATCCGTCGCGACCTCGCCGGCGCAGATAGCCGAAGCGCGCGTAGAGGTCCCCGCTCAAGCGCTGCTCAACGCCCACGTTCCAGTTGTAGTAGCGCGGGGTCTTGAGCGGCGCGCCGCCGATACCGAAGACCGAAACCGCCGGCCCGCGCACCACCTCTCCGGCGCGATCGAAGTAGGTGGTCAGCGTGTACTGGTCCAGCGGCCGGGCGAACACTCGCAACGGGGTTTCATCGTAGATGACCGCAAAGCCTCCGGAGAGCTTGGTCGTCTCCAGCTTGGGCGGCGCCCAGGCAAAGCCGACGCGCGGGGCCAGCTTAACGTTGCCCACCAGCCGGTCCCAGTCCTGCCGCAGGCCCAGTTCGACCAGCAGCCCGGCCCGCGGCTTCCAACTATCCTGCACGTAGCAGGCAGCCTCGACGTTGGAGCGCGCCACTTGCCCGCTGCCCCCGAATATCACCCCGCGCGTCAGGGTGCCGTCCGCGCGGAAATTCTCGTAAGAAGTCCGCCGCGTGTCCTGCCAGTAGTTGAGCCGGTCCAGGTCCACCCCCACTTTGAACTGGTGACCGCCGGCCAGCTCGAGCGAGGGCAGGAACAGGTTGGCCAGGAACTGGTCGCGGCCGGCCTTGCGCGTCGCGTCTACGAAGTCGTTGCCGCGCTTGCCCTCGGGAGTCAGCATCAAGGTCTCGTGACCCTGCGGTATCTCGCGAGCGAAAGTGCGGTTGGCGCCGTAGCCGATCTCCAAGAGCGCCCCGCGCCGCAAGTAGAGCTGGTCCTTCACGTCGAAGAACCACTGGCGCGAGCGGCGGTCCACGGTCGTCTCCAGCGGACTCAGCGCTCCCAGGCCGGTGTGCGGCGCAAACCAGTAGTTGGTCAGGAATCCCGCATACAGGATATTGGAGGGCGTCACATTGACCTGGCCGCGCAGCAGGTTGTTCCAGCGCCAGCTCGTGGTCTGGTTCTGCCCCTTGGGAAGTTCCTCGATCACGCTCTTGTAATACTGCACATCCAGGCTGTCAGCGAACCAGGCGCGGCTCCGGCGCAGCGGGCCCGAGAAGTTGTAGCGCGGCGTCCACCCGCCGATGATCAGACCCTTGTGGTTCTCCAGGCTGGGCACGAAATTGGTTACGGAATAGCGGAACTGATCGTCGCCGGCTGAGGTCTTCACCGACAACGTGCCTGCCGAGCCCTTGCCGTACTCCGCCGGGAGGTTGCCCGAGGAGACCTCGATCGAGCGCACCGATTCCACGCTCATGCGGCTCTCGAACCGTCCGGTCAGCGGGTCGTTTATCGCAAAACCGTCCAGGGTGTAGAGCACCTGTTCCTCGGTGGCGCCATTCAAATGCAGGCCGCCGCGGGAATCCTGCACCACGCCCGGCATCACCCGCATGGCGTTGCGCAGGCTGGACGTGCTGGAATAGGGAACCTCCAGGATCTGCGTGCCCGTGAGCCGGCCCTCGGGGGCGGTCTTTTCCAGATCGATCTGCGGCGGCGAGTAAGAGACGTCGATCCTTTCGAACACTTCCCGGATGGGGTTGAGCACCAGGGTGACTTCGGTCAACCCCTCGACCAGGCGCACCGGCCGGCTTTGGAGCCGGAAGTAGTTCTCCCGTTCGGCGCTCAGCAGATAGTCGCCTGGAACCTGAAGGCGTAAGGCGAAGTTGCCCGCCTGGTCGGTGACCGCCTGCCACCGCTCCGTATCGCTTCCCCGCGCTTCCTTGAGCGTCACCTGTGCCCCTGGGATCGCGGCGTTGTTCTCGTCCACGACGCGGCCGAGCAGGCGAACCTCCGCCTGCGCTGCGCCCAGAGCGGCGCCGAAAATGACGGCCGGCAGCCAACGACTCCTGTTCACCTTCGGGCCCGCCCCAACTATACAATGTAACTTATGGCCGCGAGAACGATGTTTTTGGCGGTGGTTGCGGGCGCCGCGGCGCTGGCGCAGACAGCACCGCATGTGGGCGAGATCCGCCAGCTCACCTTCGGCGGGATGAACGCCGAATCCTACTGGTCGCCGGACGGGCGCCGCCTGATCTTCCAGTCCACCCGCGACAGCCTCCAGTGCGACCAGATCTTCATCATGAATGCCGACGGAAGCCAGGTGCGCATGGTCTCGACCGGCCAGGGACGCACCACCTGCGCCTACTTCCTCCCCGACGGCAAGCACATCCTGTACGCTTCCACCCACGAGGCTGGGCCGGCTTGCCCGCCGGCCCCGGATCGCAGCAAGGGTTACGTCTGGGGCGTCTATTCCTCCTTCGACAACTACCTGGCCACGGATGAAGGCAAGATCGTCAAGAAGCTCACCACCACGCCGGGCTATGACGCCGAGGCTGTTGTCAACTTCAAGACGGGCCGGATCGTCTACACCTCGCTGGCCGGCGGCGACCTGGACCTGTGGGTCATGAACTCCGACGGCTCCCGCAAGCGGCAGATCACCCGCCAGTTGGGCTACGACGGAGGTGGGGTCTTCTCTCCCGACGGCAAGAAGGTGGTCTGGCGCGCCAACCATCCCGCTACCCCGGAGGCCCTCGCCGAATACAAGCAACTGTTGGCCAAAGACCTGGTCGCGCCCATGAAGATGGAGATCTTTGTCGCAGACGCCGACGGGCGCAATGCCCGGCAGATCACCAACTTCGGTTGCGCCAGCTTCGCTCCCACCTTCACCCCGGATGGCAAGAAGATACTGTTCGCCTCCAACAAGCACGCCTGCGACACGCGCAACTTCGAGCTGTACCTGGTCAACCCGGACGGCTCAGGACTCGAACAGGTGACCAGCTTCGGCGGCTTCACCTCCTTCCCGGAGTTCTCACCCGACGGCAAGCGCCTGGCCTTCACCTCGGACTGGAAGGCCAAGGACCGCCGCGAGTTCAACATCTTCGTGGCGGAGTGGAAGTGAGTACGATCGGGTCGGGTGACCGGGATTGCGCCCGGTCACCCTCCCACACCACCGGACGT
>CAYGVJ010000232.1:0-3883 GCA_964353255.1 uncultured Solibacteraceae bacterium | reverse complement strand
GACGAGCGCGAGCAGACGATCAACCAACTGCTGGTCGAGATGGACGGCTTCGAGTCCAACGAGGGCGTCATCCTGGTGGCGGCCACCAACCGCCCCGACGTGCTCGACCCCGCCCTGCTGCGCCCCGGGCGGTTCGACCGCCGGGTGGTGGTGCCACGGCCCGACGTCAAGGGCCGGGAAGCCATCTTCCGCGTGCATACCAAGAAAGTCCCCCTGGCCGATGACGTGGATCTGATGGTCCTGGCCCGGGGCACCCCGGGCTTTGCCGGAGCCGACCTGGCCAACCTGGTCAACGAAGCGGCCCTGATCGGCGCGCGGCAAAACCGCAAGGTCGTCACCATGTACGACTTCGAGCTGGCCAAGGACAAGGTGATGATGGGGGCCGAGCGCAAATCGCTGATCATCAGCGAGGAAGAGAAGCGCAACACCGCCTACCACGAGGCCGGCCACGCCCTGGTGCTGGCCATGCTGCCCAACGCCGACCCGGTGCATAAGGTGACCATCATCCCGCGCGGCATGGCTCTGGGCATCACCGTGCAGTTGCCTGAGGACGACAAGCACTCTTACACCCGCGATTACCTGGAAGCCCAACTGGCCGGGCTGATGGCCGGGCGCATCGCCGAAGAAATGTTCATGAAGCACACCACCACCGGCGCGGGCAACGACATCGAGCGCGCCACCGACCTAGCCCGCAAGATGGTCTGTGAGTGGGGGATGAGCGAGATGGGCCCGCTGAGCTTCGGCAAGAAGGAAGAGCAGATCTTCCTGGGACGCGAGATCGCGCAGCACCGCGATTACAGCGAGGCCACTGCGGTAAAGATCGACGAGGAAGTGCGCAAGATCGTCGATACGGCTTACGCCTGCGCTCGCGGCATCATCGAGGAGCACTCCGACGCCCTGGTGCGGATTGCCGAGACGCTGCTCGAGCGCGAGGTGCTGGACGGCGAGGAGATCAAACAACTGATCGCGGGCCAGGAGCTGCCGGCGGCGGCGCCCAGTTCCCGCGGGCAGACGCAGCAGGTTCTGCGACCGGAAGGCGGCGGTCGCCGCGTGGTGGGTGGCGAGCGGCCCCAGCCGGCCTGATGCCAGCCCGCGTTTCTCACCACGGTCGTCGCGAGGCGCCGCGCGAGGGCCGCAGGTACAAGGCGCGCGAAGGTCGCCGCCCAGAGGCGTACTTGAACAGTACGTCGAGGACGGCGACCGAGCGCAACGCAGTAGATGCAGCCCTCCCGCAAGCCGCAGCAGAGCGCTGGTGAGAAATGCGGGCTGGTTTTGCAGTCTACCTGTTCGACGTTGACGGCACTCTGGTAGACTCCGCGGCCGACATCGCGGCCGCCGTCGTCGCGGCCCTGGCCGAGGCGGGGCACGGCTCGCCGGACCCGGCGGGCCTGAGGAAGTACATCGGCGTCCCCCTGATCGGCATCTTCCGCGACCTGCTTCCGGAAGCCACCCAGGAGGAGCACGACCGCCTGATCGCCGCCTACCGCAGGATCTATCCGGCGCGCCGGCATTGCCTGACCCGGGTCTATCCGGGCGTCCGGGAGGCCCTGGCCGCGCTGGGCGGCCGCAAGGCCACCGCCAGCACCAAGAACACCGCCATGACGCGGAACGTGCTGGAACACTTCGGCCTGATCGGCTTCTTCGACCACGTACAGGGTACCGACGGATTCCCCTACAAGCCGGCCCCGGACGTGATTCAGGCGTCGCTGGAGGTTTTCGGCGCGCGCCCCGAGGATTGCCTGCTGGTGGGCGACGCCCCCACGGACATGGAAGCCGGCCGCCGGGCCGGGGTGCATATCTGCGCAGTGCGCTACGGTTATGGCGACCCCTCCGAGTTGGCCCGCTGGGAACCGGACTACTGGGTGGGGGATCTGCGGGAATTGGCGGGGTGAAGCGGGCCGCGCGCGCCCGCGGCCCCGTCACTGAGGCAGCGGGAAGCTCACCTTCATCAGCGCGCCGTCGCGCACGTCGATCTCCCGTTCGGCGACGCCTCCGTCACGGCGGACCGTCAGGCGGTGCTTCCCCGCGGGCAGGGTCAGCGTGGCGGGAGTTTTTTCCGCCACGGGCTGGCCGTCCACAATGATCGAGGCGCCGGGCGGATCGCTCTCGACGCGGACGGTGCCCGTCACCGGGGTCAGGCCGACAAACAACTCCAGGGGTTGCCCCGTGACCTCGAAAATGCGCATCTCGCGGCGGTACCCTTCCAGCGTTACCGTCAGCGTGTGCCGCCCGGGCAGCAATCTGAACGAGCAAGGAGCCTTGCAGGTTTTGTCCGCGCTGTTGTCGGCGAGCACTTGCGCGCCCGGGGGGCTGGTTACCACCTGAATGGTCTGTTCCACCGGGGGAGTGACCGGCTGCGCCGGCGGGCGGGTAGAGGGCGCGGCTCCGGCAGGCTTGACCGCCGCCTCGGCAGGCTTCACCGTCGCCTCGGCAAGCTTGGGCGGCGGTTCGGAGGACTGCGCCGCCGGCTTCCCGGGTGGCGGCGGCTGAGGCCCGACGGGCCGCACCGGCTGGGTCTCTACCGCGGGCGTTCCTGCCGGGGCGCCTTCTCCAAGTTGCGCCGCCAGAGTGGTTCCGGGCGGCAAAGGCAGCGGCTCCGCCGGGCGCGGCATGGGGCTGGGTTTGGCAGAAGGACTTGCCGGCGCATTCTCGACGCTTCCGGCGGCAGCTTGACGCTGCGGTTGGGTAACGATCCAGCGGTGCGCCGCCAGGAACAGCAGGCCACCGACCACCAGGCCCCCGAAAACCGCCGCCGCAACCCCCAGGGCTACTCTGGGTTTCAGTCTGGGAGGCGCGGCAGGCTCGACCGGAGTCGGCGCGGCTTCGCTCGGGCCCAGGACCAGGTCGGGACGCGGCGTCACTACCGCGGTGGGCAGGTTCTGGCTGGCCCCGTGGGGCAGGGCTTGCCAGTCTTTTTTCGTGTTGAGGGCGTTCTCCAGCGCGCCGACGAATTCGGCGCAGGAGGGATAACGCTCCGAGGCCTCCTTCGAGAGCGCTTTAGCCAGCACCACGCCCGTGGCCCAGCTCAGCGTGGGATTGATGTGGTGAGGGGGCGGCGGGCTTTCCGAGACGATCTTGTAAAGGACCGTCGTGAGCTGATCGCCCACAAAGGGCTTCTCGCCGGTCAGCAACTCGTAGGCGATCACCGCCAGGGAAAACTGGTCCGCGCGACCGTCCACCTCCCGGCCTTGGATCTGCTCCGGGGACATGTAGTTGGGTGTGCCGATGACGGTGCCCGCCTGGGTGAAATGCTGCGAAGTGGAGATCTTGGCCACTCCAAAGTCGGTGATCTTCAGGACGCCTTCTTCGTCGAGCATCAGGTTGGCCGGCTTGATGTCCCGGTGAATGATGCCCTTCTTGTGGGCGTAGTCCAGCGCCGCGGCGGTCTGTCGCAGCACATTCAAGATCGCTTCCGGGCGCGGCGGCTCGCCCATCATCAGCCGGTCCAGGCTCACGCCGCTGACGTACTCCATGGCGATGTAGGCCATGTCGCCTTCCTGGCCTACGTCGTAGATGGCCACGATCCCGGGGTGCGAAAGGATCCCGGCCGCCTGCGCCTCCCGCAGCAGGCGCTCCCGCAGGCGGGCCCGCTCGAAGACATCCGTGATCTCCGCCAGGCGGATGGTCTTGATGGCCACCGGGCGACCGATGGCCGGATCCAGCGCCCGGTAGACCACGCCCATCGCCCCGCGGCCCAGTTCGCCTAGGATCTGGTATCGGCCGAGTTGCTGCATTCCGCGCTGCCATTGTAGCGCAGCCGGGCCAGTGGACAGGACCGCGCCTGATCCCGGAGAATATCTGTTTACTCCCTGACGGAACACTCACCCTTACATGCCAAGGCGAAACGACATCCACAAGGTAATGATCATCGGCTCCGGGCCCA
>CAYGVJ010000231.1:1739-3957 GCA_964353255.1 uncultured Solibacteraceae bacterium | reverse complement strand
AAACCCAACAAACAGCCACTTTCACATGCCATCAGGGGTGGAACTTCGGTCTAGCACATGCCGCACTGCCTCCCTATATAGATACCGCTTCGTAGGGTTGCTGTCAATGCCAGTGCGCCCGCAATGTAGCGGAGCTGACCGGCGGGTGCGCAGTTCCAGCCGGGGTCTGTTGCGGGCGGGCGCCGTTCCTGGTCGGAAAGAGTTCCGGTGTCGGTCCCGGTTCCAGTTCGCGAGCGGGTGTTTGCCGGATGTTCGCCGAATTTCCAGGAAGTTCGCGGAACTTCCCGGAAGTCACCTTCCGCCTGGAACGGAGTGAAAATGCTACAGAAGCTCGAAGGCTTCAGGGAATTCCGGGCTGGAGGCGCGGGGGGAATCGAACCCCCGAATAAAGGTCTTGCAGACCTCTGCCTTACCACTTGGCTGCCGCGCCTCGGCGGCAGCTTGACTATGCAACATATCGCCGTCGGCGGGCGGAAGCCAGTTCAGCCGTCCACGCGGCGCTACCCCCCCTTCACCATCCCCACCACCGCGTTGATGAGCACCGCGGCCATGCCCAGGGGGATCAGGCGCTTCCAGCCGAGATTCATGAGCTGGTCATAGCGGAAGCGGGGCCAGGTGGCGCGGAACCAGATGATGGCGTAGATGATTACCCACACCTTCAGCAGGAACCAAAACAGCCCGATCACCGCGCGGTTCACTACCGGCACCATAAACACCAGGCCGAACAGGACCAGTCCCAGGCCCAGCGCCACCAGGAACAGCGCCCGCGGCCGGTTCTTCAGCCGCTGCGCCATGCGCAGGCACAGCAGGCCCGAGCCGCCCATCAGCGCCAGGGGAAAGGCGTAGTCGAGCGGATACTCCAGCCAGCCGACACTGGGGAAAGGCCGCAGCCAGCCGCCCCAGAACAGCGTCACCGCCACCGAGGCAATCACGAAGATGTTGCCGTACTCGGCCAGGAAATACCAGGCCCAGCGCAGCCCGCTGTACTCGGTCATGAAGCCGGCCACCAGCTCGGACTCGGCCTCCGGCAGGTCAAACGGCGCGCGGTTGGTCTCAGCCACCGCGGCGATAAGGTAGATAACGAACGGCAGCAGCATCAGGCCGTAGTTCTCGAAGGCGAACCAGATTCCCCGCTCCTGCTGCGCCCGCACAATGCCGGCCAGGCTCAAGGTGCCCGCCATCATCACGCCGTTCAGCAGCGCGAAGGCCAGGGCCACCTCGTAGCTGATCAGTTGCGCGCCGCTGCGCAGCGTGCCGAGCAGGGCGTAGTGGCTGTTGGCCGACCAGCCGCCCAGCACGATCCCCAGCACGCCCACCGCCGACATCGAGCTGATCACCAGCAGGCCGACGTTGACGTCCGCCACCTGTATGAAGCTGCTGAAAGGGATCACCGAAAGCGCCGTCAGCGCGGTGAAGGTCGAGATGCAGGGCGCCATCCAGAAGATGAGGCGGTCAGCACCCGCCGGGATGAGGTCCTCCTTGAGCATCAGCTTGACTGTGTCGGCCAGGGGTTGCAGGATTCCGTGCGGGCCGACGCGCATAGGCCCCAGCCGCACCTGGAAGTCAGCCAGCAGCTTGCGTTCGACCAGCGTCAGGTAACCGGCCAGTAACGGGAAGACCAGAATGAGCGCCGCCGTGATCAGCAGCGGGGTGACCAAGGGATGGTGTAACAAAGTCTCCATAACCAGTCACCGCCCCAGCGAAGTCTGCGCCAGCCGCAAGAACGGCTCCGGGTAGAGGCCAATCACCAGGGTCAGCACGCCCGCGACGCCCAGCGCCAGCCGCAGCCCGTAACTGGAAGCCACAGGCGGCTGGTCCACCGCTTCGCCCACAAACATGCTCCGCACCACCCGGAAGTAGTAGTAAACCGCCACCGCCGCGTACAGCGCCCCGATCACCGCCAGCACATAGTGCCGCGTCTCAATCAGCGCCAGGAAGATGTAGTACTTCCCCAGAAAGCCCGCCGTCGGCGGGATGCCGGCCAGCGAAACCAGGAAGATCAGCATCAGGATGGCATGGCCGGGACTCCGGCTCATCAGCCCGGACATCTCTTCGAGGTCCTCGCCCAGCAGGTTCTGCCGCCGCAGCGCCACCATCGGATCCACTTTGGTGGCGCGACGCGCGGGGAGGTAGCTGGCGGTGAGGGCCCCGGCGCACACTCCTGCCAGGAGTGTCCTGCCACATCAGACCTCCTCCCCGAACTCAGCCAGCAAGACCG
>CAYGVJ010000231.1:0-1729 GCA_964353255.1 uncultured Solibacteraceae bacterium | reverse complement strand
CCGCCGCAGCGCCACCACCACCAGGAAAGCGCCCAGCGTCATGAAAGTGTAGACCAGCACATAGACGGCCACGCCCTTGAGGCCGGTCGGGCCGCCGGCCACCACTCCCAGCAGGATGAAGCCGGCGTGCGAAATCGAGCTGTAGGCCAGCAGGCGCTTGATGTTCGTCTGCGTGATGGCCGCCAGGTTGCCCACCGTGAGCGTGGCCACCGCCACGGCGGCCAGCAGCGGCTCCCAGACCTCGCGCACCGTCGCCAGGGGCCCCAGAAAGATGCGCAGCAGGAAGGCGAATGAGGCGGCCTTCGATCCTACGGCCAGATAGGCCGTCACCGGCGTAGGCGCGCCTTCGTAAGCGTCCGGCGCCCACATGTGGAAGGGCACGGCCGAGACTTTGAACAGCAGCCCGACCGCGGTAGTCGCCAGCGCCAGAAAGACCAGCGGGTCCCAGGCCTCGCGCGCCTGAATGGCCAGGGCGATGTCCCGCAGGCGGGTCGAGCCGGCCAGCCCGTACATCACCGAGAAGCCGTATAGCAGGAAACCGCTCGAAAAGGCCCCCAGCAGCAGGTATTTCATGGCCGCTTCGTTCGAGCGCCGCTCCCCGCGCAGGAAGCCCACCAGCACGTAGAAACACAGCGCCATCAACTCCAGGCCCACGAACAGGGTCACCAGGTCGCTGCCCGTGGCCAGGAAGAACATGCCGCAGTTGGCCAGCAGGATCAGGCCGTAGTACTCGCCGTGGTGCTCGCCCTCGATCTCCAGATACCGGTAGGAAACCACCGCCACCAGCAAGGACGCCGCCAGAAAGATCCAGTTGAAGAACAGGGCGAGGCCGTCCACCGTGAGGGCGCCCTGGAAAGCGGTGAACTGCGCGAGGCCCTCCTCGCTCAGGAATCTCTGCTGGCGCCACAATCCCACGCCCGCGAACGCCACGCCGATGACGACGAAGATCAGCAGCCACCGGCGCTGCTTCGGCCCAGGCGGCAGCAGGAAATCCCAGAGCAGAATGAAGCAGCCGAACAGGGCCAGCGTGATGGCCGGCACCAGCGCGAAATGGTCCGCGGCGGTGTAGTACTGGCTCATCGCGCGGGCTCCTGCGGCGCAGCCCTTTGGGCTGCGGCATGAAAGTACGTCGGGCGGACGCGCTCGACGATCTGCGCCACGGGCTTCTCCAGCACGTCAAAGTACGGCTTGGGATACACGCCGATCCAGATGGCCCAGGCGATCAGCGGCAGGAAGGTGGCCAGCTCGCGCAGGTTCAGGTCACGGAGGCCTCGGTTCTTCTCGTTGGTCACCTCGCCCAGCATGGTGCGCTGGTAGAGCCACAGCAGATAAGCGGCGCCCAGGATGACGCCGGTGACCGCGAAGGCCGCCCAGACACGGTTGGCCTCGAAGGCCCCTTGCAGAATGGTGAACTCGCCGATGAAACCGTTCAAGAGCGGCAGGCCCGCCGAACTCAGCATGGCGATGGCGAACACCGTGGCGTAGACCGGCATGACGTGGCCCAGGCCGCCGTAGTCCTTGATCTGGCGCGTGTGGCGCCGCTCATAGATAATGCCCACGATCAAGAAGAGCATGCCGGTCGAGATGCCGTGGTTGATCTGCTGTATCACGCTGCCGGCCAGGCCGTTGGGGTTCAGGGCGAATATACCCAAGGTGCAGAAGCCCAGGTGGCTGACCGAGGAGTAGGCCACCAGCTTCTTCCAGTCCTGCTGCATCAGGCTGACCAGCG
>CAYGVJ010000230.1:0-4062 GCA_964353255.1 uncultured Solibacteraceae bacterium | reverse complement strand
TCCGCCCCTCCATTCAGCTTGCTTGACCCGCCGCGCTGGGCCTGCGTAACCCATATATCGAGCGCAGGATGCCGGAGCCCGAGTTCTTCCAGCAGGAAGCCGGCGCGCTGGCGCAGGATCCGGACGTCGAACTGATCCACGTACTTCACCAATGCCTTCAGATCGATCAGGTCCCGGTATCCAGCCCAGGCATGCAGGACATTGACAAAGCCGCCGGACCAATCCGGTCTCAGGAGACCGTCCAGAAGAGTCCGCTCGGGAGTTGTGACGCGGACCGGATAGCCATGGTAATCGGATTCGGACGTCCCGAAAATGCGTTTACTGACCGACCGATGCCAGTGGATCCTTCGGTCGAAAATGGAATCAGCGACCCGCCCGCGAATCAACGGGACGCCTTCCCAGTCTTCAGACTTGGTGCCCAATGGCAAGAATCCACCGGGGCCATCGTCCGGTATGGTTACGTGGATCTCCTTGCTCAGTTGTTCGGTCATCTGGTGGAAGGTGAGAGCGGAGATGTGGCTCAGGGCAGCATAGGGATGAAGCTCCATCAGCACCTCTTCTTCTTCCACAGCCTCGGAGCGGGCGTAGGGCGCATTGACACGATAAAGGAACGGGAAGCTCTCAAGGGGGACCAACTCGCCTGCCTTGCTGAGCCGGTTCAGAATGGGCCGGACCTCGAGCACATTGCGCGCTGGCGTCTTCCAGCGGCGGTCGCCGGGCGGAATCTCGCTGGAGGCTCTCCGCAGCAGAACGACCGCACGCCAATCCGATAGTACACGCCGATTCTCAGCGGCGAGTCGCTCCTGAAGTGCGCCGGCAATGGAGGTTCTGCGGTTCAACACATTTTTTGATGCATACTGATCTTGTCGTCCTTAGGACGACAAGATCAGTATACATCATCTTTCTTAACCTGTCAATACCCCTAAAACCACGCACTTGGCAGTTCACCCGACCCGGCGACCGCAGGGATCGCGGAGCGCTGGAAAAACCATCTGACCAGAAGCGCGACACGGCCATTCCAGAATTTACGACGCCGCCAGCAGCTTGCGGAACAACCACCCCGGGTGCGCACTTCCAGCGCACATGTGCCAACACCAGGGAGTATCAGTCGCCGTCTCAATCCGCGAAAGATGGGTTCACCGGACGGTTGCGCCCGTACTGAGGGCGTTGTCTCTGAGAAAACTTGACGGTCGGGTCCGTGGCGCCGACACTCTTGTCTGCCGCGTCGAGACTTCCGCTTGCGGAGCCCCCGGTACGGGTCCGTTCCGGGCGTCTCGACGCCTGGGTCCACACGAGTGTGGACCCGGCAGGCTGAAGCCCGCGCCACAACCGGACTGCACCTGTAAAGACACCTGCCAGACTGCACACTAGTGGGCTCTCGGGCGTAGCACCATTGTGCTACGTTGGAGACGTGCGGCAGGTTGTCCTCTCCGAGTCGGCAACCTGCTGGTTGTGGCAGGAGAGGAGTTCAGGCTATGAGAGCCGACGAACACACGGATCTGGAATCCTTGATCCTTTCCACTAACCCGCGCTTTTGGGAGCTCATCGATCGCGCCGCCCTTAGCAGGCGGTGGACCCGCCTGGAAGACCTTCCCTGAGCGGGGTGAGGCGGGATGTGCAATCGGGGTTGATCCTCAAGAGGGTTCTGAAGTATCTCAACCTGGCCGTGGCGGCCGCAGCCGCCGTCGTGGCCGCGCTGGTTTACTGGTTCGCCTGGCGCCCGCTGCCGCAGACTTCCGGTGTCCTCGAAGCGCCTATCGCCGCGCGCGCCACGGTGACGCGCGACCGGCTCGGCGTGCCGCATATCTCCGCGGACACCCTCGAGGATGCGCTCTTCCTGCACGGCTTCGTGACCGCCCAGGATCGGCTGTGGCAACTGGACAGCTTGCGGCGGCTCGCCGCGGGCCGCCTGAGCGAGGTGGTCGGACCGGTCGCCCTCGACTCCGACCGCCAGGCCCGCCAGTTGCGTCTGGAGCGCATCGCCGAACAGCACTACCAGACGCTCGTCCCGGGCGACCGCGCCCTGCTGGCCGCGTATGCCCGCGGGGTGAACTTCTTTCTGGAGACTCATCCCCGACGCCTGCCGCTGGAGTTCACCGTGCTGGGCTACCAGCCTCGCCCCTGGCGCGTGGTTGACTCGATCCTCGTCGGGATGCAGATGTTCCGCACCTTGACCAGCAGTTGGCGCCGCGAGCTGCGCAAGGGCGCCATGCTGTCCGCGGGTGACCCGGAGAAGGTGCGTTTCCTGTTCCTGCTCCCGGCGGAGGCCGATATCCAGCCGGGGTCGAACGCCTGGGTGCTCTCCGGCGGCCGAACCGCCAGCGGGCGGCCCGTGCTGGCCGGGGACCCGCACCTGGAGTACTCGATCCCGGGCATCTGGCACGTTGTGCACCTGGCGGCCCCGGGCCTGAACGTCATCGGTGTCTCCATCCCCGGGCTCCCCGGCGTGATTCTGGGCCATAATGAGCGCATCGCCTGGAGCGTTACCAACCTGGAATTCGATGTCCAGGACCTCTACCTCGAAAAACTGGAGCCGGGCACCGGGCGCTACAGCTTCCGCGGCCACCTCCAGCAGGCGCGCCTGGAGCGCGACTTGATTCCGGTCAAGGGAGCCCGGCCGGTCGAACTCCTCCAGTGGGTCACGCAGCATGGCCCCGTCATCGCCGAAGAAGGTAACCGGTTTCTGGCGTTGCGCTGGATGGCCGCCGAGCCCTCCGGCTTCGCGTGGCCTTTCCTGGAGTTGAACCGCGCCCGGAACTGGCAGGAGTTCAGGGCAGCCCTGTCCCGCTTCCCGGGACCCGGCCAGAACTTCGTCTACGCCGACACGGAGGGCAACATCGGCTACCAGGCCGCGGGCAGATTCCCAATTCGCAGGAACCACGACGGGGACGTGCCGGTGGACGGCAGCTCCGGCGACTACGAGTGGGACGGCCGCATCCCTTTCGACGAGCTTCCGCGCGCCTTCAACCCGGCGCGCGGACTGATCGTCACCGCGAACCAGAACCCGTTTCCTCCGACCTATCCCTATCGCGTCAACGGCAACTTCGCGGCGCCCTACCGCGCCCGGCAGATTCAGGCCTTGCTCGAAGCGCGTCGCGACTGGCGCGCGGAGAACATGCCGGCTCTTCAGAAAGACGTCTACTCGGCCTTCTCCCACTTCCTGGCGCGCCAGATGGTGGCCGCCATCGAACGCCGTGCCGCGGCTGATCCAGCCTCGAGGGACGCGGCCGCTCTCCTGCGAGCCTGGGACGGCCAAATGGAGAAAGATCAGGCCGCTCCGTTGATCGTGACGCTGGCCTTTCAGCACCTGCGGAGAGCCGTCGCTGAGCGGGCCTGCCCGGGCCAGGGCGCCGCCTACGACACCCAGATGGCCACGGTGGCGCTGGAGCGGTTGTTGCGCGAGCGCCCGCGCGGCTGGTTCGATGACTACGACCAGTTGTTGGCGGCCACCTTAGCCGACGCGCTCGAAGAAGGCCGGCGCATGCAGGGCCGCGACCTTCGCAAGTGGCGCTACGGGGAGCACCAGCAGCTCCTCATTGCCCATCCGGTGGGCCATCATCTGCCCCTGGTGGGCAAGTACTTTGACATCGGCCCCGTGCCCCAGAGCGGTTCTCAGACCACGGTGAAGCAGCAAGCGCGGCTCGAAGGATACTCGATCGGCCCCTCGATGCGCATGGCGCTGGAAGTGGCCGATTGGGACCGCTCTTGGCTGGCCATCCTGACGGGCGAATCCGGGCACGTCCTCTCGACCCACTACCAGGACCAGTGGGAGGCCTTCTATACCGGCCGCGGTTTCCCCCTCCCGTTCCGCAAGGTGGAGGCGGCGCACACGCTGGTCGTCGAGCCCCACTAGGACATGCTTTAGCTTGTCCTGCTCTCCACCCGCCCGTCCCTGAACAACCGCTAGCGGCGCCCGCGCCAGGTGATCGTGCGTCCGAAGAAGCCGGCGACCCACGTGGCGAAGCCGGCCAGGTAATCCCCGAGTCGCGCGAAGCCGCCGATGGCTGCGAGCGCTTCCCGGCGCGCGTGTCGCCGTCGCTGATCACCACCAGGTCGTGGCGC
>CAYGVJ010000229.1:0-4092 GCA_964353255.1 uncultured Solibacteraceae bacterium | reverse complement strand
AAACCCAACAAACAGCCACTTTCACATGCCATCAGGGGTGGAACTTCGGTCTAGCGATCGAAGCGCGGCTTGGACCGGGTATTGTCACGCGGCGCCGGGGATTCCCGGCGCCGCGCCCGATCCGGCTGCGCCGCCCCTTCAACGCGGCGTGGTGGGGAAGCCGTGCTGGGTGCGGTGGTAGGCGCCGTCAAACAGGGTGGCGGACTTGAACAGCTCGAAGCGGCCGTCGCCGGCGATTTCCCTGACACGCGCCAGTAACTGCTGCTTATCGGCGGCGGTCATCGGCTGGAAGCTTCTGGCCACAGCGACGTTGCCCTTGAGGTGTTCCATGGTCGTCATCCCGACGACCTGGGTGGCGATGGGCAGGCTGAGGCAGTAGCGCAGACACTCTTCCGGGGTGAGCCCCGCCTTACCGAGGAGCATGCCGGGCCCACCGCCCATGCCCTTCATCCCGATCACCCCAATTCTCTTCTTCAGGCACACCGGAACGACCTCGTTCTGGAAGCTGCGATAGTGCGCGTCCGCCACGTTGATCGGCATCTGGGTGGTGTCCCAGTCGAAGGGCTGGCCCAGCATCTTGAGATGGATCCGCGGGTCCTTGTGGCCGGTAAAGCCGATGAAGCGGACCTTGCCCGCCCGGCGCGCCTCGATCGCGGCCTTGATGGCCCCCCGCTCGAAGACCCACTCGGGGTCGTTGTCGTAGTTGATCTCGTGGAACTGCCACAGGTCGAGGTAGTCGGTCCGCAGGCGGCGCAGGCTGTCCTCGAGGCACTTCATCGACTCCGGGTAGTCGCGCCCGCAGTTCTTGGTCATCAGGAAGACCTTGTTGCGGCGGCCGTCCTGGGCGAGGGCGCGGCCCATGAGTTCCTCGGCTGCGCCGTTGGAATAATCCCAGGCGTTGTCGAAGAAAGTGATGCCCTCGTCCATGGCGGCGTGCTGGAAACGGATGGCTTCCTGGTCATCCTTGATGGCGCGGGCGTGCGCTCCGCCGACTCCGATGATCGACACCCGCACGCCCGTTCTGCCCAGCACGCGGGTGGGAACTCCGGTATCCGCACCGCGGCTGGTCTGCGCGACAACCTGTTCGGCGAGCGCCGGGGCCGAAACCGCCGCCACGGCGCGCCGCATGAAGTCCCTTCGGGATGAAGATTCTGCTCCCATTGGAGGCTCCTCCTTTTGACAGAGACAATTATACAGGCGGATCAGTGCTGGGCGGCGTCAGCCAGCCTGCCGGGTGGGTCCTGCTGACCTTGCCCTCCCCCAGTTTGAGCCCCGCCCAGGTGGAATAGGCCTCCCGGCCTGTTGGGGGGCACGCAGCACACAGGCACGAATGCCTGTGCCACTGTTGCTCACAGGAAACTGGGGGAGGGCCAGGGGGCCGGCGGCTTGACACGGCCAGTGAATGGTGCGCATATGGTCTCAGGTCGGAACTGAATGACCGGCATGGCTGTGACCAAGCCTCGGACGGCCTCCAGCGAGATCGCACGCGACATCAACCGGCGGGTCGTGCTGAACCTTATCCGCAGCCGTCAACCCATCTCCCGCGCCGACGTGGCCCGCTTCTCCGGTCTACAGCGCAGCACCGTCTCACTGATCACCGAGCAACTCATCGGAGAGAAGTGGGTCATCCAGGGGTCAACCGGGCGCCTGCCGCGCGGGCGCCGGCCCACCTTTCTGCGGCTGAATGACAAGCGCGTGGTGGTGGGCATCGACATCCGGCCGGTCCTGACCAGCGTGGCCCTGGGGGACGTGAACGGTCGCTTCATCTCGCAGGAAACGATGGCGACTCTTCCCGATCCGCAGACCGCGATCGACGGGCTGACCGCGCGGCTCCGGCGCCTGCTCCAGTCGCATTCCGACATGATGTTCGAAGGGGTGGGAGTCAGCCTGCCGGGACGGTTCGATTTCCGCTCGCAAAGGCTGGTCTTCGCGCCCAATCTCAAGTGGCCGGATTTCGACCTGAAGACGCCCCTCGAGCGCGCCACCGGCCTGGAAGTGGAATTGGAGAACGCCGCCAACGCCTGCGTCCTGGCGGAAGTGTGGTTCGGCCAGACGCAAGACATCCGGGATCTGGTGGTGGTGACGGTTTCCGAAGGTATTGGCACGGGCGTTTTCATGAACGGCCAGTTGGCGCGGGGACTGAACGGAATGGCGGGCGAATTCGGCCACGTGCCTTTGGAACCGGACGGCCCGGTTTGCACCTGCGGCGGACGCGGCTGCTGGGAGGTGTTCGCCTCGAACCGCGCCGCGATCCGGTACTACCTGGAGTCCGCCTGGCAGGCTGGAGGCTTCAGTTTCCAGGACTTGCTGGTGCTGGCCGAGCAGGGCGATTTGCGGGCGGCGAAGGCCCTGGACACCATGGCGCACTATCTGGGGCGCGGGATGCGGATGATCGTGGCCGGACTGGCGCCCGAGCTGATTGTGGTGGTGGGCGAACTCACGCGATCGTGGGGCCGCTTTGGTCCGGTCATCGAAGCGGAAGTGGCGGCGCAGGTTCTGGCCGGCCGGCCGCCTCGAATCCTGCCCGCCGGCGAAGGCGCGCTGGCCCGTCTGCGGGGAACGGTCGCGCTGGTGTTCCAGAAGCATTTCGCCGCCTCCGTTCAGGCCTAGGGGTAGGCCGCGCGGGGCGTTTAGTTCGACCATAGAACAATAGCCCAAGCCGTGCTATCCTGGCGCCAGATGCCGGTGCTCGCTCTGATCGCCCTGCTGAGCTTCGGCGGCCGGGCGTGGGCGCAGCAGCCGGTGTCCTGAGCCAGTCTGGCGTAACGGTCGCGATCAAGTAGACCTTCAGGCCGCCAGAGAGACCCGCGAACGGCCGAGCTGCACGCCGAGAGCGCTGCGGATCGAAAATCAGGCTTGACAGAGATTTTGTTTTGGCCTAGAATTATTGCGCAAACGCACAGAGGTTGGAGTTTGGAACTTGGACGAGCCGTGGTCCGGCTCCTGATCCGTTGATTGCAGAGGAGGAATCCCCATGAAGCGCATGGTCTGCCTATGGGCGGCGATTGCAGTTCTCGCTGGTCTGGCAACCGCCCAAGAAACTCGCGGCACTATCCTGGGGCTCGTCAGAGACGCCCAGGGCGCAGTCGTCCCCAATGCCGCGGTGGTGGTCACGAACACGGCCACGAATGCGTCCGTGCGGGTCACATCCAATGAAACCGGCTTCTACCAGGCCGGCCTGTTGATGCCGGGGCAGTACACGGTGTCGGCCGAGATGACGGGCTTCAAGAAAGTCGTCCGTTCCGGGATCACGCTCCTGGCGAGCGACCGGAGGCAGGTTGATCTGACGCTGGAAGTCGGCACCATCTCCGAGTCGGTCACGGTGTACGCTGAAGCGCCCTTGATCGATGTCGGCAGAACGGACAGTGGCCGGGTGCTGGATCCGCGCAGCGTCCGGGACCTGCCGGTGATGGCCAACACCGTGTTGATGATGGTGCAGTACGCGGCCGGCGTGCAGAGCGGCGGCCCCCCGATCTTGCTGGGGCCGCACTCCACCCAGGGCGGCTCCGACTACACCAACGGCGGCGGCGTAGGCGGAAACGCCTGGACCATCGACGGCGCCATTAACGACGGCAATGCCCGCTACACGGCCAACCTCCCGAACGTCGATGCAGTGGCCGAAACGAAAGTGCTGACCACGACGTTCGAGGGGAGCTTCGGTCACTCGACCGGCATAGGAATTGCGGTCGTGACCAAGAGCGGGGCCAACGAGTACCACGGTATCGCGACCGAGACGTATTGGAACAACCGCTGGAATGGAGCGGACTTCTTCCGGAAGAAGAACTACTACCAGAGCATCGCGCAGGCGAAAGCACAGGGCAATACGACGCTGGCCGAGCAGTTGGCTTCCCGGCCCATCAACCTGGCGGGTCACTCCAACCTGTGGAGCCTCAGCGTCACCGGTCCGATACAGATCCCCAAGGTCTTCAATGGCAAGGACAAGGTGTTCTTCAGCTTCAGCTACAACGGCGAGAAGGACGCCAAACCGGAGGAGTCCAGCACGTACAACCGCGTGGTGCCTACGGTGGACAACAAGAAGGGGGACTTTTCCGATCTGTTGAGGGTGAACAACGGAGCGCAGTATCAGCTCTA
>CAYGVJ010000228.1:0-4124 GCA_964353255.1 uncultured Solibacteraceae bacterium | reverse complement strand
AGGCGTTGAAGGTCTACGCCGACGCCCTGCGCACCCGCCGCCGCCTGCGCGCCGAAGCCGCCGTGGCGCGGGCCGGCATCAAGATGCTGTTCCCCATCGTGCTGTTCATCCTGCCCGTTTTGTTCGTCATCACCCTGGTGCCGGGCCTGCTGAGCGTGCTGGGGAACCTCCAGCAGCTCGGCGGGGCGAGGTAAGATGAGGGAGTGACCCTTTCGATTGAGCTCGATAGGGAAGATGATGGCCGCTGGATCGCGGAGGCGCTGGAATTGCCTGGCGTCATGAGTTACGGGGAGACGCGCGAGGAGGCCATCAGCAACACCGAGAGGCTGGCCATCGAGGTGATTGCTGACCGGATCAAGCACGGCGAACTGCCGCCGGCGGCGCTCAACGTGTCGTTCCTGGTGCTCAGTGAGCAACTGGCCGGCGACTAAGGCGCGGCGGGTGCTCGCCGCCTTAGAGCGCAGTGGCTGGCATGTCAAGCGCCAGAGTGGCTCCCACAAGCTGCTGGCCCGCGAGGGCTGGCCGGACTTCGAGTTCGCTTTCCACGACAATGAGGAACTGGGCCGCAGGGTCCTGAGCCGCATCGCGAAGCATACTGGTCTGCGACCGGAAGATCTGTAACGCACTCGGCCTTGCGCCTCCCCGGTGCCTGCGCGCCGAAGCCGCTGTGGCGCGGGCCGGCATCAAGATGCTGTTCCCGATTGTGCTGTTCATCCTGCCGGTTTTGTTCGTCATCACCCTGGTGCCGGGCCTGCTGAGCGTGCTGGGGAACCTCCAGCAGCTCGGCGGGGCAAGGTAGGGGGCCCTGAACTGGCGCGGGGGGCAATCCGGCAGCCTTTGACTTCTGTGCCACGTCTGTGGCACACTAGTTCCAGGCGCAATGCCAGATCAGCTTGACAGTGTGGTGGCCGAAACTGGGGTGTCCGTGGGGCGACTGGCGATCGAGAAGCTGATGGGCGGCCTGAGCCTGAGCCAGGACCAGTTGGGCCGGATGTTGGGCGTCAGTGGTGAAACGGTCCGGCGGTGGAAGACCGGGGCTACTGGCATCCCGCTATCCCAGGTGGCCGAGTTGACGGCGGCCGAAAGCGCGCTTGACCGGCTGTTGCGGATCTTCCGTCGCGAGAGGCTGCCGCTGGCCATTCGCCGGAAGGCAGAGCTGTTCGGCGGCCGACAGGCGCTGGACTGGATCCTGGACGGCCGGATTGCCGAGGTAGCTGACCGCTACGAAGCCGGTCTCGCCTACCAGGCATGAGTTCGCCCCTGTTGGTCGAGCACAGTCACGAGCCAGTCTACCGTGTAGTCCGCCGGATTTGGGTCGATCCTCTGGATGCCTCCCACAGCCAGGCGCGCGCGGACAGCCGCTGGAACACGGCAGAGTTCCTAGCCCTCTACTGCTGCTGTAGCGAGTGGGTGGCGCGGGCGGTGGCGCTGGATGTCTTTCGCATGGCGGGCGTGGTGCTGGAAGACCTTCAGCCCGGGTATCAGCCGCAACTGATCGAAGTTTCTTGGGCCGGACGGGTTGCAGATGTTGCCTCTGCCGAAGGTGTCGCGGCGGGGGGCTTCCTGCCGCAGTATCCCGAAGGGGTCAGCAAGGAGCAGACCCGGACCTTCGCTACGGCCTGCCACGAAGCCGGTGCCGAGGGGATCGTCTGCCGGAGCGCCTCCCTCGCCAAGATGGGATTCTGGGCTTGGGAGGGATCGCACGAACGCTGGGGCGAGGTGGCGATCTTCAGTCAGAACTGCCAACGGCCGCCGGCGTTGCTGAGGCGGCGCGAGGATTTGAACTGGTTCTGGCTACCATAGCACGGGGCGGCGGGCCCGCCGTAGTCAGCACCTTCCGAAATCGCGCCACCTCGGCCAGCGTGAGCGCGCGATACTCCCCCGATCTCAGCGGTCCGAGCTCCAGGAACCCGATGCACACCCGCTTCAGCTTCTCCACCAGCCGCCCGAAATGCTTGAACATCAGCCGGATCTGGTTTTGCCGGCCCTCGATCAGCCGCACCTCGTACCAGGGATTCTGCGCCCGGCGCACCAGGCGGAGGCCCGCCGGCGCCGTGCGCCGCCCGCCCAGCGGCACCCCGTCGCGGAACTGCTGCTCCTCGTCGGGCGTCAACGTCCCGTTGGCTTTCACCAGGTAAGTCTTGGGCACGTGGCTGGAGGCTGACATGAGGCGATTGGCGAATTCTCCGTCGTTGGTGAAAAGGAGCAGCCCTTCGCTCGCGTAGTCCAGGCGGCCCACCGGATACACACGGGCCTTGACGCCCTTGAGGAACTCCATCACCGTGGGGCGGCCCTGCGGATCGTGCAGGGTAGTGACGCAGTTCCGAGGCTTGTTGAGGGCCAGGTAGACGAGCTGCCGCGGCGCGCGCACCAGGCGGCCATCCACCTTGATGTGATCGCGCGCCGGGTCGGCTTTGGTGCCCAGCTCGGTGATTGTTTTTCCGTTGACCGCGACCCGGCCTTCCAGGATCAGTTGCTCGGCCTGGCGGCGGCTGGCCACCCCTGCGCGCGACAGGATCTTTTGCAGGCGCTCTTCAGGCATCGTCGGCCTGTGGCACAGGCATTCCCGCCTGTGTTTCCTCGACAGGCGGCGCCTCCTCATCCCCCAATGCCAGCCGGCGCAGCTCCTCGAACTCCTTGAGCGTGGGAAGCTCGCTCAGGTCCTTCAGGCCGAACTGGAGCATGAATTCCTTGGTGGTGCGGTAGAGGATGGGACGGCCCACCACGCTCTTCCGCCCGCAAGTGGTGATCAGCTTGCGCTCGAGCAGGGTCTTCAGCACCCCGGCTCCTTGCACGCCGCGGATGGCCAGGATCTCCGGGGCGGTGATGGGTTGCTTGTAGGCGATGACGGCCAACGTCTCCAGCGCCGCCAGCGACAGCTTGAGGGGCGGCTTGAGGCTCCGGGCGAATGCGCGCACGGCGTCGTGGTGTTCGGGCTTGGTGGCCATCTTGAAACCGCCGGCCACCTCCCGGATGGCCAGGCCCCGCTCTGGCGCGCTGTATTCGCGCACCAGCTCGGCCAGCGCCTGGCTGACCTCCTCTTCCGGGCAGCCGGCGACCGGCGCGATCTGCGCGGGAGTCACCGGCTCCTCAGCCACATACACGATGGCCTCCACCAGGGCTCTGAGTTGCGCCTGGCTGACGCCCGAGGGCGCAGGAATCCCCTCCAGCACCAGTTGTTCCGGCGCTGTGCCGGCCGTTTCCGGTCGTGGGGTGTCCTCAGGTTCCATTTGGCTCACTGATAGTCCTTGGCGATGTCGATCAGGTATTGCTCGGAGGTCATCAGCTCGTCGAACCGCCGGTGGGCCTTCAGAGCGATGTCCCCGAAGGCCTGCCTTTGCACCAGCACGATGGCCCCCAGCTTGGCCAGTTCCAGGATGGCCAACAAGAGGCAGATCATGGCCTGGCGGCTGCGCTGTCTCTCGAATAGCTCCAGCAGCGAGATGGGTTCCCCGCGCGGCCGGCCCTCGAGCAGCGACCTCAGGTGCCGGATCATGTCCGGCACGCTCACCTGTTCGCGCGCCACCTCGAACACCGGCCGGTTCTTGCTCCGCTCCAGGACCTCCTGGAAGGTCTTCACCAGGTCGAAAAGAGTCACCGCCAGGCCGGGGCTGTCTTCGTCGCCGAGGAACTCCTGGATCTGCGGGCGGGACCAGACGTTCTCCTCCAGCAGGCGCTTCTGCTGGAGCATCTCGGCGGCGTTCTTGAAGCGCTCGTGCTCGAGCAGGCGTTCGACCAGCTCGCGCCGGGAGTCTTCTTCCGGGGCCAGGCGATCCAGTTCCGGATCCCTGGGCAGGAGCAGGCGCGACTTGATGTGAATCAGGGTGGCCGCCATGAAAATGAACTCGGCGCCCAGCTCGAGGTCCAGTTCGGCGGCCCGCTCCAGGTATTCCAGGTACTGCGCCGTGATCCGGGCGATGGGGATATTCCAGATGTCGATCTGCTGTTTGCGGATCAGGTCCAGCAGCAGGTCCAGCGGCCCCTCGTAGTGCTCCAGATGAACGTCTAGCGGCGACGACACAACTTCTCACGATAGCATGGCAGCGGGACAAGACTCCGGTCCGGTCCCGTCCGTAATCCGTACGTAGCGAGGGATTGCCTGGGCGGGACGCCCAGTGGCGTAG
>CAYGVJ010000227.1:2954-4151 GCA_964353255.1 uncultured Solibacteraceae bacterium | reverse complement strand
GTTTCCGCGGAGGGCGCCCCGCGGGCCCAACTGCGCCAACTGTTCTCCGGGGCGCCGTCGCCGGCACAGTTGAACCAGCCCTGGTAGCCGAGCAAGACCTTCCTGTCGAGCGTCGCCGGATCGGGGTCGCCCGGCGCGGCGGCAAATGCGGCGCCGCACACCAGCAGCAGGGCGGCGAAGGGAATGTGGTAGCGCATGATGTAGCCCGCTTTTCCGCTAAAACTCCAGCCGCAGCCCCATAATCATGGTGCGGTTGCCGCTCTTCGAGGAGATCAGGCCGAAAGTCGAGGAAGTTATGCCCGTGCTGGGCCCACCCAGGTTGGGGTGGTTGAGGAGGTTGTAGAACTCGACGCGGTATTGCAGGCGCATGCGCTCTTTGATCGGCTGCCAGCGGCTCAGCACCGCATCAAAGCTGAACGCGCCCGGATTGCGCAGATTGGGCTCCGTGCGCGAGCCGGTGCCGAACGAGTAGGGCGCGGGACTGGCGAAGGCGGTGGTGTCGAACCAGCGGTCCATGCTGCGCTGCCCCTCCGGCAGGAGGGGGCTCTTGAGCCGGTCCGCGTAACAGCCCAGGCCCGAGACGCCCGACATGGTGCAGGCCGGGCTGATGGCGATGGGCGTACCCGTCTGGGCCGAGAGGATGCCGCTGGCCTGCCAGTTGCCCAGGATCATCCCGCCGAGGCCGTGCGAGAGCCACCGCTTGCTGCGTCCGAAGGGCAGCTCGTAGACCCAGTTGGCGACTAGACGCTTGCTGATGTCCGCGGCCGAGATGGAGCGCGAGAGGCGCAGGTCGTGCGGGTTGATGAGGTCCGCTCCGCCGAGGAAACGCTCGCTGACGTTGTCGATGAGCTTGGCGCCGGTGAAGGAAAGCTGGAACATCAGGCCGTTGGCCCAGGATCGTTCGGCGCGCAGGGTGAAGCCGTGGTAGACGGAATCGCCGACCGAAGCGCGGATATTGTTGATGCTGCCGGCGTACTGGGGATAGGGCACCAGCAGCATGCCTTGCCGCACGGTGGCGGCGCTCATGGTGCCGATGGAGATCTTGCCGTAAAAGGGATTCGGCACCAGGCTGTTCAACTGCGTCCCCCGGGACAGGTACTCGGGGAAGGTGGCGTCGCGGTTGAGGTTCTTCCATATGCGCATGCCGCGGCTGCCGATGTAGGCCGCCTCGAGCAGCAGATTGGACCCGAAGCTGCG
>CAYGVJ010000227.1:0-2854 GCA_964353255.1 uncultured Solibacteraceae bacterium | reverse complement strand
TCGAAGTAAGCGAGCTGGTTGTAGCGCTCCTTAAAGGGCGTCTGATACTCGAAGCGCATGCCCAGGTTGAGGGTCAGGTTGCGGAAGACCTTCCAATCGTCCTGGAGATACCAGTTGTTGCTGGGCTGCAAGAGCGCCAGCGAGGGGCCGATGGTGAACTGGCCGCTATCGGGTGCGCCGAGCATGGCGCTGGCCAATCCATAACCCGCGGTGGCGCTCGCCGTGCCAGGATCGGGTCCCTGGGTGTAAGCCCGGCCGAAGCCGAAAAGCCCCGACGGGTAATCCGGGCGGAAGGTATTGAAGGCGCAGATGAGGAGGTCATAGCCGGTCTTCACCGCGTGCGAGCCCTTGAGCCAGGTGAAGTGCGCCTGGAACTGGGGGGTGGTCTCGGCGTCGACGTTATGCGAAGCGCGGTCGGGACCGATGGCGGTGAAGTCGGTGATGTTGAAGCGCGGGAAGAGGGCATCGGCGGAGGCGGCCTTCAGATACTGCGGCAAGCCCAGGCTGGTGATGTCGAAGCCCACGCTCAACGGCGTCAGTTTCGTGACCCCTCGCGTGTAGCCGGCGCGGAACTCGCCGATCAGGTTCGGCGAAAACGTGTGCGTGTCGCTCAGCGCGGCCGTGTGGGCGACGCGATCCTGATTGCCGCCGCCGTTGGTCCCCTCGCCCGGAAACGCGATGTTGGTGTATGGGCTCGTGCGGGGCGTTCTCTCGTAGCCATAGCGGAAGAAGAGCTTGTTGCGGTCGCCGAAGTTGTGGTCGGCGCGCATGAACCACCGGGTCGTCTTAACGATGCTGGCGAAGTTCTGCGACCAGTTGACGTTCAGCGTGGGCGAAACCGCCAGGGTGGGCTCCGGGAAGTAGGCGAGCACCTTCTTCATGATCGGGTCCATGCGGCTGGTCGGGAGCAGGTTGCCCGGGAACACCAGGCGGCCATAGCGGCTGTTCTGGCTCGCGTCCGGTCCCGTGGTGAGCGGATCGTAGATGCGGATCAAGGCGCCGGAACTGGTCAAGGTCTGCGAGAAATCGCCGCTGCGCTGCAGCGCGGTGGGCACGTTGGCCGTCGGCGTGCTCACGCCGTGGTCGTTGGACTGCCCCCAGTGGAAGAAGAAGAAGGTCTTATTGCGGCCGTCATAAATGCGCGGCAGAACCACCGGGCTCGAGAGCGTGAAACCGTAGTCGTTGCGCCGCTGCCGGCCGCGCGCCACCTTGTTGCGGTTGTTGGCCCAACTGTTCGCATTCAGCTTGTCGTTCCGCAGATAGTCGTAGGCGCTGCCGTGAAGCTGGTTGCTGCCCGAGCGGCCGGCGGCCACGATCACGCCGCCCGCCGAGCGCCCGTATTCGGCCGAGAAGCTGTTGGTGATGAAACGCACTTCCTGCACCGCCTCCTGCGGGGGCGTATAGGCGTTGTCGAGGGTCGAGTTGTTCCGCGTGTCCTGGCCGTCGAACAAGATGGCGGAGGTATTGGAGCGGCCGCCGCTGACGATGGGCCCGGTGCCCGTGTTGCCGGTGGCAATGACGCCGGGAGAAAGCGTGAGCAGCGAATACGGGCTGCCGCCGGTGGGCAGCTCGATGAGCTGGGTGGCGCCGACGACGTAGCCCAGCGACGAGCTCACCTGCTCGACACCCAGGGCGTTCGCCGTCACGGTCACCTCCTGTTGCAGGCTGCCCGGCTTGAGCGTGGCGTCGATGGTCGTGATCTGGCCGACCAGCACCGGCACGTCCGCCACCTTGTGGGTGGTGAACCCGGCGCTCTCCATCACCATGCTGTACTTGCCCGCCGGAAGGTAGGGGATCTTGTAGTAGCCCTCCTCGGTGGTTTCCGTGCGGGCGACCGCCCCGGTGGCCTGGTTCGTGGCGCTCACCTGCACCTTCCCCATGGAGGCCCCGCTGGGATCCACCACCGATCCGGAAATGCCGCCTCGCTCCACCTGGCCAAAGCAGGCCAGGGCGATCACAACCGCCAGCAAGGACGCGTTCAGGAAAACTGCTCTTGAAGACATGTTGCCTCTGCTCCTCTCACCGGATTGGGTGAACGGCGCGCGGCAGTGCATCGCCGCCGCGGACACCCGCCCTTCCTTATTATCCAGGATTTCCGATTTGGCATCCTGGCCGCCTTCCATTCTACTCAGCATCCTCAAATGGCGTGACATGGCAGATACCCCCTTATCTTCAAGAGGCCGGAGGCCGCGACCACGCGCGGCTTTCGGCCCTAAGAAAGCATAGCCCGGGCCGGGCCCGGGTTCAACGTTACAGCCTGTTTCTAACGGGCGGCCAACTACTTGAAAAGAAACGATTGCGGCGTCGCCCGCGTTTCTAACGGTAGCTACGGCGTGATATACTGGGGCCGCACCGGGGTCCGAATGTCCGAGACAGTGGGACTGCCTCCTGAAATCGCCGCAGGGATTCCGGCCCTGCGCAAACATCTGCGCGAGGTTCTGGAGAGCCCGGCTTTCAAAGGGAGCCGCCGCAGCCAGCAATTCCTCCAACACATCGTGGAGAGGGCTCTGAGCAGGCGGTGGGACGAATTGAAGGAGCGGACCCTCGGGGTGGAGTTGTTCGGCCGATCTCCTTCGTACGACACCGGGGTAGATGCCATCGTACGGGTGACGGCTTCCGACGTCCGCAAGCGGCTGCACCAGTTCTATGCGGAAACGGGCGCGGAAATCCGTATCGAGCTCCCTTCGGGGTCTTATGTGCCGGAGTTTCGGCGCACCGCGGTACGGGATCTCACGGTTTCCGCCCCGGTGGCGGAAGCTCCGCAGATGCTTCCGCGCGCGCGCTGGTTCAGCGGACGGGGGCGGCGGGTCGCACTATCCGGGGCTCTGTGCGTCGGGGTGGCGGCAGGCGTCTG
>CAYGVJ010000226.1:0-4252 GCA_964353255.1 uncultured Solibacteraceae bacterium | reverse complement strand
CCGGCCCGAGCGCGTGCTCACCATGAAGCTGGCTTTGCCGGGAATCCGCTACTCCAAGCCCCAGGAAGCGGTCGCATTCTTCGAGGGCTTGCTGGAAGAGGCGCGCGCCATCCCGGGAGTGAGTTCCGCGGGACTAATCAACTTCTTGCCGATTCAGTCCTGGCGCGAGACCCGCAACTTCACCATCCAAGGACGCGAGACTCCTCCCCCGGGGCACGAGCCCGCGGCGGACCTCCGCCGGGTGAGCGCGGGCTACTTCCAGGCCATGGGGATTCCTTTGCTGGCTGGCCGCTACCCGCGGCAGGATGACACCGGGGGCCGGCAGCCAGTCGCGCTGATCAGCCGGCTCACCGCGGAGCGTTACTTCCCGAACGAAAACCCACTCGGAAGAAGCATCCGGTACGGCATTAAGGTCGGGGAAGGCGACTGGATCACCATCGTGGGCATCGTGGGGGATGTCAGGGACCGGGGTGTGTATCGGCCGGCCCCCACCGTGATCTATGAGCCCTACGGCCAGACCGACTGGCCCCAGCAGTTCATGAGCCTGGTGCTGCGGGCCTCCGTCGAACCCGAGACTCTCACCGGCACCCTGCGGCAGCTCGTACGGAAACGAGACCCCGACGCCGCGGTGTTTCTGGTCAGACCCATGGAGCAAGTGGTCTCCGACTCGGTGGCAGGTACGCGGCTTCTTTCGCGGCTGCTCACCATCTTCAGCCTGCTGGCCCTGGTGCTGGCGGTGGCGGGCGTCTACGGCGTGATGTCCTACCTGGTTTCCCAGCGCACGCACGAAATCGGCGTGCGCATGGCCCTGGGCGCAGGCCGCAGGGAAGTCGTGCGCATGGTATTGGCGCGAGGGCTTCGCAACGCCCTGGCCGGCGCGGCGCTGGGCTTGACCTGGACCGTCGTGGTGAGCGTCGCCATGCGGCGTTTCGTGATCGGCATAGGCGTGGTTGACTTTTGGACCTATCTCAGTGCGGTCTTGGGAATCCTCGCGGTGGTGCTTGTCGCCAGCGGCTGGCCTGCCTGGCGGGCCTCGCGCGTGGATCCCTTGGTCGCGCTGCGCAACGAGTGATTGAAAACAATGCCAGACACCAAAGCTGATCTCTTGCAAGGTACCCTGGACCTGCTGGTGCTGAAGACCCTCCAGACCCTGGGGCCTATGCACGGCTGGGGCATCGCCCGCCGCATCGAGCAGGTCTCCGAAGACGCGCTCCGCATGAACCAGGGGACTCTTTACCCTGCGCTGGTGCGCCTCGAACAGCGCGCCTGGATCAAGTCGCGCTGGGGCGTATCCGAAAACAACCGCCGCGCGCGGTTCTACGCCGTCACGGCCAAGGGGCTACGCCAACTGCGTGCCGAGGAAGCGAGGTGGGAGCGAATGTCGGCCATCATCAGCCGCGTTCGCCAGGGCTTTCCGCAGGAGAGCGCCCCATGACGTGGCTGAGGACGCTGGCCAGCCGCCTCGCGGCCCTGTTTCGAAAGGAAAACCTCCGGGAGGAGTTCGATCAGGAGCTTCGGCTCCACCTCGAGATGGAGACCGAGCAGAACCTCCGCCGCGGGATGAGCCCTGAGCAAGCGCGCCGCACCGCCCGGCTCCGGGTCGGCGGCGTGGACCAGGCCAAGGAAGCCTGGTGGGACCAGCGCGGGCTGCCCGCGCTGGAGACCCTCATCCAGGACCTCCGCTACAGCTTGCGGGCGTTGGCGCGGAGTCCGGTGTACGCCGCCGCGGCGGTGCTCTCGCTGGCGTTGGGCATCGGCGCCAACACCGCCATGTTCACCGTCATCCATGCGCTGGTGTTGCGCCCCTTGCCTTATCCTGAGCCGGGGCGGCTGGTCACCGTATGGTCCACCATGGTGTGGCAGGGAAGCGGCACCTGGGGGTCAGTTTCAGTGCCGAACCTCCGGGACTGGCGCGAGCAGAACGAGGTCTTCGAGGAGATCGCCGCGTTTCAGGCGGGCGGCGTGAACCTGACGCGGCAAGGCACTTCGGTCCGCCTGCTGGCGGCGCATGTGGAGGCGGGCGTGTTCCGCGTCCTGGGCGTGAAGCCGTTGCTGGGCCGCGTCATTCTACCGGAAGAAGACACCGCGGGCAGGGACCGCGTGGTCGTCCTCGGCTACGGCCTGTGGCAGACCACCTTCGGCGCCGACCCGCGCATTGTCGGCCGGCAGGTCTGGGTCAATGGCGCCGGCCACGTGGTCGTGGGCGTGATGCCGCCGGATTTCAAGTTCCCTCCGCGCTCGGGAGCCGAGTTGTGGACGCCCCTCACTTTCGAGGAGGCCTGGCAGAAAGAACGCGGCTCGCACTGGCTGAACGTCATCGCGCGCCTGAAGCCTGGGCTTTCGCAGACCACCGCGCAACTTAACCTGAACGCGATCTCGGACCGCCTACGCAAGTTGTATCCGGACACCAACGCCACCCGCGGAGCCACCGTGCGGTCCTTCCACCTAGAGACGGTCAAGGCCACGGCACTGCTGCTGCTGGTGCTCTACGGCGCGGTGGGCTTCATTCTTCTTCTGGCTTGCGCCAACGTGGCCCACCTGGTGCTGGGGCGCGCGGCCGCCCGCGCACGGGAACTCTCTGTCCGCGTGGCGCTCGGCGCGGGCCGCCTCCGCGTGGTCCGGCTGCTGCTCACCGAGAGCCTGCTGCTGGCCGCCATCGGCGGAGCCGCCGGATTTCTGGCCAGCCGCTGGTCGCTCGCCGCTCTGTTGCGGCTCGCCGGGGAACACCTGCCGGCCGGCGAACCCATCGAAGTGAACAACGCCGTTCTGGCTTATAGCATCCTGGTCTCGCTGGTCGCCGGGGTGCTGGCCGGGCTCTGGCCGGCCCTGCGGGCCAGCCGCGTGGACCTTCAGACCGCGCTCAAGGACGTGGACCCCACCGCCGGCACGGCGCTGCGCCGCCGGCGCGGCCGGCTGATGGTCATCGAAGTCGCCCTCTCGCTGGTGCTGGTCCTGGGAGCGGTTTTGCTGCTACAGAGCCTACAGAGTCTGACTCGCTTCGACCTCGGCTTCCGCCCCGAGCGCGTCCTGACCATGAAGCTGGCGCTGCCCGACACCCGTTACTCTCGGACCGAGCAAGCCACGGCCTTCTTTGACGCGCTGCTCGAGCGGCTTCGCGCACTGCCGGGAGTCACGAGCGCCGGCGCCATCAACATGTTGCCGATCCAGAGCTACTACAGCAGTCTGAACTTCTCCATCCAGGGACGCGAACTGCCTCCGCCGGGGCACGAGCCGGGCGCGGAACACCGCCTGATCAGCCCGGACTACTTCCGCGCCATGGGCATCCCCCTCATCTCCGGCCGCTTCTTCCGCCCCGAGGACCGGGCCGACGCCCCGCGCGTGGCGCTCGTCAACCAGCGCGTCGCCGAGCGATATTTCCCCAATGAGAACCCCGTCGGCAAGAGCATTGCCTATGGCACCCAGCCCAAGCCAGACGGTTGGATGACCATCGTGGGCGTCGTCGGCAACGTCCGAGACGTGGGGGTCTACCGCCCGGGTCTCAACGTCCTGTACGCCCCTTTCGGCCAGTTCGATGGGCCTTGGAAAACGGTGAGCCTCGTCCTGCGGACCACCGTCGAGCCGCAGACGCTCAGCCAAGCCGTCCGGCGCGAGGTGGCCGGTCTGGACCCCGACGCGGCGGTCTTCCAGGTCAAGACCATGGAGCAAGTAGTTTACGACGCGACCACGGGCACGCGGCTGCTATCCCGGCTGCTGACCATCTTCAGCGGGCTGGCCCTGGTGCTGGCGCTGGTCGGGGTGTACGGCGTGATGTCTTGCCTGGTCACCGAGCGCACCCACGAGTTCGGCGTGCGCATGGCTCTGGGCGCCGGGCGCGGTGCCATCCTGCGCCTGGTTCTCCGCGACGGGCTGTGGCAGGGTCTGAAAGGTGCGGCTCTGGGAATCTCATGTGCCGTTGGTGTGAGCCGGCCCCTGGGCCAGTACGTCATCGGGATGTCGGGCCTGCACGTGGTGATGTGCGCCGGCGCCGCCGCCCTGGTTCTTGGCGTGGCCCTGGCCGCCAGCTTCGTCGCCGCCCGCCGCGCCTCCCGCGTGGACCCCCTGGCGGCCCTGCGCCACGAATAGTGCGGGGACAGGAAGATGTGAAAAAATCCGGGGACACTCCGGGCTGGGTACGTCAAACCGGTCACTTGGGGATGAGCGCAGGCGTGTCCCCGGGATTTTTTCACACCTTCCTGCCCCCAAATCGCAGTCCTGGTCACCTTCAGTCGCCAGCTTCCGGGTAGGACCTCAT
>CAYGVJ010000225.1:0-4526 GCA_964353255.1 uncultured Solibacteraceae bacterium | reverse complement strand
CGTTGTTCGTGCCGGACTGGTCGTTTTCGCCTCGATTGTTCTGGTTGGAGTAGCTCAGGGACATGCTGTGCTTCTCGTTGAAGCGGTGATCGAGGCGCCCGTTGTAACGCCAGTCGAAGTACGGCGTCGGCATGGTCGGCGACGGCTCAGCGCCCAGGTTCTTCACCAGGCTCAGCTCGGTGAACGAATTCGGATTGATGTTGATGCTGGTCTGCTCACGCGCCCGCTCCAGGGCAAAGAACAGGAACGTCTGGTCCTTCTTCACCGGCCCGCCAACCGAGCCGCCGAATTGCTGGCGGCTGACCGGGGACTTCTCTCCGGTGCCGCCGTTCGCGGTCTTCTCGAAGTAGTTCAGGGTGTTGAACGCGTCGTGGCGGTCGAAGAAATACAGCGCGCCATGAAAGTCATTCGTGCCGCCCCTGGTGATGAGGTTCACCGCGGCGCCTTCGCTGCGGCCGTTAGCCGCCGAGAAGCGCTGGGTGCTGATGTTGAACTCCTGGATGGCTTCCAGGGGCAACTGCATCACCGGGCCGCCCACCGTGTTGTCCTTGTTGTCGATGCCGTTCACCGTGATGTTGACATTGCGGCCATTCGAGCCGTTGGTGGCGAACACGCCGATGCGGTTCTTGGTCGGATCGTAAGAGTTCACAGCACGCGCGCCCGGAGCGAGCACCGCGAGGTTTACGAAGTCCCGCCCGTTCAGCGGCATTTCCTGGACCTCGGAGGGCGTGATCGGGCGGCTCACGTCGGTCCTTTGAAGGTCTATCAGCGCCGCGCCGCTGGCTTCCACGGTGACGGTCACCTGCTGGGTGCTCGGCTCCAGGTTCACGTTGATGGTGGCGGTCCGGCCCACCGCCAACCCCACGTTCTGATACACCGCTACCGCAAAGCCGCGCATGGTGCACCGCACCTCGTATATTCCAGGCGCCAAGAGGTCAAAACGGTATTGCCCTTCGGCTCCCGACGTGGTGGTGCGGGTCGCCCCGGTTTCCTTGGCAGTGATCTTCAGTTCCGCGTTGGGCACCACGGCCCCGCTCGCGTCGGTCACCGTGCCTTGCAACGTGGCACTGGCCGTCGCTGCCTGCCCGTACAGATTCGCGGTCGCGACGCCGAGCATCGCGAATAGAATCAAGAAGTTAACCAACACACTCGGTTTTCGCATACCTGTTCCTTTCCAAGAGTCAAGACAAATGCACGTTTGAGGTATTGTAGCATGACACGTGCCGCTTACGGAAGGAGACGCGGGCATCAATTTCTTTTATGTAAACCCGCGGTGAGCTTTATCTCGCAGCGCCAGCGAGGATCTGGCCAGCCGGCGGTCTGTTCCGGCTAGTGCGAGTTGAGCCCGTGGGCGCCTTGGGTGCGGAACTCGTAGCGGTCGATGATGATGGCCGCCGCTTCGGCCGTCACGCGAACCACGCGGCCCCCGGCTACCAGCTTCAAGGGGTGCTTATAGTCCAGTTGCGCCGGCCAGTTCACCGAGAGCTCGACGCGATCGCCGGGGGCCAGGCGCTGCCCGGTCGTGAACAGGACTCCCGAAGAGCTCAGGTTCAGGGTTCTTCCGGCGCCGGCCTCGACGGTCTTCCCGTTGAAGACCTTGCAGCGGACTTCCTGGTCGATCGGGAAGCGGACCGCTCCCCGCCGCTCGACGATCCCCACCGGCATCTCCCGCTCCGGTTCCGGCGAAGCGCCAGTTCCTGTTGTTCCATGCATGCTGTAATCAATGATGCAGGCCCGGCACTCGGCCTGCCATAGGCAGAAGGTCCCAATTCCCTCTGAACCGCTTGTACCGCCCAGTTCATCCCAGAGTACCATGCAGGAATGGATCTACGAAGAGCCAAAACCGCTCTGCTGATTTTGTTGCTGGCCTGCGGCGCCGCTTGGTGCCAGAAGCGCCTGATTCACCCCAAGCAGTTCCCCGCCGGCCGGCCCTTCAGTCCCGGCCTGCTGGTGGACGGCACGCTGTACGTGTCCGGCCAAATCGGGGAAGACCTGAAAACCAGGAAGATCCCCGAGGAGTTCGAAGCCGAGGTGCGCCAGTGCCTGGACAACATCGGCCTGGTCCTCAAGGAAGGCGGGATGAGCTTTGAGGACGTGGTCTCGGTGCAGGTCTACCTGACCGACATGGACCTGTTCCAGCGCATGAACAAGGTCTACGTCACGTATTTCAAGGAGCCGCGCCCCACGCGCACCACGGTGGGGGTGACCCGGCTGGCGGCGCCGGCACGGGCGGAAATCACGATGACGGCTCGGCGGTAGGGGGCGGGCCGGCCCGACCCCTGGCCTGGCGTATCTCCTCCAGACGCTCGGCGATGCGCTTCTCGATGCCGCGCTGGGTGGGCAAGTAGTAGCGGCGGCCGGCCAGGGAGGGCGGCAGGCACTCCATGTCGGGGAGGGCATCCTCGAGCTGGTGGGCGTGCTGGTAGCCCGCGCCGTAGCCCCAGGCCTTCATGTGCCTGGTTACCGGGTTGCGCAGGTGCAGAGGGACCGGCTCGGCCACGCTAGTGCGCACGTCTGCGCGGACCTGCTCGAGGGCCTGGTAGGCGGCATCGGACTTGGGAGCCACCGCCAGGTAGATGGCCGCCTGGGCCAGGGCCTGGTCTCCTTCCGGAATGCCCAGGAAGTGGACCGCCTGCATGGCCGCCATGGCTTGTTCGAGCGCCCTGGGGTCGGCCAGGCCTATGTCCTCGATGGCCATGCGCACCAGGCGGCGGGCGACGTAGAGGCGGTCCTCGCCCGCCTCCAACATGCGGGCCAGCCAGTAGAGCGTCGCATCCACGTCCGAGGAGCGCACCGACTTGTGGAGCGCCGAGATCAGGTTGTAGTGCTCCTCGCCGGCCTTGTCGTATAGCAGGACCTTGCGCTGGATGGCGTCCTCGACCGCCTGGCGGCTGAGTTCGCCGCCCGAGGAAGCCGCTGCGGCCACCTCCAGGGTGTTGTAGGCGGCGCGGGCATCGCCACTGGAGAAGATGGCGATCTGCTCGAGGAGGCTTGGCTCCGCGACCCGGATCTCCAATTCCCCCAAGCCCCGCTCGCGATCCTCCAGCGCCCGCTCCAGCAGCGTGACGATTTCCTCCGGGGTCAGCGGGCGTAGCGCGTAAACCCTGGCGCGCGACAACAGAGGCGAGATGACCTCGAAGGAAGGGTTCTCGGTAGTGGCCCCGATCAGGGTGACGTCGCCGCGCTCGACGTAGGGCAGGAAGGCGTCCTGCTGGGCCTTGTTGAAGCGGTGGATCTCGTCGATGAAGATCAGGGTGCGGCGTCCCGCGCGCCGGCTGCGCTCGCCTGCCGCCATCACCGCCTTGACTTCCTTGATGCCGCTGAGCACGGCGCTGAAGGGCACGAAATCGCAGCGGGTGAGCCGGGCGATCAGGCGGGCCAGGGTGGTCTTGCCGCTGCCGGGGGGGCCCCACAGGATCATGGAGTTGATCTCGCCGCGGTCCAGTTGCACCCGCAGGGGCTTCCCCGGGCCCAGGATGTGCTCCTGGCCGACGAAATCCTCCAGCCGCTCGGGGCGCATTCTGTCGGCCAGCGGCCGGGTCTTGTCAACGGGCTGGGAAGGCGGGCTGGTGTCGAAGAGGTTCACGGCTTCAACACGCGTTGACGGCGCGCCTCGTAGAGCAGGACGGCCGCCGCCACGGCCACGTTCAGGGACTCGACGCCGGTGGTCGGAATCCGCAGCTCGACGGCCCCCCGGCGGAGCTCGTCGCTGACGCCTGCGCCTTCGCTGCCCAGGATGAGCGCACACTTGCGGGTCAAGTCCGCCTCGGCAAGCTGCTTGCGGCCCGAGGGCATGGCGGCGTAGACGTCCAGGCGGCGCTGTTCCAGCGCCGCGCGCGCCAGGGAGGCATCGACGCCCGTCACCAGCGGCACCCGGAACAGCGAGCCGGCCGAAGCGCGCACGGCCTTGGGACTGTAAGGGCTGGCCGAACCTTTCACCAGCAGCATGCCCGTGGCGCCGAAGGCTTCGGCGGCGCGAAGTACGGTCCCGGCGTTGCCCGGATCCTGCACCCCGTCGAGCACCACCACCAGCGACCGGCCGCGGAACAACTGCTCGAGGCTCCACTGAGGGGGCCGCACCAGGGACATCACACCCTGCGCGGCCTCGGTTCCCGAGAGGCTCCCAAAGAGGCTGTCCGGCAACACGAACACGCGCAGGCCGGCCAGCCGCCGCACATGGCCTTCCACCGCCGAGCGGACCGATTCGGCCGCCAGCACCGCCTCCACCTGGCAGCCGCTCTTTAGCGCCTCCTCCAGCAGGTTGAACCCTTCGGCCACACAACAGCCGTCGCGGGTCAGGGAGCCGCGCACAATGGCCCGCCGCACCTCTTTGAGGAGCGGATTGGCCGGGCTGGTCAGCATTTCCGTCTTGCTCACTGGAAACCTGACAGGCTACACTGTCCCATGTCACTTGGCTTCCCTCGTGAGCAGGTGTGGGGCAGGCCCTTCGGCCTGCCCGGCAGGCGAAACCGCCTGCCCCACATAGGGGCACAGCCAAGTGACACGGGGCTAGACTGTCCCCCAGC
>CAYGVJ010000224.1:0-4550 GCA_964353255.1 uncultured Solibacteraceae bacterium | reverse complement strand
TCATGGCCAAGGTGCCCAAGGTGATCAAGCCGCCGGTGGGCGAGGCCTACGTCTCCATCGAGGCCCCCAAGGGCGAGCTGGGCTACTTCGTGGTCAGCGACGGCTCCACGCAGCCTTACCGGGTGCGGGTGCGGCCGCCGTCGTTTGTGAACTTGCAGTCGCTGGACCGCATGGTGCGGGGCGGGCTGGTGGCCGACGTGGTGGCCGTCATCGGCACCATCGACATCGTGCTCGGGGAGGTGGATCGCTAACTCATGCGGAAGCTGCTGCGAGCCATCTTCCTGGTGGACCTGATCGAAGGGCTCCTGGTCACCTTCCGTTACCAGCCGCCCAAGCATATTTACACCGAGCAGTACCCGGCCGAGCGGCCCAAGGTGGCCGAGCGGTTCCGCGGCGCCCCCCGGCTGAACACCAACCCGGAGACCGGCGAGACCCTGTGCATCGCCTGCAACCTGTGCGCCCTGGCCTGCCCGGAGAAGCTGATTGTGGTTTCCAGCGAGCGCAACGAGCAGACCCGCCGCAAGGAGCTCACCACGTTCACCTACGACGTCTCCCGGTGCATGTTCTGCGGTCTGTGCGAGGACGCCTGCCCGGTGGACGCGCTCGAGCTGACGCAGGATTTCGAGCTGGCCGCCTACTCGCGCGACGGCGGCATCTGGGACCGCGAG
Organism: uncultured Solibacteraceae bacterium; assembly: GCA_964353255.1. Taxonomy (GTDB): domain Bacteria; phylum Acidobacteriota; class Terriglobia; order Bryobacterales; family Bryobacteraceae; genus VFZS01. The sequence goes on along the minus strand of CAYGVJ010000224.1, from coordinate 3,882 downwards.
ATGCTGGAGGAAGGTCCCCGGCCTGTGCGCTACAGGTATTGACCATGCTGGCCGACACGTTGCTGTTCTACTTCTTCGCGCTGCTCACCCTGGGCGGCGGCGTGCTGACCATCACCCGCCGCAGCGCGGTGCACAGCGCCGTCGCGCTGATCACCTCGCTGGTCGGCGTGGCGGGCCTGTTCCTGCTCCAGCGCGCCGAGTTCCTGTTCGCGGTGCAGATCTTGCTCTACGTGGGCGGCATCATGGTGCTGTTCCTGTTCGTCATCATGCTGGTCAACCTGGACGAGGCCACCCACCAGCGCCAGTTCCGCCGACAGTGGTGGCTCGCCGCGGCTTGCGCGGTGGCCGTGGGCGCAGAGGTGATGTGGTTCTTGTACAAGGGCGCCGGAGCGCTGCGGCTGCCTCCCCCCGCGCCGGCCGCCGCGGGTGGTCCGGGCAACACCGAGGCCATCGCCGACGTGCTGTTCTCCGAGTACCTGCTGCCCTTTGAGATCGCCTCCCTGCTGCTGCTGGTGGCGGTGGTCGGTTCGGTCGTCATGGCCAAGAAGAGGATCTGATGCTCTATCCCATCACCACCGTTCACTACCTGATGCTGAGCGCCGCTCTGCTGGTGATCGGAACCCTGGGGGTGCTGGCCCGCCGGAACATCGTCGTCATCCTGATGTCGATCGAGCTGATCCTGAACGCGGTCAACATCAACCTGGTCGCCTTCGCGCGGCACTTCCAGAACGTCCAGGGGCAGATCTTCGCCATCTTCGTCATCACCGTGGCGGTGGCCGAGGCCGCGGTTGGCCTGGGAATCCTGATTGCCCTGTTCCGCAACCGCAAGACGGTGCAGGCCGACGAGATTGAGTTGCTGAAATGGTAGGGACCCGCTTCCTCGACGCTATCTGGCTGATCCCGCTGTTTCCGCTGTTCGGCGCGGTGGTGATGCTGCTCATCGGGCGCAAGCTGGATCCCCAGGGGCAGCCTCACAGCCGGTCATCGAAGACCGTCGTAAGTCTGCTCTGCCCCGGTACGGTCCTTCTGTCGTTCCTCTTCTCGATAGGCGCAGTCGTTCAGCTTGCCGGATTGCCGGAGAGAGTCCATCAGGTGATCCAGTTCACCTGGCTGGCTGGTTTGCCTTTCGCTGGCGCGAACGGTCTGGCGCGTTTCGCCGCCGACTGGGGTTTCCTGCTCGATCCGCTCAGCGCGGTGATGATCCTGGTGGTCAGCGGCGTAAGCTTCGTCATCCACGTCTACTCGATCGGCTACATGGGCCGCGAAGGCGGCTACTACCGCTTCTTCGGCTACCTCAACCTATTCGTCTTCTTCATGCTCATGCTGGTGCTGGCCAACAACTATGTGCTGATGTTCGTGGGTTGGGAAGGCGTGGGCCTGTGCAGTTACCTGCTGATCGGCTTCTGGTTCCACAAGAAGTCCGCCGCGGACGCCGGCAAGAAGGCTTTCATCGTTAACCGCATCGGCGACGCCGGGTTCCTCCTGGGCCTGCTGCTGATGTTCGCCACGCTGGGCACCGTGCGTTTCCTGGACGTCAACCAGGCGCTGGCGCACATGTCTCCGGAGGTGGGCTTCGGCGTGCTGAGCGCCATGGCGCTGCTGCTGTTTCTGGGGGCCACCGGCAAGTCGGCGCAGTTTCCGCTTTACGTCTGGCTGCCGGACGCCATGGAAGGCCCTACGCCCGTCTCGGCGCTGATCCACGCCGCCACCATGGTGACGGCGGGCGTCTACATGGTGGCGCGCTCGAATGCGCTGTTCCGGCTGGCGCCCGAAACCGCGCTGATCGTGGCCGTCGTGGGGGCGTTCACGGCCATCCTGGCCGCCTCCATCGCGCTGGTTCAGAACGACATCAAGCGCGTGCTGGCCTACTCGACCATCAGCCAGCTCGGCTACATGTTCATGGCCTGCGGCGTGGGCGCCTACTGGGTGGCCATCTTCCACCTTTACACGCACGCTTTCTTCAAGGCGCTGCTGTTCTTAGGCTCAGGCTCCGTGATCCACGCGCTCTCCGGCGAGCAGGATATGCGCCGCATGGGCGCGCTCAGAGACAAGATTCCCACCACGCACTGGACCATGCTGGCAGGGACGCTGGCCATCTGCGGTGTGCCCGGCCTGGCGGGCTTCTTCTCCAAGGACGAGATTCTCTGGCAGGTGTTCAACGGCTCGATTTGGATCTGGGCGGTGGGGCTGGTGACTGCCGCTATGACGGCCTTCTACATGTGGCGGCTGATGGCGCTGACCTTCTACGGGGAGAGCCGGGTGGATGCCAAGGTAGCCGCGCACATACACGAGTCGCCGCGCGTGATGACGCTGCCGCTGGTGGTGCTGGCCATCGGGAGCATCGCCGCCGGCTGGATCGGCGTACCCAAGCTGTGGAGCGCACTGCCGGATGCCTTCCGCGCCTTCGAGCACTGGCTGGCGCCGGCGCTCGCCGGTGAAGTTGCCCATGGGGCGGCTGAACCGGCTCACGCCGCGGGCGCCGAATGGCTGCTGATGGCGCTCTCTGTGGCGGTGGCCGGCTTGGGGCTGGCTTTGGCCTGGCGCCTCTACCAGCGCCGGCCGGCGCAGGCCGAGGCGCTCCGGCGCGCCGCCGGCGGGCTGTACACCGCGGCTCTTAACAAGTGGTACGTGGACGAGGCTTACGACTTCCTGTTCGTCAACGGCCTGGCCAAGGGCGGCGGCAGCGCCCTGGTGGCCTTCGACGACCGGGTAGTGGACGGCGGAGTGAATGCCACGGGGTGGCTGGCGCGGCTGACTTCGCGGCTGAGCATCTGGTGGGACACCTGGATCGTGGACGGGGCCGTGCGCTTGTCGTCGTTCGGGGTGAAGATGTCCTCGTTCCCCGTGCGGCTGCTCCAGACCGGCTACTTGCAGGGTTACGCTCTGGTGTTTGTCCTGGGCGTGGCAGTGGTGCTGGGTTACTATTTGACGCATTGATTCCATGGATGGGCACTTACTGAGTTGGGTTCTGTTCACGCCGCTGGCCGGCATGGCGGTGCTGTTGCTGATCCCGGCCGCGCAGAAGAACCTCATCCGGATCTGGGCCAATGTGGCCGCCCTGGCCGGGTTCCTGGTCGCGCTGCCGCTGGTCTTCCGCTTCGACAAGAACGCCGCCGGCTTCCAGTTCGTCGAGCGCGTGGACTGGATTCCCAGCCTGGGGGTGAAGTACGCCATCGGCATCGACGGCATCAGCCTGCTGCTGGTGATGCTGACCACGCTGGTGGGCGGCCTGGCGATTCTGTCGAGCTGGAGCGCCATCGACGAGCGGGTCAAGGAATACTACGCCATGTTCCTGCTCCAGCAGACCGGGATGATCGGCGTCTTCGTGGCCCTGGACTTCTTCCTGTTCTTCGTCTTCTGGGAAGCGGTCCTGGTCCCGATGTACTTCATCATCGGGGTCTGGGGCGGCCCGCGGAAGCTGTACGCGGCCATCAAGTTCTTCCTGTACACGCTGGCCGGCGGCGCGTTGATGCTGCTGGGCATCCTCACACTGTATTTCCAGCACTTCCAGCAGCGCGGCTTCTACACCTTCGAGATCAGCGAGCTGATGAAGCTGGACCTGCCGCTGGCTCTCGAGCGGTGGGTTTTCTGGGCTTTCTTCATCGGTTTCGCCATCAAGGTGCCCATGTTCCCGTTCCACACCTGGCTGCCGGACGCGCACGTCGAGGCGCCCACCGCCGGCTCGGTGGTGCTGGCCAGCATCCTGCTGAAGATGGGGACCTACGGATTCATCCGCTTCTCGCTGCCGCTGCTGCCCAAGGCCTCGATCGACCCGCTGATCGTGCAGATACTGGCCGTGCTTTCGATCGTGGCCATCATCTACGGAGCGCTGGTCAGCCTGATGCAGCAGGACTGGAAGAAGCTGGTGGCCTACTCCTCGGT
>CAYGVJ010000223.1:0-4589 GCA_964353255.1 uncultured Solibacteraceae bacterium | reverse complement strand
CATGGATTCGAACCACGATTCACGGCTCCAAAGGCCGCTGTCCTGCCATTAGACGACCGGGGAATGCAGGCGGGACAACCGCGTCCTTTGTCCAGTGTAGCGTCCCCGCGGGCGTCGTGTCACCTGGCCCCCTCAGGGAACGCGCGGCGCGACCTCCAGTACAAATAGAAAGGCACCCCGCTCAATATGACCAGCAGCCCGAAGCCCGAGTTCCGGGGATCGCCCAGCGCCATGAAGATCAGAAAGAAGAGCGCGATCACCAGATAGAGCAGAGGCACCAGCGGGTAACCGAGCACCTTGTAGGGCCGCGGCAAATCCGCTCGCTTCTTCCGCAACACGAACAGTCCGGTCACGGTCAGGGCGTTGAACAGCAGCGAGGCAAACGAGGTGAACGTCAGCAGATCGCTGTACAGTTGTGCGCCGCGCGTCCCCAGGCTCCCGGTGAGAATCAGCATGATGGACCACAGCGCCTGGTACTGAAGGCCTCGCACCGGCATTCCGCGCCGCGGGTCCATCCGCTCTGCGCCGCGGAAGAACAGGCCGTCCCGGGCCATCGAGTGGTACAGCCACGGGCCCGACAGGATCAGCCCATTGTCGCAGCCCGCCGTCGAGATCAGGATGGCCAGAGCGATCAGGCTGAGGCCCGCGGGGCCGATCACCGCCTGCGCCACCGTGGCGGCGATGCGCTGGTCCGGCACGGCCGCCGCCTGCTCGATCGGCAGCACGTAAAGGTAGGCCACGTTCGTCAGCGAGTAGATCACGGTGACGCCCAGAGTCCCCACCGCCAGGGCGCGCGGCAGAGTCCGGACCGGGTCGCGGGTCTGTTCCGCCACGAAAGTCACCACGTTCCAGGAGTCGTAGGCGAAGAGCGCCTTGGACATGGCCACTGCAAACGCCGCCAGCACGGCGGTGGTGATGCTCGCCGGCGCCACGGGCTGAAAGTTGGACCAGCTCCCGGCGCCGCTCGCGAGGCCGAATCCCACCAGCGCCAGCAGCGCTGCGATCTTGGCCAGGCCGAACAGATTTTGCACAAAGGACGCCGCGCGCAGCCCGCGGCTGTTGATCCAGCTCAGCAGCAGGATCAGCGCCGCAGCCGTCAACTGCACGCTGGAGACTCCCAGGCCGCCCGCGCGCAGCACCACGTGGGACTGGCCAACAAACGGGATGAAGACCCCCAGGTAGTTGGCGAAGGCCACCGCCACCGCAGCGATGAAGCCGCACTGGATCACCGCAAACAGCGTCCAACCGTACAGGAAACCCCAGAAAGGGGCGAACGCCTGGCTCAGGTACACATACTGGCCGCCGGTCTTCGGCAGAGCGGCCGCCAGCTCACCGTAGGACAGTGCCCCGCAGAGGGTCAGCAGCCCGCCGATCACCCAGATCAGCACGAAACTGCCCGCCCCCAGCCGCGACTCGACGGCGATGCCGGCGATCAGGGCGGGCGCCAGAAAAATGCCGCTGCCGATCATCGACCCCATGACGATCATGGTCGAGTCCAGCAGCCCGAGTTGCTTCTGCCCGGCCATTACTGCCCCTTCACCTCGCCCAAAAACTTCCAGGCGGAAACGTACTCTTTGGTCAGAGGCTGGTTCGTCAGGCTGGCCCGAACCATCTCCAGCGGAATCGAGTTCAGCTTCAGGACGGCATCGTGAAACTCGCGGTTCGTCATCTTTGCCGCCCCTACCAGCTCCTTGTGCAGCGCTCGCATTTGAAGCGCTCCCACCATGTAAGCGCACTGGTACAACGGCCCGTACTCGCCCTCAAACGACCGGCGCACTTCCGCCACCGCGTTCTCCCGCTCGTGGCCCACCCCATCCACCAGTAAGTCCACGCACTCCTGCGCCGTCATCCGGCCCAAGTGAAACCCGAGCGAGAAGATGATGCGCGCGCACCGGTGCATGCGCCACAACAGCATCCCGATGCGGTTCTCCGGAGAGCGCGCAAAGCCCAGATCCCAGAACATCATTTCCCAGTGGAGCGCCCAGCCCTCGCCCCAGAACGACGTGTTAAACAGCCTGCGATACGGGCGGTAACGCGCCTGCATGAACTGCGCCAGGTGGTGCCCGGGGATCAGCTCGTGGAACACGGTGGCTCGCGCGAAGTGGATGTTGTTGCCCCGCATGCTCATGAGCTTCTGCTCGTGCGTCATCGCGTCGGTGGGATAGGAAACGGTGATCACCTCGCCGCCCCGGAAGAAGGGATTGACCCGCTGCTGCTCCGGGGTCATCATCTCCATCCGCCAGCTCTCGCGCGCCAGCTTGGGCACGGTCACCAGATCATGCTGGCGCACGAAAGCGATCGCCTCCCAGGCCAGGTCGCGGATCAACGCCGGTTGCTGCCCGGGCGGCGCGTGCAAAGTCTTGACGTGCTCCAGCGCCTTGCGCCAGTCGTCGCCGTAGCCCAGCTCGCGGGAGGCCCGCCGCATCTCGGCTTCGCACCAGGCCAGTTCCTGGCGCCCCACGGCAATCAGTTCTTCAGGCGTGTACGGGATCATCTCCCGCGCCAGTTCGCTGAGCAGCGCTTCCCGCCCCACCGGGTCGCCGATGATCGCGTCGCGATCGTCTTTGCCCACCCCGGCGATCCGCTCGCGCAGCACCGCAGCATACTTCTCCAGTGAGGCGTCGGCGCGCTTGTAGGGCTCGGCGACCCACCAGGTGAACATGGGGTCGTACCCGTTGTAGAACAGGTACCAGCGCCTCAGCGTGTCCCGCAGCGGCACTAGCGCCTGGGCCGCGCGATTGCCGGCGGCCTTTTCCGCCTTGAGCCGGCCCTGCGCGACAGCCTCGGCGGCCGTCCGAATCTGCGCGTCCAGTTGAGAGATCACAGCGGCCAGCTTGGCAGGGTCCGGCGATTCCATTCGGCGCCGGCTTTCATGAAGTCCGACGATGGTCTCGGCGAACGGGATGAGCGGCCGCATCTCCGCCGTCCTCTTCCGGCTCAGCTCTGACTGCCGGATCTCATAGGTCAGCCTGTTCCGGAAAAGTATGTAATCCACGCGTCCGTGCTGATCCAACCAGTTGAAATCGACCTTGTCGAGCGCGGCCAGCCAGCTCTCCTCGAACTGCTTGAGCGCCCGGTCGCGGGCGGCTGACAGCGGAGCATCCCAGAAGCGCAGCAGAGCCGCGCGGTCGGCGAGATACCGCTCCGCCGCTTGGCGGAGGTCCCTGGACGGCGGGCGCTGCGGCAACGCGTCGTCCGGCACTTCGTAGCTGGAGGGTTCCGTTGCCTGCCCGGGCTCGGCCAGGCCGGCGGCCTGAACAGTCAGCGCAGCAAGGACCAGCGGCAGAATGGCTCGGCGTTCCATTCTTTGCATTCTACGCGAGTAGGGCTACCATAGGCAGATAGGAGAGTAAAATGCGCCCCTTGCTCACGCTCTTTTCGTTGTGCCTGGCGACGCTTTGGGCCCAGCCCCAGCCGCCCGCGCCGCTGATCTCGCCCGAGGTTCTTCCCGACAGCCGCGTGACCTTCCGCCTGAACGCGCCCAATGCGCAGAAGGTGGAACTGCGCCGGGAAGGCACGACTCCCGTCGCCATGGAGAAGGACGAACGCGGGATTTGGTCCGTCACCGTGGGCCCGCTCGAACCCGACCTGTACGGATACACTCTGGTCGCCGACGGCGTGGCCTTCATCGACCCGTCCAACCACCTGATGAAGCCGAATCTGATGAACGTGCAGAGCGTGGTTCACCTGCCCGGTCCCGCCTCCCTGCCTTGGGAGGTCAACAATGTCCCGCGCGGCGCGCTCCACCGGCACTTCTACCGCTCCGCCATTGTGGGGGATGATCGCGACTTCTTTGTCTACACCCCGCCCGGCTACGACTCCAATGCCAAGACGCCCTATCCGGTCCTCTATCTGCTGCACGGCTACAGCGACGACGCCAGCGGCTGGACCGCCGTCGGCCGGGCGCACATCATTCTCGACAACCTCATCGCGCAGGGCAAGGCGAAGCCCATGCTCATCGTCATGCCTCTGGGCTACGGAGCGCCGGAAATCGTCAGGCGCGGCGGCCCCGGCCCCCGCGATCCGTCCCTGTGGCGCCGCAACGTCGAGCGGTTCCGCGATGCGACGCTCCAGGAGGTGCTCCCCATGGTGGAGAAGGCCTATCGAGTCTCGAAGGACCGCGCGCAGCGCGCCATTGCCGGCCTTTCCATGGGCGGCACGGAAGCGCTGTTGACCGGATTGAACGCCCTGGAGACCTTCGCCTACGTCGGCGCGTTCAGCTCGGGCGGCCTTCTGCCGGATAACGACGCCTCTTTCCCCGGACTCGATGCCAAGGCGAACGAGAAACTGCGGCTCCTGTGGATCGGTTGCGGCGCCGAGGACCGGCTGATCGAGGGGAACCGCAAGCTCCTCGAGTGGCTCAAGCTCAAGGGCATCCGCAACACCTGGGTCGAGACCCCGGGGGCCCACACCTGGATGGTCTGGCGACGTTATTTGGCGCAGTTCGCGCCGCTGCTTTTCCAGTAGGCGTCTGAGCCCGCTACTGCCTTGTGGGACAGGCCCACGGCCTGTCGCTGGAAGTTTCTACATTTCGCTGCTCAAGGGCGGTGACTCCTGGGTGGGACAGGCGGTTTCGCCTGTCGCCCGGA
>CAYGVJ010000222.1:0-4663 GCA_964353255.1 uncultured Solibacteraceae bacterium | reverse complement strand
TGGGTTACGCAGGCCCAGCGCGGCGGGTCAAGCAAGCTGAATGGAGGGGCGGAGTTCTCCTCACAATTCAGCCAGCGCTGGCAACTCTCGATCAACGCGCCGATTCATATTCTGCGCGAGGCCCGGACGTGAAACGCAACTATCCGGCGTCGCTCCGCGGCATCGGGGAGTGGGCTGCCTCGAATCGGATGAGAGTTGCAGAAGCCAAGTTCCGGTTCGCTCAATACGGCATACTCCAGGCGGTTGCCGACTCGCGCACCCTCAGCCAGGTGCTGGCATTTAGGGGCGGCAACGCCCTGGATTTTCTCTGGCAGCCGAACCGCAGCACGACAGACCTTGATTTCTCGTCCACGGATTCGACGCTCACTGCGGAACAACTCAGGAACTTGTTGACACCGAGTCTCGAGCGGGTTTCCAGGAGTACGGGCGTCTTGTACCGCGTTCAGAAAATGGAGCAACAGCCTCCGGGTCCCGACCGGAGCTTCATTACACTTGAGGGCAAGATCGGGTACGCCCTCCCGGAGGACCAGCGCAACAGACAACTCATCCAGCAGCACAAGAGCTCAAACGCGACGGTGCCCCTCGATGTGAGTCTCAACGAGCCAATCTGCCGGATCGTGGAGATTGACATCGCAAGCTCGAACCCCCTGCAGGTCTGTGTGCTTGAGGACATTGTGGCGGAGAAGCTCCGCGCACTGCTCCAGCAACCCCTGCGAAACCGGTACCGGCCGCAGGACGTGCTCGACATCTGCGTTGTGGTGCGAGAGAATCCGCACCTGGACCTCAGCCTTACGGCAGAGTTCCTCCTGGAGAAGGCCAAGGCCCGCAACGTCCCCGTGTCGCGTGCGGCCTTTCACCAGGCAGAGATTAGGACCCGCGCTTTGGAGGGGTACAACGACCTGAGGGAGACAACGCGCAACGCTTTCATCGAATTTGAAGAGGCATTCGAAACCGTACTGAGCCTTGTTGAGCGACTCCCATTGCCCGATCGTAACCGTCCGGCGAACCCATCTTTCGCGGATTGAGACGGCGACTGATACTCCCTGGTGTTGGCACATGTGCGCTGGAAGTGCGCACCCAGGCCCGAGGAGGATCTCCGGTGAGCGAGAGGCAGGACGAGGCGAAGGCGCGGTTCTGGCAGGGAACCATCCGGGAGGCGGCACGCAGCGGCGTGTCGATCCGGGAGTTCTGCCGGCGGCGGAAGCTGGATGTGGCTCAGTTCTACCATCCACCTGCCAGCGGCACCGCGTCGATCCGTTCGCCTATCTGCGCGATGTGTTCGAGCGCATCAGCGCTCAGCCCAAACACCGGCTCGAGGAGCTGCTACCCGACCGGTGGCTGGACGCCCGGCCGGCCGCCACCGCCTGATCCGGTCCTCTCCCGCTGCCGCACGTGCGCGTAATCTCAGACCTGGGTTCACCGGACGGTTACGTACGGGCTGACCGCCTGCGCGGCACTGCGCGCCATCAGCTTTTCCACCTCCGCCTTCAAGGGGCCGAGCACCTGGGCGAAGATCATCTTGTAGGCCGGGCAGAAGTAGTCGAGATCCTCGAAGCGCCGGCGCGGCGCATGGCGCAGCTTGGGGCAGCCGTTGCGGCAGACGGATTGGAACTCGCAAGCTGCGCACTCGGGACGCGGCAGAACCTTGTTGGCCGCGAACTGGTAGCGGCGGCGCCGCCGCGAAATCTCGGGCCACGAATCCACCAGGATGTTGCCCAGCTTCCAATCCTTCTGGACGAAGAAGTCGCAGGGGTAGACGTCGCCGTTGTACTCGACCACGCAGTAGCTGTCGCAGGTCTCGTTGAGCGTGCAGTTGCCCGGCTGTTGCCCGGCCAGGGCCTCGGCCAGATTGTCGAAGGACCGGATGCGGGCCTTGCGCCGCTCCCCCCACCACAGCTCGAAGGTCTCCGACATGAACCGGCCGTACTGCTCCGCCGTGATGGTGAAGGGCAGCGGGCTGCCGTCCGGCGCGAACTCGGCCAGCGGGATGTACTGGATGTAGTCAACGCCCAGAGCGCGGAAGAACCGGTAGATCTCCCGCGGCTGCTCGACGTTGGCCTGGCTCAGCACGCACAGCACATTGAACTCGACCCGGTTCTTCTTCAGCGTCTCGATGCCCCGCATGACCTGCTTCCAGGTTCCCCCGCCCCGCCGGTCGAGGCGGTAGCGGTCGTGGACCTGCTCGGGGCCGTCGATGGAGACGCCTACGAGCCAGTTGTACTCGCGGAACAGCGCGCACCAGTCGTCATCGATCAACACGGCGTTGGTTTGCAGGGCGTTCGAGACGTTCTGCCCGTCCCTCCCGTACTGCTTCTGGAACTCGATGAGCTTCTCGTAGAACTTCAGGCCGGTGAGCATCGGCTCACCGCCCTGAAAGGCGAAGACGCTATTCGGGTAAGAGTAGAACAGGAAGGTATCCACCAGCCGCTCCAGGGTCTCGTCTGTCATGCGGCGGCCGGGCAGGTCTCGGTAGGGGTCGGCCTCGCGGTCCAGGTAGAAGCAATAGGCGCAATCCAGATTGCAGAGCGCCGAGGCGGGCTTGATCAGAAGGGAGTCGATACGAGGGGCGGCCCCGCCCTCCGAGTGCTGGCTGAGGCCCATAAAGACACAAACGCCTGGGGTGTTTCACCCAGGCGTTGCGGTGAGGTCCTTCCTCTAAAGACTTACTTCTTCAGGCGACGGCGAAGCAGGCCGAGGGCGAGCAGCCCCGCGCCAATCAGCGACAGCGTCACCGGCTCCGGAATCGCGAAGCTCTGGGTGAAGGATGACATGTGGCCGGGGTCGCCAACCAGAATGTCCTTGTAGATCATGGCTACGTTGACTGGCCCCCCTGCATACGACATGACTTCCCTCGCCCCGGTGTTGTCCGGGAAAAAGGCTAATTGGGTCCCCACGCAGTTGTTGGCGACGTCAAACCCCTGCCCGTCGCACACGCGTTCCAGAATGCTCGTGTTCGAGCCGCCATGCTCCAGATCGACCCCATAGTGCGTGCCGGTAACCGTGTAGTAAAACCACATGTCCTGGCCAGCGCTCAAGCCGGGCTGGAGGGTGAGATAGACTTCACTGCCCAAGACACCCGAGCTACCGATGTAGACCGAGCCCGGAGGTGGCGGGAAACGCACCGCAGTGAAATTGCTGAAGGTCAGGTTCGCCACCTGGCAGGAATACCCACCCGACAGCACGTCGTCGCCCACGTCGCAGGTATTAACTAAGGCGGCACTGCCCGTCATAGCGAAAGCCATCAGGATCGCAACCGCCAAACTCAACTTCTTCATTTTGAATCCTCCTAAAGATTGCTCACCGCGTGCACGCCAACATCGCTGTGCACTGCTTCTAAGAATCTTCCTTACGCACTCCCTATAATACGGGGCCGTGGAACACCTGTCAAGCCCCGACAAGAAAAATTTAGTACCATTCTCTGGCGCCCTAGTACTAGTACGGTACTCACCCTACCGCCATGGGGGGCGGGCGTCCCATGATCCCCTGAAGGGCGACTCCGCGCCGCTAGCATGCACCAGCAGGTTCGCCCTGGACCGGGGTTGTGGCCGCAAGGGACTGTAAGACAAGAGCTTACCGGCCGATCCATGACCTCCAGGAGCATCCGCAGCCGCGCCACGGTCTTCGCAGGATAGCGCGTGGGGCCCTATCGCGCCAGGAACGGCCAATGGGGCGCCAGGTGGTAGCCGTACTTGGTGACCGCGATCCAGAGCGCCCCAGCCAGCGCCACGAGCACCACCAGCAGCCAGTAGAAGATCTTCCTCCAGGGGAAGCGCCGCCCCTCGCGGTGCAGTATCAGCAGGTAGCTGGCGAAGACCCCCACGAAGTACAGCGCCACCATGGGCACCGAGAACAGCATCAGGTTGAAGACGTCGGGGGTGGGGGTGATGATGGCGGCCGCGATGACGATGATGAGAATGGCGTAGCGGCTGTGCCGCAGCAGGAAGCTGGGCGAGAGGATGTGCAGCAAGGTGAGGAGGAAGATCAGCACCGGCAGCTCAAAGACCAGGCCCACGCCCAGGGTCACGTTGACGAACAGATCGAAGTACTCGCTCACCGAGACCATGGGTGTGATGCCGATCTCCCTGCCGATGCCCAGCAGGAACGTCAGCCCGAAGCGGAAGGCCACGAAGTAGGCGAACAGTCCGCCCGCGATGAACAGGCCGGCCGATAACAGCACGAAAGGCCCGGCCCAGCGGCGCTCGCGGCGGTAGAGGCCCGGCGCGATGAACCCCCAGACTTGATACAGGACCCAGGGAGAGGCCAGAAAGATCGCCGCCAGTATGGGCAGCTTGATCCAGACAATCTGGAAGACCTCCATGGGCTTGATTTGAGCCAGTTCAGGCTTGGCGCCAATCTGGGTGAGCGCGGCGGCTGCCGGTTGCTTGATGATGAGCCAGAGCTGGTTGGCGAAGATCAGGCTGAGCAGGAAGGCCACGCCGATGCCCACCAGGCACCTTAGGAGGCGCGAGCGCAGCTCTTCCAGGTGCTCCAGGAACGACATGCGCAGCATGTGTTCCTCTTCTCCCTCCTGATCGCCGGCAGGCAGCGGGGAGTCGGCCGCCGCCGGAGGGGCCGCGGGCTGGACCCCTGCGGCGCCCTGCGCCGGAACCGGCGCTGCGCTCTTGAATCTCCAAAACGCCATCAACGTGCTGGTTCGGGCTTC
>CAYGVJ010000221.1:0-4683 GCA_964353255.1 uncultured Solibacteraceae bacterium | reverse complement strand
CCACGCTGGCCGAAGGGGTCTGAGCCGCGACCGAAACGACCACCAGGATGAACGCAACCAGGAAAGTCAAGAGCCTCACAAACCACCTCCCACTGCGCGGGGGCTGTCGAGTCCAGGTCCCCAACGCAGGCATCAGCTTGAGTTTAGCTCACAACCTGGAGACCGGGAGGCTGGCGCAGGCCCCCGCCGCGGGCCATGCCCCATACACGCAGACTTAAGCCCTGCTCGGGGACAGGATGTGGCGCGGACTCTCAGTCTGCCGCATCGACAGTCATGTCGATGCATGGCGAGACCCGCGAGAAACGGCCTCGGCAGGAGTGCCGAGGCGGCACGCAAGAGTGCGCGCGCCACGACCCAGAATCAACCGGTGCCCCTATGTTGGCGCGTATGGGGCCGTGCCCCCACCACAGGTTGGATGTCGTACACCCTGCGCAGAGTGAAATCCTGCGGAGCACGGGAGTGGCAGTATAGAGGGCCGCGGGGGCGCTCCGGCGGGCCTGGGCGGTCCTGCTGCTTGCTGCCGGCGCGGCATCGGGTGATTCCTTCTGCCGGACGCCGCCAGACGAGCTCAGCCACGAGAACAAGCAGACATGCTCGCCACGGCGAGGAATTTCACCAGCTATGCGATCGGCCTCAGAGAGTTGTTCCAGAGCACTTTGAGCGAGGAGGCGCATCTATGCTGGAATAGGGTAGACTTTGTATGGGGCGTCCTGCCGCTGTTAAGGCCTGAACTGAAAGAAATTGCGAATAGGACCATGCACCCGACGAGACTGGCGGTTGCCACAGTCATTCTTGCGCTGGCGGCGCTGCCGCCGGTCCGCCCGGCCGCTGCACAGACGCCCCCGGGACAGATCGACGTTCTCCTTCCCGGCCGCCATCTGGAAACTGTCCTGGCCATTCCGGTCGGGCTGCCGGCGCAGATGGCTGTTCTCGAATCCGGCGCATTCCTGCTGGCCGATGGAAACAACCGGCGGATCTCGGTCCTTGGCGCCGACGGCGGCGTCCAGGTCCTTGCCGAGGTTGCCAACGCGTGCTGCGTTGCGGCGCTGCCAGGAAACCGCGCGGTGTACTCGGTCGTCGGTGAAATCCGCGTCCACGACGTTCGGACGAACCAGGTCGTGAGTCGCAACTCGGTTCCCTCGGGCGAGGCAGTGAACGCTCTTGGGTCTGACGCCGCGGGCAATGTGTACGCGGGCACGTCCCGGAACAATCTTTACCGGTTTGCCCCCGATGGGCGCCGCGACTCGATCGCTTCGAGCCTTCCGTTCCCGACCTTGAATGCCATTACCGACGTCGCAGCCGCCTGGAGCGGCGAGGTGTACGTGGCGGGTCTTACCCGGGTGGTCAAGGTCGCTTCGGGCAGGGCAACCGTCATTGCGGATGGCCTGCACAACGAGCCGGTGATGGTTGCGATCAAACCGGATGGCAGACTCTATATCTGGGACAGCTACCGGCGTCTTCAGCTTTTTGATTCGGCGACGGGGGCGAGCAGTTCCGTCGCAACGGGAGACATCATTCCCTTTGGAGACATCCTGGTCCTGTCCGACGACGAGATCGTGCTCTACGAACAGGGCGCCGCTTTCTACAAGTTCAGGCCGGCCACCGGAGCAGGCTCGGCCATGCTCACGATTGACGGCAACAGCAAAGCCTTCGGATTCGCGGACGACGGCTTCCCGTACATCGGGACCATCGCCAAGAGGCAGATCCTGAATAGCCGGCTGGCCCGGCTGGGGCCCGACGGCGCGCTCCAATACCTGGATAGCCTGTCCTTCGCATCCATCTATTCCGTGGCGTCCGACGGCCGAGGCGGCCTGGGCATGATCGACGGCGGCGTGCTGAAGCGGGTCGCGGCGAACGGGTCGTTGACCCGGTTCAGCACGTTCGTGGCGCCCGCCGTGTACCAACTGGCGATATCGAGCGACGGCGATTGGTACGTGATCACCTCGGGCCGGCCGGACCCCATTCGGGTTTACCGCGTCCGCGAGGGCGCTACCGATGGCGAGGTGGTTGTGTCTCTCGACCGCGCCATGTGGCCCGGGTCAAGCCCGAATCAGGGCGACACCGGCCTCGCCATCACTCCGAAAGGCGAACTGGCGATCGTTGTAGCCATTCCAACTCTCTCCCGTCAATGCTACCAACGGGTATATCGGGCCAATCCCGATGGAAGCGCGCTCCGCGAGGTGGCCAACCTGGACAGCCGGCGGCTCGGATGCATGGTCGACATTGCCGCCGCTCCCAACGGTGACCTGTACGTCCTGGGGTGCGCCGCCGGACCGCTCGGGTCGCCAGACTCCATCTTCCGAATCGACGAATCGAACGTTCCCGTGGAGGAGGTGAGAATCGGCCCCGGCAACGATCCGAGAAGCATCGCGGTGGACGGCCAGGGGAACCTCTGGTTCACGGCAACCAACGGCGTGTATCGAGTCCCGGCTGCGCCTGCCGCGGCCATGCCCCGGATCTTCAACGTGCTGGGCGTGGTGAATGGCGCCGGTTGGAATCCGGACATTGCTCCCAACACCTGGATCTCGATCTTCGGGAGCAACCTGGCCCCGAATACGCGGACCTGGGAGAACAGGGACTTCTCGGGCAACCGCCTCCCCGTCCAGCTCGACGGTGTCAGCGTGAGGATCGGCGGCAAACCGGCCTATGTCGCCTATGTCAGCCCGACGCAGTTGAACGTGCTGGTTTCGGACGTTGGGCCTGCGGGAACATACGAGGTCCAGGCTTTCACCCCCGAAGGAGCTTCCAACAGCGTCAGCGTGCCGGTAACCCAACTGGCGCCGACCCTGTTCCGGTTCCGCGCGGCGAATGGCCGCTATGCGGCGGCAGTGCATGCCGATGGAACGTATGTGGGCGATCCGGCTGTGCTCCCGGGAATCGGCGCGACGCCGGCGCGGCCTGGTGAGATAATCAGCCTGTTCGGGACCGGCTTCGGGCTGGGTGCCGGCAACGCGGACATCGGAGCGCTGATCCAGACCCCGCAAGCTCTGGCGAATGGCGGGCTGCAAATCCGAATCGGCGACGTGATCACCTCGGTCAAATTCGCAGGGTTGGTGGGATCGGGTCTGGTCCAACTCAATGTCGAGGTTCCGAAACTGGCCGACGGAGACCAACAGGTGGGCGGCGCCATAGCCGCCACGGTGCTCCGCACCTGGCCCTGGCCCTTCATCACCGTGCAAACGCGCCCGTAGGGGCAGTAGGGCGGCGTCGCCTCGGCCGGCAAGATCCGAGCGCAGCACCAGAGACCCCGTATGGACCGGAAATTGGATCCGCGGGCTAGCTACTTTCCGTCGCAAAATAGGCATTTCTGAGCAGCCCAGGCGCTTCCCAGGGCTTCTCGGCGGTGCGCCCGGGTGCTTTTCGGACTCTCGCTCCCGCAGGAGCGGGGCCAGGCAACCCGGATCTATGTCCGGCTCGCCAGGACATTTCCCATGCTGATCAGCGTATCCGCCATCACGCCCAACCCCACCCACCGCTTCATCCCTTCCGCTCCGCGATAGCGACAGCGAGTCAAGCCGTGACGCCGTTTCAGGACGCTAATGCGGCCCTCGCAACCCGTGCGCCAGCGCTGCGCCTTCTTGAACCAGCGGCTGTGTTCTTTCTTTTTCCGTTCGGCACTTTTCGTGTTGCGATTCGGTACCGCCACCCACTTCACGCCCTTCTCCTCCACCCCTTGCTCTTGCGCCCGCGAGTAATAGCCCGCGCCCGCCGTGGCCAGATGCGGCACTCGGCCCAGCACGCGCTCATGCGCCTCTACCGCTCCTAATAAGAGGTCGCGGTCGCTCGGCCGCAGATCGAATACATCGTAGTGCGTAATAATCTGGTTCTCGGTTTCCTGCACCTGCACGAGCTTTCCAAACTCGGTCGGCTTGCTGGCCTTGCCCTTGCGAATGATTTCGCGATGCGGCTCAAACAAGCTCACGATCTTGCCTGGCAACTGCGTGATTCCGTCGAAGACCCGCGCTTTGGCCTGCTTCACCACCTGCCGTACACGGCCCGCCATCTCCGTCAAGTGTTCGACGAGCCCGCCCAGCCCCTTCTTCTTTTTGGTGGACATCTCTTCTACTTCCGCGATCACCCGTTTGGCGTCGTTGAGAATCTGGCGCGAGAAGCGCAACAACTCCCGATACTGCTTCTTCCGCTTGGCTTCCCCTTCCGGACCCTTGTGACGGCTCGCCGTTGCGATCGCGATCACGCGCTTGCTGATACTGCGCGTGCGGTTGCGCACCTTGCGCTTCAGTTGGCCCGCTTTGGTTTCGATCTTCTTCATCGTACGCGTCAACACCCGCGCGCCATCGCCCAGCAGGCTCGAATCGGTGGGGTAATGAATGTTCGTCTCCACCACCGTCGTATCCACGCGCAGCTTGCGCCCCTGGATCACGCCTTTTTCCCTGCGCGATCTCAACCAGTCGCTGATGCAACTCCGCGATCACCTCTCCACCCAGCACCTGCCCGATCCGCGCCAGCGTCTTGGCGTCAACCAATCGCAGCGACTCCCAGGTGACCATGAAGAAGGTGCGGTCCCGTCCGTTGTACAACCTGGGGATGAAGACCGGACCGGAGAAGGTGGCGCCGAACTGGTTGCGGCGCAGCTTGGACTTCTCGACATCGAAGAAGCCCCGCGCGGCCGCCGTTGACGGCGTAGGAGCCGTCGCCTCCATCGCCCTTGGGAATGACGCCGCC
>CAYGVJ010000220.1:0-4742 GCA_964353255.1 uncultured Solibacteraceae bacterium | reverse complement strand
CGTCCAAAACATCCTCACCTCAAGATGTTTCGGCGACTTTATCCACGGGCTGCTAGCGCGACTCTCCGGCTTTAGGGGGGCGGAGCTCAGGCAGGTGAATGAGCGGCGGGGAGTTGGGAGCGATCGGGCCGTGTATACGGAGTGAGATGTTCAGGGCATTCGGGAATGGGCTCGGGGAGCGAAGCTGCGCCCGAAGCGCCGCTGCCAGGTACTGGTCCGCCGGTCTGGACGCCCTCGGGCCCACGCGTACCAGTACGCGATTCTGTGCCCGAGGCCTTGACAAGGGAAACCATTCGTGATATTCAAGATGAGTAGGCTTTGGAAGGCGACCAAAGCATACGGGAAGGACGAGGTCAGAAGGATGCGACAGGCACAGGCGTGTGCGGCCATCATTGCGTTGCTGTTCATTTGGGCAGCGGGGGCCCAGGCTACCCCGATCCCGATCAACAGCACGGGTGCGACAATAGCTCCGGGCGTTCAGGATCCGAACTGGGAGATCTTCTTCTACACCGGGGGCACGTGGGTGAGTCTCGGCCAAGCCTGGGTAGTCGTCAGCAACGGTTATCCCGGGTCCTGGGTGGCTAACGACTCGAACTCCAAATGGATCGCGCCCAACGCCAACTATGACGGCCAAAGCGGGATAGATACGGTGGGCGATTACAGGTTCGAAACGACCTTCGATCTGACCGGGCTCATTCCGGGGACGGCGCAAATCACTGGCGAGTGGTCCACGGATAACCAGGGCCTCAACATCCTGCTCAATGGGGTGGACACCGGTGTGCCGCCAGTGAACGACGAGCAAGCGTACAAGCTTATGCGTTCCTTTGCCATCACCGGCGGCTTCGTTGAAGGAGCTAATTACCTGGATGTCGTCGTCCACAACGAGGCCTGCCCTGGATGCTCGAACGGCCTTAACCCCGTGGGGGCTCGAGTGTCGTTCATCACTGCGGAAGCGCAGCCCGTGCCCGAGCCGGCCGCCTTCGCCTTGTTGGGCGTCGGCTTGGTCGCAGTGGGTGCGATCGGCCGGCGCAAGAAGGGTCGCTAGCGCGAATCAGGAAAGCGAGCGTTCCGGGCCGCCGGTTCCCCCCGGTGGCTCTTTTTGCATTCGGCCGGGAAACCTGGACAAGCGCTTGGGGTGGGTGACGGGATTCGAACCCGCGGCCACCGGAACCACAATCCGGCGCTCTACCAACTGAGCTACACCCACCGGGGGGCAACTTAAGTTTAGCACGCAGGAGGACAAGCTGAAGCGTGTCCCACATATCGACTATGGCATGCCGGCCAGTCTCCAAAGCTCATCCACGCGGCGGCGCACCTCCGGCGACATGCGAATGACCTCGGGCCAAGGCCGCGTGAAGCCCTCCTCGGGCCACTTGCGCGTGGCGTCCACTCCCATCTTCGAGCCGTAGTTGGGCAGGCGGCTGGCGTGGTCGAGCGAGTCCGCCGGACCGAAGGAAAACTCGATGTCGCGTTCCGGGTCGATGTGATTGAGCGCCTTCCAGGCCACCTCGCGCGCGTTCTGCACGTCCACATCCTCGTCCACCACCACGATGCACTTGGTCAACATAGCCTGGCCCATGCCCCACAGGGCATGCATCACCTTGCGGGCGTGACCGGGGTAAGACTTACGGATCGCCACCAGCACCAGGTTGTGGAAGACCCCTTCGGGCGGCATCGAGACGTCGCGGATCTCGGGCAGTTGCAGTTTCATCAGGGGCAAGAAGATCCGCTCAATGGCCTTCCCCAGGTAGAAATCTTCCATGGGGGGCGGACCGACTACCGTGGCGGCATATATCGGATCCTGGCGGTGCGTGATGCAGGTCAGATGGAACACCGGGTAGTCGTCTTCGAGCGAGTAGAAGCCGGTGTGGTCGCCGAAAGGTCCCTCCCGGCGCAGCTCGCCCATTTCGACGTACCCCTCAAGCACGATTTCGGCATGGGCCGGCACTTCTAGCTCCGAGGTCTCGCACTTCACCATCTCGACCGGAGCGCCGCGGAGGAACCCGGAGAATACCATCTCGTCGAAGTCGGGCGGCAGGGGCAACACGGCGGAGAACATCGTGGCCGGGTCGGCGCCGATGGCCACCGCCAGGTCCATGCGCCGGCCGCCGAGGGCGGCCAGGCGGCGGTAGTGCTCCGCGCCGTGCTTGTGGGTCTGCCAATGCATGCCCGTGGTGCGCTCGTCGAAGACCTGCATCCGGTACATACCGCAGTTGCGCTTGCCGGTCTCCGGGTTCTTCGTGAAGACCAGCGGCAGGGTGATGAAGCGCCCGCCGTCCTGCGGCCAGCACTTGAGGATGGGCAAGTCGAGCAGCGAGAAATCGTCCCGCCGGATGACCTCTTTGCAGGGCCCGCCCGAAACCGTGCGGGGGAAGAACGAGCCCAGCTCGGCCAGCCTGGGCAGCATCTTGAGCTTGCCCAGGATTCCCTGGGGGGCTTCCAGGGCCAGCAGCTCCGAGAGGCGCCCGGCGATCTCCTCGAGCGAAGAGACTTCCAGCGCCAGCTCCATCCGGCGGAGGCTGGCGAAGGCGTTTATCAGCACAGGCACGCGCGAGCCCCTGGGGTTCTCGAACAGCAGCGCCGGGCCGCCCTGCTTGACGGCGCGGTCGGCGAACTCGGTCATCTCGAGGATGGGATCCACTTCCAGGGCGATGCGGGCCAGCTCGCCGTGCTCCTCGAGGGCCGCGATGAAGTCACGCAGGTCGCGATAGGGCATACGGTCCTTTTACTATGATGGATTACTTATGGCAAATCGCGCAGCGTTCGTTACCGGCGCCGGCCGCGGCATCGGCCGGGCTATCGCCCTGGAACTGGCGCGGGCCGGCGCCCGCATCGTCGTGGCTTCCAATGAACCGGAGAACAACGAAAAGGTGGCGGAGGAGATCCGCGCCGCGGGCGGCGAGGCGGTGGTGGTCTACCTGGACTTGGCCTCTGCCGAGTCGATCGAAGAGGCTTTCAAGACCGCCATCGAGCAGTGCGGCCGCATCGACATTCTGGTGAACAACGCCGGCGTTACCAAGGACGGCCTGGCGGTTCGCATGAAGGCGGAGGACTGGGATCTGGTGCTGGGGATCAACCTGCGCGGCGCGTTTCTGGCAGCCAGGCAAGCCCTGCCGGGCATGATGAAGGAACGCTGGGGACGGATCATCAACATTGCCTCGGTTGTGGGGCAGTCGGGCAACGCCGGCCAGGTCAACTACGTGTCGTCGAAAGCCGGCATCATCGGGCTGACCAAGGCGCTGGCGCAGGAGGTCGGCAGCCGCAACATCACCGTCAACGCGGTGGCGCCGGGCTTCATCGAGACGGACATGACGGCACGCCTGCCGCAGGAGGTCCGCGAGCGGATGCTGGCCGGCATCCCGCTCAAGCGCTCCGGGCAGCCCGAGGACGTGGCGGCGGCGGTCAAGTTCCTGGCCAGCGACGAGGCCGCCTACATCACCGGCGCGGTGATCAACGTCAACGGGGGGATGTACATGTAGGCGGGTTGGGTGGAGGCGGACTTCCGAAGCTGAAGCGCGGGCCACGGCCTGGAGTAAACTGGTCAAGGAGGGTACGGAAGTGCCGTTTGAACGGATTTCCATCGATCCGAGAATCTGCCACGGACAGGCGTGCGTGAAGGGGACGCGAATCCTCGTCCACCCGATCGTCCGCATGTTGGCGAACGGCGACAGCATGGAGGATCTACTGGCTGAATACCCTTCTCTGTCCCGCGAAGACATCATGGCCTGCCTCGACTACGCGGCCGACCTGGCCGAGGAGCAGGTCACGCCCATTCAGCTCGCCAGCGTAACCGGCTGAGGATCCACCAGTCGGTAATGCACGCCGTTGGACGATTCCGGGAGTCGGAGTGGCCAGGCCTGCTGGTCGTCATGCGCGACGCCACGTTGAGCACCTCGCGGGCCGGCGGAGCTGTCGAGAAGTGACTGAGCGTGAAGTGGGGTCGGTGCCGCGAAGGCCATTGACGAAGCCGCCTACATAACCGGCGCGGTGATCAACGTGAACGGCGGGATGTATATGTAGGGCGGTCGGGTGGAGGCGGGCCGCCGGAGAAGGACAAGACGTTGGAGAACTTCATGTGCAGATCTGAAAGCCTCGTTTTGGCGCTCGTGATTGCCGCGATGCTTGCAACGACGGGGCCAGGCTATGCCCAGAGGGCGCCCGCCGGCGACGTGCGCGTCGTGGGGCTGGAAACCAACGCCACCGCTGAACCGTTGGGCATCGATGACGCCCAGCCGCGGTTCACGTGGCGGTTGGAGGCGAACCGTCCCGGCGTGCGCCAGGCCAGCTACCGCGTGGTGGTCGCCACCTCCGAGCGCACCGCCGCCCGAGGCCAGGGGCAGGGGCTCGTCTGGGACTCGAAGCTGGTGCGGTCGTCCGATCCGTCCGCCATATATACCGGGCCGGCCCTGGCATCGCGGACGCGCTACTACTGGAGCGTGCGCGTGCCGGCTGGTGGGCAAGCGAGCTACCACTCCGGCACTGCGTGGTTTGAAACCGCCTATGTGATGCCCGGTGAATGGAAAGGCGAATGGATCTCCGGGCCTAAGCGGCTCGAAAGACCGCCCACCGCGGCGGAGGGGGTTGCCGACGACTCTTGCTGCCTGAAGGCAAACGCGATCCCGCACGCGGCTGGCTCGGTGGTTCGCGGGGAAGAGCCGCAAGACTTCTGCCGGCCCCCGGGCGGTCGCGTCAACTCGGGCGCGTGCCGCGAGGTCCGTCCCGCCCCGATGCTGCGCAAAACC
>CAYGVJ010000219.1:0-4791 GCA_964353255.1 uncultured Solibacteraceae bacterium | reverse complement strand
TTACAACACGACTCGGCTAGATTGTCAATATTAACATGGGACGGGACACTAGTTCCGCGGACAAATCGTCGGGATGAATGGCCTCCAACTTGAACTCAGTGTGCAAATCCTCCCACTGCCTGATCCGGGCGCTGAGCTCTGAAGGGTCCATCCGCGGACTCCGATCTGGCCAAAGTATAGCGAAAAACGGGAGTCCGGGCGACGTCAGAGAACCAGCCGCAGGCCGAGCTGGAAGACGCGGCCGTCGTTGAGGGTGTTGGTGATCTTTCCGAAGGGCGGCGCGGAGAGGTTGCGCTGGGGCTCGTCGAACTGGGCGTGGTTGGTCAGGTTGTAGGCCTCTCCGCGCAGGAGCACAGCCCGCTCGCCCCGCCCGCCCCAGCGCCATTGCCTGCTCAGGCCGGCGTTGAAATTGGCGATACCTGCTTTGCGGAAGGTGCCTCGGCCCAGGTTGCCCCGGTTCTCCCAGGGCGCAACATAGGCGAAGCGGTCGCGCCGCAGGATGAGCGGGGCGGTGTCGGGGTGGGAGATGGTCTTGCCCAGAATGGAGGGATCCAGGATGTTGGGCCGATCGCTGGGCCCCCCGTCCACGTTGCCGTAGCCGGGCCCGTCCGAGCCGATGTACAGCGTCAGCGGCGTTCCAGACTTGAGCAGCGCGGCCCCGGAAGCCTGCCATCCGCGGGCTGCCCACCCCAACCAGCGGGGCGCGTTGTTCCACCGCGGCAGGTCGTAGGAGTAGGAAGCCAGCAGCGCATGGGTCGAGTCGAAGTTGCTCAAACCCTTCTTATCGCGGAGAGACTCGTACTGCCACTGGCTGCGTGCGGTACTTTGATCGCGGTTAGCGCCGGTGGAGGTGTAGTCGGCGCCCTCGTCGATGGCCTTCCCGAACGTGTAGCTGAAGCTTCCCGTCAGGCCCCGGCTCAGCGGGATGTCCAGGCTCAACTGGGCCGCATCCAGGTAGGCCAGGCCGCCGTTGAGGATGTTCTTGATCTCGTAGAAGCGCTGGTCAGGCCGCCGCTCGTCCACCGTGTCAGTGGTCAACCGGACGCTGGGAACCGGTTCGGCCCGGTTGGTGATGTAGCTGTTGAGCAGCTTGACCGACCGGCTGCCTACGTACCCCAGCCGCAGCAAGTAACGGTCCGCCAGGCGGCGCTCCAAGCTCAGGCTGTATTGATGCGAGTACGGGGAAACCATGTCCGGCGAAAGGACCGTCGGCGTGGTGCGGCCGTTGGGATCCTGAAGGTTGATCCCCCGCAACGGGTTCACCAGATCGGGATTCTGCAACTGGAGGTAACGCACCAGCGGCATGTTGTTGCGCACCTGCTGGTAAGTGACCGGGAGAATCTGGCCGAACGACACGGTGTAGCCGCTGCGCAGCATCCAGTTGGCGGGAAGCTGCCAGGCGATCGAGAAGCGCGGGCCGAAGTTGTTGCAGTCGCATCCATAGGGGATGCGGCTAAGCTGATTCACCTCCCGCGGGGCGCTCTCGGCGTTGTAGCGCAGGCCGAAGTAGACCTGGAAACGGGCGCCGGCCTTCCATTTGTCCGCCCAGAACGCGTTGAAAGTCCAGTTGCGGAAGCCGCGCGCCAGCTCGCCGACGGCCACCTCATACACCGATGGCGTGCCCAGGAGAAGATTCTCCAGGGCGGTGCGCCCGAAATTGCTGGTGAACTGGAAGTAGCCGCGCTGGTTGTTGCTCTCGATCCCGTTCAACTGAAAGCGCGTAACGTCGGCGCCCGCGCTGAGCGTGTGGCGCCCTCCGCCGGAGGACCGGCTCAGCAGGACGCCCCCGCGGAAGCTGTTCTCGGCGCGGTCGATAGGGAACATGCTGTCGGGCCCGAGTTCCTCGGTCTGGAAGCCCAGACGCACTCTGGGGCCCACGGCGTTGGGTTCGGCCAGCAGCGCCGACCTCACCCGGTTGAAAGACAGGCCCAACGCCAGGTCGGTAGCGGGCGAAAAGGCCCGCCGCCAAGTCAGGCGGGCGCGGTGGGCGTGAATGTCAGTGTCCGGGTTCTGCCCGGCTACAAGCTGGAAAGCGTCCACCCGCTGGCGGCTCAGGGCGTAGAAGGCCGAGAGCTTGGCCTCCCGGCCGGCCTGGCGGTCCAGGCGCAGGTCGGCGTCGGTCTCGTCGATGCGCTGCGGAGTGTTGGTGTTCAGCGCCCGGGGATCGAAGTCCGTCCGGTTGGGCAGCTCCGCCGGGTAGGCCGCCAGATAACGCGCCACTATGGCGCGGACCGCGGGGTCGGTGGCCAGCGGGGCCCGCTCCGAGGCCAATGGAACCAGGACGTTGCCGTTAACCATGCCCAGGATCTTGCGCTGGGAGGCGCTGGTGGTGACCTCCGCTTTCTTCCCCAACCGGCCCGTAAAGCGGCCGCCGTAATTGTTGCGGTGCGAAGGTTCGACGGCGCCGACCTGAAAGAAGGTCCGCGCGTTGAAGACGCTGTTCTGATGCCACTCGTAAAGCTCCCCGTGCCAGGGCGAAGCCACCGCGGGCCTCAGGAAGGGCGATTCCCCGGGAGGACGCCCGTGCTCGGCGGCGTAGTAGCTGGCCTCGACCGGCGACTCTGCTACCAGCGTGACGCTGTCGCCCAAGCGGACGTTGGCCTCTTTGATGGCGTCGTTGTCGATGCGGTTGACCTGGACGTTCTCGTTGCGCCGGGCTTCCGCCTCCAGACGGGTGCGCGCCGGCGCCGCCGAAACCTGCTTGGGAGGAGGCTGATTTTCCTGGGCCGGGGCTGCCAGCGCCGTGGCCACTCCCAGCGCCAGGACGAAGCGGGACAGGGACAACTTTTATTCTAGCGGATTGCGCGTCGAGCCCTTTGCGCCCAGCGCCGCTTTCAGCTCCCGATAGGCGCGCTCTTCGTAGTTGTGCTTGAGTCGCTCCAGGCCCTCGCTCCTGGGATCGCCGCGCCGGGGGCCGGCCTGCTTGAGGCAGCGGCCCAGCATCAGGGTGGCCAGCGCGTCTTCAGGATTGCGGTCCAGCGCCGCCCGGAAGCGGTCGGCGGCCGCCGCGTACTCGCCCCGTTTCCAGAGCACGAAGCCTACGTTGAAGTGGTAGTCGGGGTCCGCGGGGTCGCCTTCCAGGGCTTTGCGAAAGTTCTCGAGCGCCTCGGCCAGATTGCGCCGGGATTGGGCGGCGCCCAGGTTGTTGAAGACTTCGATCAGGGGCACCGACCGGGCCACCAGCTCGAAGGCCGCCTGGGCGCCAGCGTAGTCGGCGGTGTAGTAGCGGCTCAGACCCAACAGAAAGTTGGCTTCAAAGAAGCGCGAGTCCGCGGGCCGGACGCGCGCCAGCCACTGCGCCGCCAAACGATACTCCTTGCCGGCCCAGTACATACGGCCCAGCTCGAAGCAGGGCCCGGAAAAACCTTCGTCCAGACGGGCGGCCTGGGTGAAGAAGCGGTGCTTTTGCTCAGCAGCGGTCGCCAGCAGGCCCCGAATGTAGCTCTCAATGGCCGAAACGCGCACCGCCGGCCTCTGCCGCTCGAACTCCTCCAGCGGCGGCGTAGTGTGCGGGGTGAGGGAACGCAGGGCTTGCCAGGCCAGGTGCGTCTCCAGCTTGGCCAGATCCTCCAGAGCGCCGACTTCGCTGAATTCCGGCCCCTTAGTCAGACGGTTGGCATCCAGGCGCCGGGCAGACACCCGCAAGGACCCGCGCGTACCTCCGGCGGCGGGAGCTTCCGGAGGAATCAACTCGAATTCGCCGTAGATGACCTGCTCGGCGTCCAGGGCTTCGGCCACCTTCAGCACGGAAGCCCGGGTCAGCCGCGCGTACGGCCGGATGGAGAGGCGCCGGTAAACCTCCTGGCGCTCCTCAGCCTCCACCACCTCGATTCCCTGCGCCGCCAAAGCATCCGAGATGGTCTGCGAGATGCTGACGCCAATCCAATCGAGGTCGGAGGAGGCCGCCCGGTTGGCGAAGGGAAGCACCAGCACCGAATCGGCGCGCGAAGAGGCAGCCAGGGAGACTGCCAGAACCGCGGTGCGGGACAGAAGCCGCATCGGAGTTCAGTGTAGCAGAGGGGTTGCCGGCAGAGGCGCTAACCTGAGCGGCCACTGAAAACTCGACGTGCCAATCCCGGCGCAGGCTCCGCGCAACATAGGCCTTTCACAATCTCGAAATCTGGCGACTCTGGCGCTCAAGTGCGAGCCGTGCGGGACGACTTCCGCGCTCGGGCCTTGGGCCGGGCGCGGCTCGTCAGATGGAGCGCCTTGTTAGGCTGCTGCAACTGCGTGGGTATCTCGTCGCCGGGCACAGGACGCCGGGCGGGCACGCGAGATAGCACGCGATCGAACAGCCGTACCTCAGCGTGCCGCGCACGCTCCTCGAGGTAATCGACGGTCAGCAACGCGGCGGCCTTCTCCGCCACCGCCGTGGCGATGAATTGGTTGATCGAAACAGCGTCCCGCTTGGCTAGCTCGCGGATCTTCTGATGCAGCGACTCCGGGAGCCGCAGGCTCAGGCTACTCATACGTCCTCCTCGACCCATGCCAGGAACTCACTCGGCGTGAGCACCTGAACTCCGAAGGGTCTGGCCCCACCGAAATCGCGAACATTGTGCGTGACGATGGCCTCGCAGCCGGCGGCGACAGCCAACTCCAGAACAAACTCGTCACGCGGATCGCTCAGCGCCGGCCGCCACAGGAAATGGATTTTCTGACGGCGCGCCACACGACACAGGTAATCGACAACGCCGACGGCCTCCTCACCCGAGAGGCCCAACTCCGCCGCGTGCCGCACGAGCACCGCCTCGTACTCCAGCACCAGTGGCACCGACACCGCGATCTGAAACC
>CAYGVJ010000218.1:0-5044 GCA_964353255.1 uncultured Solibacteraceae bacterium | reverse complement strand
CCAACGAGGGCAGGTCTGCGCATACAAGCCGGAACTGGACGCGTGGTGGAACAGCAGGCTTGCACAGTCGGAGCAGCAGAAGCAAGCGGACCTGGGACCAGGAGCGGCCGCCAGCCGGCCGGTCTGGTTATGGGGAGTGGTACTGGCTGCGGTCATCATCGCGGCCTTCACAACCAAGTGGTTGCTCCTTTAGAGCCGGGACAGTACACTTCCATGAGAAGGCCGGTCGGTGTCAAGGCTCTTGTCAACGGTTTCTGTAAACCTCCTTCGCTGGGTGCCGACCAACGGGAGGCAGGAGGGTCGCTGCCAGGCCAAGCCTGCCATTCCCTGTTCTCAGAAGACTCTTGCCGCATCGCGGCCGGGCCCCGTCAAAGCCGAGCGGAGCGAGCCGTAGGGTGTCCTGCCTCAGCTGGAAATGGAGTGTTCGCCGTTAAGATAACGGAGAGAACACCCCATGAAGCAAGCCCGCAAACATTACACGCCCCAGGAGAAGGTGGCCCTGCTCCGGCGTCACCTGCTGGAGAAGGTGCCGGTCTCGGACCTGTGCCAGGAACTCGGACTGCATCCCTCGCTGTTCTACCACTGGCTGAAGGAGTTTTTTGAACACGGGGCGGCGGCCTTCGAGCCGCCTTCCCGCGGTGGCAAACCGCAGCAGGAGGCCCAGCAGCGTCGGATCGCCGCCCTGGAGGCCAAGCTGAGAACCAAAGACGAAGTCCTGGCCGAGCTGATGGAAGAGCACGTGGCGCTAAAAAAAAGTCTTGGGGAGATCTGAAAGGCCAATGGATTCCCCATGACACCCGCGACCAGGTGGTGGACTGGGTTCGGCGCTGGAACCAGAAGACCGCGCTCTCCACCCACCGCTTCATCGGCTGGCTGGGCCTGACCACCAGCAAGTTCTACGACTGGCAGGCCCGCTACGGCCGGGCGAACGAACACAACGGCTGGATTCCCCGCGACTTCTGGCTAGAGTCGTGGGAGAAGCGGGCCATCCTGGATTTCCACCTGCGCTACCCGCTGGAAGGCTACCGCCGCTTGGCCTTCATGATGCTGGATGCCGACGTGGTGGCGGTGAGTCCGGCCAGCGTATGGCGGGCGCTCCATCAAGCCGGCCGCCTGTCCCGCTGGAACCGCAAGCCCTCCCACAAGGGGCAGGGCTTCCAGCAACCGCTCCAAAGTCATCAGCACTGGCATGTGGACGTCAGCTACCTCAATCTGGGCGGGACCTTCTACTACCTGTGCAGCGTGCTGGACGGCTACAGCCGCTTTATCGTCCACTGGGAGATTCGTCCCTCGATGACCACCGCCGAGGTGGAGATTACCCTCCAGCGGGCCCGCGAGAAGTTTCCCGGCGCCAGCCCGCGTATCATCTCCGACAACGGGCCGCAGTTCATCGCGCGCGACTTCAAGGAGTTCATTCGGCTGTGCGGGATGACCCACGTGAAGACCTCGCCGTTCTATCCCCAATCCAACGGCAAGATCGAGCGCTGGCACCAATCCTTGAAGGCGGAATGTGTACGGCCTGGCGTCCCGCTGTCGCTCGAGGACGCCCGGCGGTTGGTGGGCCGCTACGTCGAGCACTACAACGCGGTGCGCCTGCACAGCGCCATCGGCTACGTGACGCCCCAGGCGAAGCTGGAAGGGCGAGAGCAGCAGATCTTCACGGAGCGCGATCGGAAACTGGAGGAGGCCCGCCGGCAGCGTCAGCTCCGCCGCCAGCAAGCTTACCAGACAGCTCAAAAAACCGCTGGCGCGGTGGCCGCATAGCCGCTAAACTGATCTTGCCGGGTGAAACGCAAGCCGGCTCTGCTGGGAAGCAACCGCGCCCAGGGATAGCCCGGTGGGCTCATCGAGACGATGAGGCAGGGGCGTGGGCTCGCTGCTCTACGCCCCTTCTCAGCCCCATCGGATCGAAAGACCCCCATACCTTGAAAATCCCCGCCCAAAGGGCGGAAGAGTCGCTAACAAAAACCGGCCTCACTCCATTTCCAGCTGAGGCAGGACAGGCGACACCAAACAGACTCTCACTCCGCAGTGCCACGCACAGACGGAAGCGGAGGCGAATTACGCCGCAGGTCAGCTGCTGTTCCTGCAAAATCGGTTCGTCGAGGAAGCACGGCATCTCGCGGTGGGCATCCCGGCCATCCGCGCTCTGCAGAAAAGCTTCGGCAACACCCTGACCACTACGCTCTGGCGATACGTCGAGCACAGTGAGGACCTGATGTTCGGGGGAATCAGCTGTCATCCGCACCGCCCACCTAGCAATGCCGGCGCACCGTTTCGATATTTCATCCGCTCGGCCCGGTTCTCACAGCAGTTCTCGAACGTCCGGGAGGTGGACGTATTCGCCAAGATGCAGAGTTATTGCGAAGACCGGCGGGGCGGCCCTTTGGGATCGGCAGAAGTACTATTGCGCGACGACGCCGGCAGGTGCCATGTGTTTCACCTGGAGACTTTCTTCAACCAGTATGACGCGCTCACACTCGGCGTGCACCGGCGCACTCATGATCTCATCATTGGCACCTGAACGCCCCTCACAGCAACTTAAGCCCCGCCCTCGGAAAGAACGCTTCCCTTAAGACTGTCGGTCCATTCCTGTTGCTAACAGCCCATCTCACCACCAACCTGTCACCCCCTCCGTCCGGCGACGCCCCCCTTTTCGCTACCGCCTATGGCCTTCGCGCCTACCCCCCTCAACTCCACCCCCATCGCATCCAGCGGAACCCCTTCTGAATGTTCCGCCGCACCAGGCCGGCCAGTTCGTCCACCTTCCAAATCGCCCGGCGGATCCACCCGAAGCTGACCTTGCGGGCCAGGGCGCCCAGTTCCTTGCGCACAACGCGGCTTTGGCGACCAGAAACCCCTTGACTGCTGGCGCCGCCGGGGGCATAATCGCTACAGGTGCTGGCATTCCGTCAAGGCGTGGAAGCCAGCACGAGCTTGGGTGGATGCTCCCAGGCGAAATGACCGGTTCCTTTGCAGGGCCGGCCTGAAGCTAGGCGAGTGCGTCTGAGAAGTCGCCCGCCGTTGTGCTCCCGTTGCAGAGCACCGAATCTCCCGAACCCCGTTGACGGAAGGTACCCGCCCGGGTAACCCTCTTGGCTCAGCAGGAGGAAGGCCATAGCGTCAGAAAGGAGCGTCTCTCATGCGAACGTTTCCCTTCTTGGCATTGTCTCTTGTGACAGTGCTTGGTTTCGTCAAAACGTCGTGCTGCCCCCAAAACCCAGTTCTGGACACAGCCATCACGGCTCACGGCAACACCGACTGGCACATCGACACGGCGCAGGAGTTCCTGTTCGGTACCGACATGGGCGGCAACCCCACGGCGGCCAACCACTGCCCCGCCACCTGGCAAAGGCGACACATGCAGGTGGGCCTCACGAACACCGCCCATTTCTACTACGACAAAGCCCTCGTCACCCCGGGCGATGACGCCGACGTCACCAACGGCATAGACCGCGCCATGCTGTTTTTCTATGCCGGCCATGGCAGCCCGACGTCCTGGAGCGCTCTGGGCAACAGCGCCACACAGACCAACATGCGCCTGGGGAACTGCCCTGGGGCCGGCCTGCTGCGTTACTATTGGCAGTGCTCCTGTGAAGTGTTTGCGCATGGGCCGGACACTTGCGCAGGCGCCACTTTCGAATACGCCTGTCCCGGCGATTTCGTCGGCTCGGCGTTCACCCCTGACACCGCGGCTATGCGTAACGTCTACCAGCGCTGGGGCCCGGTCTTGCAGCGTGATCTGCGTATGGCCTGCGGAGCCTCGACCTCTGCCTACTGCCATGAAACGCAGGCCAATGCCATCTGGAACAACTACAACAACAACTCGCAGGACGTTGCTGATTCCTTCATCAACGGCCTGAACTACTGGGGAGTTGTCCCGCTGTGCATGACCATGGGCGGCCCGGATGTAACCAAGACGCCCCTCTACGACACCAAGTTCACGAACCAGCGGAACCTGGCTGGAATCTCGCACTACCACATCCAGTATCTGTCGGGCTTCGCCTCGGTACCCCGGTTTCTGATCGTGAAGCCCTTGCCAAAACAACTCCGCCTTCCGATCTTCCGGGTCGAACCTCCTCCGCCCCCGGAAAGGCTGCGTGACGTGAAGTTTCAAACCAAGGACAACTTCATGGTCTCTCCGGACGAGATAAGGAACAGAGGGCCGCGGGTACGGATCTCTCGCGCCAGTGGCGCAGTATACATCCTTGGCGAAGTGAAACCCGCCGCCTCGGAGACTGCTCTCAAGGAGCAGGACTACCTTGACCGCGCGCACCGCTTCATTGAGGAGCAGGGTTGGTCCGAACGGCTGGTTGCCGAGCCCACTGGCGTGCGATCAATGATTGCCACCGCGGCGGCAAAAGGCAAAGAGGAGCGCGTGCAGAAGCTCCAGAAGAGCGTCACCATCGTCTTCCGGCGCCGCATCGATGTGGACGGTACGCCAGTGGACGTGCTTGGCGAAGGGGGCCTGATCCAGGTGCAGATGAACAGTGACGGCACCGTCAGCAGCGCCTCGAAGGTCTGGAGAAGAATCGCCGCGGTCCGGGAATCAGTGCCCGTCAAGACTTACGAGGAGGCATACAAGGAGGCGCTGGGAAAGATCGAGAACGCTCAAGCCTACAAACTCGACCATTGGGAATGGGGTTACAGAGAGGACGCAGGTAACGTCGAACAAGCCGAGATGCGAATCGTTTTCCGGTTCGGGTTTGTGCCGGTCGATCCGAAGACGACGATGCAGTATCCGCCGCGTATGATCGAGATCCCTGGCCAGCAGTGAGACTCCGGGCCGGCGTTGCTGCCGGCCCCCTCACCCATTCAGTTCCACCACTATCGCCCAGTGGGGTAAGCCTCCCGGCTTGCTCAGGAGGCGGGCGACAAGACGGGAGTCTTATGCTACCCCGTCAACTCCACCACCGTTGCGTCCAGCAGGCTACTCGACATCCTCCAGCGCGACGCCGAGCCCGGCTCTCAGATTCCGTCTGGCGGATTCTAAACCGAAGTTCCACCCCGCGGCAGGCAGTCCTGCGTTGATTTGACTGGACTT
>CAYGVJ010000217.1:0-5094 GCA_964353255.1 uncultured Solibacteraceae bacterium | reverse complement strand
AGCGGCGGGTGTGGTCGGCGATCAGCAGGTGCTTCTCGCGCAGCAGCTCCTCGAAAAGGGGCAGCGCCGGGAAGTCTTCCCGCGGCTCGATCCCTTCGAGCAGGCGGTAAGTCATACCGCAGATCTCGTTATCGACCACCAGCTTCTCCAGGCTCTGGCAGCTTTCAAAGTCCAGCATTCCAGGGCCCGAGATGCTATTGATGCCCGACAGCGCCGCGAGCGCCGCGCCCATGCCGGTCTCCAGTCCGGCCTGCGCGTCCAGTTGCTTGGCGTCGCTCAAGGCAATGTAGCCCTCGGTAGGCATGCCCAGACGCTTGCCGATTTCGCTCGCGGCGCAATCCAGCATCATGGTCTCCAGGGCGCCCATGGGCGTGGTCTCGAAGCGCACGTCAAAGATGGCCGGCGAGCCGCCCCACAGCAGCGGGGCGCCGGGCTGCGTGAGCTGGCTGATGACCACTCCGCTCAAGTTCTCCGCCGTCTGCTGGATGAGGCTCCCGGTGAGGGTCACCGGGGCCATGAACCCAGCCAGCGGCATGGAGATCAACTCGACGGGGATGAAGAAGCGGGCGCAATCCAGCAGGTTCTGACAGGTAACGTCGCTCCACTTGATGGGCGCGGTGGGGCAGCAGGAGAAGACCGTCAGCGGCTTTTCGCGAAGCCCCTGTGCGCTTCCGCGGACGGCCACTTCGAGGTCCTTCATGATCTCGAAGCCCTCGATGGTGAAGGCTCCGGTAACCACCGGCTTCTCGCCGTACAACAGGCTGAGGTAGAGCCGGTAGCTGTCGGAGACTTCCGCGTGAACGTCGGCGGGAATCAGCGCGGTGCTCTGGGAAGCGATGTGCTGGAGGCCGCTCAAGAGCTTCACGTAGCGGATGTAGTCCGCCGTGACGGGCCGGCGCATCTGGCCAGTCTGACCGTCCAGGATGTTGATGGCCGCGGAGCCGGGGGTGAAGTAGACGTTGTCGCCCGCAAAATCGTGGGTCTCGTTCCCGAGCGCATCGTAAAGCTTGAAGGAGCCGGGGACGGTGCCGAGCGCCTTGTCGATGAGGTTCTCGCTGAGGCAAGCGCGCTGCTGGTGAAGATCCACCTCGGCGCCGTGGTCGGCGAGCAGCGTGAGGGCCTGACGGTTGTGGATCTCCACGCCCAGCTTCGAAAGCAGTTCCCGCGCCTCGCCGATGATTCTCTCGATCAGCGCGTCGTCCAGCAATCTCAGAGTCGGTCGCATGTGCTCACTCGTACGGGATACGGAGCGCCTGCATGATCCCCATCATGTAGCCGACGGCCAGGATCTTGCCCGTCATGCCATAGCCGGGCCGGTCGGTGGCCTCGCCTTCCAGAATCGGGGCATGGTCCGGCCGTATCGGCCCGCGGAAGCCGTACTGGTGGAAGGTCTGAAGCATCCGGACCATGTCGGTGGGGCCGTTGTCGTGGAAGGTTTCCCGGAAGCGCTCCCGTGTTCCCTCCACATCGCGGAAGTGTACAAAGAAGATCTTCTTCTGCGAGCACCACTCGCGGGCCAGCGCGGCAATGTCTTCGCCCATCAGCTTGAAGTTGGCTTGGCAGAAGGTGATGCCGTTCACCGGGCTGGGCACGATCTTCAGCACGCGGCGGAAGCTGCGGGCGCTGGTGAGGATGCGCCCGAGGCCGCGCAGGGGCGAAACGGGAGGATCGTCCGGATGCAGCGCCATTTCGACGCCCGCCTTCTCCGCCACCGGGATGATGGCTTTCAGGAAGTACTCGATGTTCTCCCACATCTTCTCTTCGCTGACCTCGCCCCAGCGGGTCAGTCCTTGCTTGGCGGAGGCCTCGAGGTCGAATTCGCTGGTCAGGGCGCCGCCGCGCTCCGGAACCTTGAACCCGGTGCGGTACCAGCCCAGCCCGGCCATGAAGTTGTAGCAGACCATCGGGATACCGACTTTGCCCAGGGCTTCAAGGGCGGCGCGGTAGTTTTCGATCTCTTCGTCGCGGCCGGGCGCCCCCAGCTTGATCCTCTCGGCGGAAACGGGGTGGCTTTCGACGCCCGCAATAGTCATCCCCGCGGCGGTGAAATCCGCCTTGATCTTCTCCAGGGTCGCGACGTATTGATCCCGGGGAAACCGGCTCAAGGCCACGCTCAAGATGGCGTGCTTGATGCCAACTTGACGCGCCAGCTTGAGTCGCTGGGTCTCAGCGGAACCGAACAACTCAGAGAACTTGATGCCCCCTGCCTTCGGGGCCGCGGGCCGGCGGGCCGGCGCGCGGGGTGCAGCCAGTGCCGGGGCCGCGCCGGCTCCGGCCAAGCTTGTCAGTGTTCCCTGGATCCAATCGCGGCGGCTGAGTCTGGGCATGGGTAATGGTTCTCCTGTAGCAAAGGTGTGAGGGGACCCTCTGGCGGGTCCTCGATCACGATGCTACCAGTTTCTTGGGGGCCTGGCGGTGCGCTGCCGGCGGCCGGCTGGTGGGCCTAATACTTTCCTCTTAGGCCACCGATAGTCCTACGGGGCATGAACGGCTCAGCTCGTAAGGCCAGCGCGGAAACCGGGAACGTACTCCGGCGGCTGAAGGCAGATTTCCTGACCAGCCTGAACGACGACTTCCGCACGCCCGTGTCGGGCATTCTGGGGATGACGGACCTGCTGCTGGAGACGGGCCTGACCGACGAGCAGCGCGAGTATCTCTCGGCCACCCGGGTGTGCGCCGAGGAGTTGCTGGAGCTGCTGAGCTCCGCCGTCCAGTACACGGCTCTCGCGGCCGGCGCCGTGACCCTGGAAGACGCCGAGTTCAATCTCCCGGAGACCTTGCAGGGTGCAGTGGAAAAAGAGCTGCCGAAGGCCCGGGCCAATGCGGTGAGACTGCTCACCCGGCTGGAGGAGACCCTGCCGACCCTGGCGGTGGGAGACGCGGTGCGCCTGGAGCAGGTGACGCGGCACCTGCTGCGTAGCGCGATCGAGTTAACGCCGGAGGGCGAAGTCGAACTCGCCGCCAGCGCCCGGCTGAGCGCCGGAGACGGCTTTCTGCTGAGCGTAGAAGTGCGCGACACGGGCGTAGTCATCCCACCGGAGCAGCTCGCCGTGATCTTCCAGCCTTTCCGGCCATTGGCGGCGGGCTGGGCGCGAAACCACCGCGGCTCGGAGTTCAGCCTGGCCCTGGCGGAGAGGCTGGTGCGCCTGATGCGCGGGGAGATTGCCGCCTACAGCGAGCCCGGCCTGGGCACGCGGATCAGGGTCCAGATCCCGCTGCGGGCCGCCGCCTGATTGCATCCGCCGCCTGGCTGCCGACGTTCCCCCACCCGCCCGCTCAGAGCAGAGTAGAATGAAAGAAACAGCCTCTTCATGCTCGACGCGATACTGGCCAAAATCTTCGGCACCAAGACCGAGCGCGAAATCAAGCGCCTGCGCCCCCTGGTGGACGCCATCAGCGCGCTGGAGCCGGCCATGCAGGCGCTCTCGGACGACGAGCTGGGCGGCAAGACCGTCGAGTTCAGAGAGCGGCGGGCGCAGGGCGCCACGCAGGACGACCTGCTGGTCGAGGCTTTCGCCGTGGTGCGCGAGGCCGGACGCCGCACGCTCAACATGCGGCACTTCGACGTGCAGTTGATCGGCGGCATAGTGCTGCATCGGGGCAAGATCGCCGAAATGAAGACCGGCGAAGGCAAGACCCTGGTGGCCACCCTGCCGGTGTACCTGAACGCCCTGGAAGGCAAGGGCGTCCACGTGGTGACGGTCAACGATTACCTGGCCTGGCGCGACGCCGAGTGGATGGGGAAGATCTACAAGCTGCTGGGCATGTCGGTGGGGGTGATCGTCCACGACCTGGACGACGACGAGCGCCGGCAAGCTTACGCCTGCGATATCACCTACGGCACCAACAACGAGTTCGGCTTCGACTACCTGCGCGACAACATGAAGTTCCGGCTCGCGGATTGCGTGCAGCGCCCCCACCACTACGCCATCGTGGACGAGGTGGACTCGATCCTGATCGACGAGGCCCGCACGCCGCTGATCATCTCCGGCCCGAGCGAGGAATCCACCGACAAGTACTACAAGGTGAACCGCCTCATCCCCAGGCTGGTGCGCGGCGAGGTGATCGAAGGCAAGGAGCCGGGCGAGAAGTACACCACCGGCGACTACACCGTGGACGAGAAGCACCGCTCGGTGGGGCTGACCGAGGAAGGCGTGGGCAAGGTGGAGAAGCTGCTGGGAGTGGGCAACCTCTACGACGCGGCCAGCCTCGAACTCAACCACCACGTGCAGCAGGCCCTGCGCGCCCACGTCCTGTTCCACCGCGACAAGGACTACCTGGTCAAGGACGGCCAGGTCATCATCGTGGATGAGTTCACCGGACGGCTGATGCCCGGGCGGCGCTGGAGCGACGGCCTGCACCAGGCCATCGAAGCCAAAGAGGGCGTCAAGATCGAGCGCGAGAACCAGACCCTGGCCACGGTTACGTTCCAGAATTACTTCCGGATGTACAAGAAGCTGGCCGGAATGACCGGAACTGCGGAGACCGAAGCCGCCGAATTTCAGAAGATTTACAACCTGGATGTAGTGGTAATTCCCACCAACCGGACGCTGATCCGCCACGAACACTCCGATATCGTCTATCGCACCGAGGAGGAGAAGTTCCGCAACGCGGCCAAGGGAATCAAGGCCTGCCACGAGCTCGGCCAGCCGGTGCTGGTGGGCACCATCTCGGTGGAGAAGTCCGAGCGGCTGTCGGCGATACTGAAGCGCATGGGCGTCAAGCACGAAGTGCTCAACGCCAAGAACCACGAGCGCGAGGCTTACATCGTGGCGCAAGCCGGGCGCAAAGGGGTGGTGACCGTCTCCACCAACATGGCCGGGCGCGGCACCGACATCCTGCTGGGCGGCAACCCGGAATACTGCGCCAAGGAGTACTTCCGCAAACAGGGCCGCGATCCGGAGACCGTGCCCAAAGCCGAGTGGGACCCGGTCTTCCAGCGCTACAAAGCGGAGACCGACCAGGAGCACGACGAAGTGGTGGGGCTGGGCGGCCTGCACATCCTGGCCACTGAGCGGCACGAGGCGCGCCGCATCGACAACCAGCTTCGCGGGCGAGCCGGGCGGCAGGGCGACCCCGGCAGCTCGCGCTTCT
>CAYGVJ010000216.1:0-5212 GCA_964353255.1 uncultured Solibacteraceae bacterium | reverse complement strand
CCCCCGGCGAGCGGGCCATCGCCGTCCGCGTCACCGACGAATACGAGAACCAGGCCGTGGCGAAGATCGTAATTCGGTAACCTCGCGCCCGGCTGGAGCATCTACATAGGTAGCGGCTAGTCGCTACTCAGAGGGCCTGCGCTTAGACTGCGTCAGCCTGCGTTCTATCCGCCACTGGAGATCTGCATGTACTGCTCAAGCGATAAGTGTTCCCTTTTCAACAAGTCGGCGCTGCTCACCGGCGCGCTGATCGTTTTCGGTGCGGCTTCCACTTCTTTTGCCGCTCCGGTCTACACGGGTAATCTGACCCACCCCACGGGCCTTTTTTCCAACGCATCGTGGGCCAGCCCATCCAGCACCCTGATCTGGACAGTGTCTCAGAACCAGGACGGTTCGTGGCACTACGACTACACCTTCACCGTCCCGGAGAAGGACATCAGCCACATCATCTTCGAGACCTCGCCCACCTTCACCGAGTCTGACCTCCTGAACCTGACTTGGCCGGGCGACCTGACTGAGGTGCAGGCGCACACCTCCGCCAACGGGAATCCGGACATCCCGGGCAGCGTCTACGGAGTGAAGTTCGAAAGCCCGGCACAAGGCACAACCAGTTGGAACATCGAGTTCGATAGTTGGCGGCAGCCCATGTGGGGCGATTTCTATGCCCGCGACGGCAGGACGGACGGCAACCTGAACTCAGCGTGGAACCAGGGTTTCCTCTCCGCTGATCCCACCGACCCGCCCCAGAACGGTTCGCTCAACTATCACGTGCTGGTGCCGGATACA
Organism: uncultured Solibacteraceae bacterium; assembly: GCA_964353255.1. Classification (GTDB taxonomy): domain Bacteria; phylum Acidobacteriota; class Terriglobia; order Bryobacterales; family Bryobacteraceae; genus VFZS01. The sequence continues at coordinate 4,426 of CAYGVJ010000216.1, read as the reverse complement.
GTGGCCACGTTCACCCCTGAGCCCGGCACGCTCGCGCTGGTGGGCCTGGCCCTCCTGCTGCTACCCGTGGTCTTGCGGCGCCGAACGACGGCGGCACGCTGACGGGCAGGCTGGGGACCAGCGGTCAGCGAGCGGCCGCCTCGACCTTCGCCGCCAGTTCCTCGTAGCTCATCTGCCCCGGGTGGTAGAGGCGCACGCGGCCGCTCCGGTCGAGGAGCACCAGGGTGGGCGTGGTTGAGGCGCCCCAGAGGCGGAAGTTCTCGCTCGAAACCGGCACGGCCATGCCGGGCACTGACGCGTAGAACTTCTGCCGGACCTCGTCGATGTAGCGGAGTTCCTCCTCCGGGCCGGCCTCCTGGCCGCGTGTCCGGTAGCCGTAGCGCTGCGTCGGGCCGACGATGACGAGACCGCGGCCGGCGACTTCAGAAGCCAGCCTGGCGAGGGCCGGAACCTGGGCCTTGCAGTCTCCGCACCAGTGGGCCCAGAAGAACAGGAGGACTACCCGTCCTTTCAACTCGCCCAGCGACGCGGGCCGCGCTCCGATCCACTCACCAGTCTCCAGCGGTGGCGCCGGCTTTCCCTCCAGGCTCAGCAGGTTGATGTTCTTCTGGATGCGCGTGCGGATCGAGGTGTTCCAGTAGGTCTTGAGCTCCCGGTTCAAAAACGCGACGGCCTCGGCGCGCTCGCCGCGCGCCGCCATCACCTGGGTACGCACCTCGATGGCCGCGCCCAGCGCGATGGGCAACCGCCGCTCGGCGTCCAGCTTGCGCGTCTTGAGTTGCTCGACCGCCAGCCTGTAAGTCTCGTTCGCGTAGGCCTCAGCCTTCTCCGCTTGTTTAGCGTCCAGAGCGCCCCGGCCCAACCAGGAGAGCGCCTCCAGCATCTCGGGAGTGACGCCCTTTTCCGCGCGGTACGACTGGATCTGCCGGTCCGCTCCGGCGAAGTCGTTACGGGCAATCGCCGCCCTCACGTCGGAGAGCAGATCCGCGCGCGCCGAGACCACCAGCAGCGTGAGCGTCCCCAGGTGTCGCAACATCCTGCTTCTACCCGCGCAAATGCTCGGCCAGCCAAATCACGTACCGCGTGTTCCGCCGCCGCACTTCTGCGAGCAAATCCGCAGGAAGCTCGTCGATCTTCTCTTTGAAGAAGCGGTGGTCGCCGTCCGGCGCGTTGGTGTCGTGGCTGCCCACCAGGTTGCCCAGCCAGAAGACCAGGAACAGATTCCCGTCCACGCGCCCGCGCGCGGAGTCGCCCAGATACGAGCCCCGCCCCATTTCCAGGTACTTGCCGGCCAAGGCGCTTTCCTCACCGAAAGCGCCGGCCGCGGCAAACTGGTGGCACCGCTCGACCATCCGCTCGTAGAGGTTTCGCCAAGGGGAGCCGGGGGGGTGCTCGTAAAGCACATCGAAAAGCTGAAGCTGCAACTCGCCGGAGATCTTGTAGTTGACCCGGCCGGCGGCGGCCTTGCCGATCTGTTCGAGCACTTCGGCCTGCTTGCCGCTGCCGGAATGAATGCTGAGGGTGGTATTGAAGTGCCGCGCCACCCCGGCCAGTTCTCTCAGGCGCGCCCCGAGTTCCTCGAGTGGCCGGCCCCCGAACTCGCGCACTACGCGAGGCAACAGCTCGGGCCACATCTTCCCGCGGGCGTAGTCCTGCAAGCCGACGCCGGTCTCGGGCGAAGTATCCGTGGCTGCCGGGTACGCCTGCCGCTTCTTGAACCCCAGGTTCGGCGGCATGAGCTGGGCCGGGCGCCCCCGCGCCTTCAGCCAGTGCAGGTAGAAGATCACTTCCCGGGCGGTGGTCAGCGTTTCGGCCTCATCGAGCGAAGGCTCGAAGTCGAACGTCCGTCCCAACCCCGCGGCGGCCTTGGTTTGCCGGATGAAGTCGTATAGCTCCTCGTTCAACCGCAAGCTGGGCACGAACTTCACCACCAGCCGCCGAAGTTCCTGGGGCGTGAACTCGTAGGTCTGGTCGCCGGCCCGGAACGCGCCGCCGAACTCGGCTTCGAGCCATGGGCGCTCTTCGGGCGAAAGCAGGTGCTCGAACTTCTCGTTCACTTCCGCGTCGTTCCAGGCCTCCGGATGACGCGGGTCGGCCCGCAGCTCGAACAGCCGGGAAGTGTCCGTGGTGAACTTGGTGAAGCCCGCGGCGTGCCGGATGGCTTCCTGCGCCGCCTCCACCGATCGGCCGATCTCAGCGGGGGTATCGCCGGAGATGATGATGTGGTCCGCCTCGGCGTTGTACCCCTCCCGCCAGCCGGCGCGGATGGCGGCCCACAAGCCGGCGTGATAAAGATGCCGGATCGAGACGCGGGTGTGTCCCGCGGCGGTGGGATTCTCGCCGTCGCGCACGCTCAGCGCCTCGTCGGTAGTGGATTCGCGCGTGGCGGAGAGCTGAACCGTGGAGGCCATGTTGACACCCGTGCTCCGCAGGATGGCGCGGAAGGCCTCGAAGATCGCCGGCAGGCAGATCTCCGGGTGCCGGTTGCCCACGGCGATCGCCGACTGCGCGCCCTGGGGTCTGGGTAGGAAGGCGCGGTTGACCCGCTCGGCGAAGGTGCGGATGGAGGCGTGATCTGTCGAGGCAAAGGAAATCGCGTTGATTACCACTTCGCTGCCCCGCTCGGTGCGCATCCGGCCAATCAGCAGCGGGTTCGGAAACAGCCCACTGGCCGGGGAGGTGGCGGGAGCGATCCTTAGCAACAGCGGGCAGGAGAGGCCGCCCGCGGTCGCGTCCACCGCCACGTAGTAGGTGGAAGGATGAATCGGATCCCGCTCCAGCGATCCGGCAAACACCTCCAGGCTCTCGAGCGACAGACGGTCGATGCGCCCGGCGAGCCGCCCGCGCAGCTCGTCATTCAGCGGGCGCTCCTCGGCGTGCTCGAAGATCAGTTCCGCCAGCTTCACCGCTTCGGCGGTCTTGAGTGGCAATTGTATCGGTGTGCTGCTCACTGAAAACCCCCTGAAAGGATGTGCCTCACAAGTCCAGGCTCTTCAAGTACTCGCGAAACGCGCCGCCCAGGTCCTCCCGGCGCAGGGCGAACTCCACGGTGGCCTTCAGAAACCCCAGCTTGTCGCCGGCGTCGTAGCGCTTCCCCTCGAACCGGAAGCCGTAAAGCGGCCGGCTCGCCAGCAGGCGCCGCAGCCCGTCGGTGAGCTGGATCTCGCCAAGCGAGCCCGGCTCGGTGGCCTCCAGGCAGGGGAAGATCTCCGGGGTGAGCACGTACCGCCCGATGATCGCCAGGTTCGAGGGCGCCTCCGCGGGCTCGGGTTTCTCGACCAGGTCATGGATGCGATACAGGCGGTCGCGCCGTCCATTGTACTCAACCGGCTCGGCATTCACGACGCCGTAGGCCGGCACGTCCTCCGGCGGCACCTCCATCAGCGCCAACACCGAGGCTTCGACGCGCTCATAAACGTCCAGTAGTTGCCGCAGGCAGGGCACCGGGGCCTCGATGACGTCGTCAGGGAGCACCACGGCAAAAGGCTCACTGCCCACCAAGTCGCGCGCCCGCAGTACCGCGTGCCCCAGCCCCAGCGCCTCTCTCTGCCGCACGTAGGCGAACTCCACCATGTCTGAGACGCTGCGCACGGCCGCCTGCACGTCCCGCTTGTTGCGGCTTCCCAGCGCGTGCTCCAGCTCGAAGCTCACGTCAAAGTGGTCCTCGATGGCGCTCTTGCCCCGGCCCGTGATGATCAGGATGTTCCGGATCCCGGAGCGCACCGCCTCTTCCACTGCGTACTGAATCAAGGGCTTGTCTACCAGGGGCAGCATTTCCTTGGGCTGGGCTTTGGTAGCCGGTAGAAAGCGCGTGCCCAGGCCCGCGGCCGGGAAGACCGCCTTGCGCACTTTGGCCGTCATGCCCTCATTGTATCGGAAGGTTTCAGCCCTCGCGCTGTTGGGCTATGCTGGTACGGACAAGCTCAGGAGGCGGCCTATGGCTTACGTGATCGCCGAACCCTGCATCGGGGTGAAGGATACGGCCTGCGTGGAAGCTTGCCCGGTGGATTGCATCCATCCCCGGAAGGACGAGGCGGATTTCCCCGACTCCAGGATGCTCTACATCGACCCGGAGACCTGCATCGACTGCGGCGCCTGCGTCCCGGTGTGCCCGGTAGCGGCCATCTTGCCGCTGGATGATCTGCCGGCCCACTGGGCCAGCTTCGCCGAGGAGAACGCCGCGTACTACCGCAAGTAGCACAGGCATTCCTGCCTGTGTCTGGGGTTTCTACATTTACTGAGAAGACTGAAGACCGTAGAGCACTTCCCGAGTGGCGGCTCCAGGCCTCGTGGGACAGGCGGTTTCGCCTGTCCGCCCACTGGAAATGTTCGACTACCGTAGACATCTTCCCCACTGGCAGCCAGCGCGGGCCTTAGTCCGAAGTTCCACCCCTGATGGCATGTGAAAGTGGCTGTTTGTTGGGTT
>CAYGVJ010000215.1:0-5221 GCA_964353255.1 uncultured Solibacteraceae bacterium | reverse complement strand
GGCTGGAGTCACAGGCGCGCGCAAATCTGGAACGGCTGGATCCTTCCCTGCTGCCAGCGCCGGTCTACGGGCAAGTTCCGGCTGTGGCGGGCGGAGAGCGCGGAGTGATCGACCTGCTCGCTGCCGGCCGCGACGGGCGCCTGGCAGTGCTGGAGTTGAAGGCCTCGGAAGACATTCACTTCCCGCTCCAGGCGCTGGACTACTGGATGAGAGTCAACTGGCACCTGGAGCGCGGGGAGTTCACCGGGCGCGGCTACTTCCCGGGCCTGGCCCTGCGCGCGGAGGCGCCCCGGCTGCTCCTGGTGGCCCCGGCCCTGGACTTCCACCCCAAGACCGAGGTCGTCCTGCGCTACTTCCCGCCGGGAATCGAGGTGGAGCGTGTCGGCCTGGGCGCGGACTGGCGCCAGGAGGTGAAAGTCGTCTTCCGCCTCCGCGGGGCCGAGCATCCGGTAAGATAGCCATGATGAAGAGCAGTCCCCTGTTGCCGATACTGGTTTTGACCGTTGGTGCAGCCATGGCTCAACCGCTCGTCGAAGGCAATCCCAAGAGCGCGGTGCGGGTCATCGCGTACGAAGACCTGCAATGCCCGGATTGCGCCGCCTACCGGCGCATGCTGGATGAGAAACTCCTGCCGCGGTATGGCCCCAAGGTGGCGTTCGAGCACCGCGACTTCCCGCTGGCCAGGCACGCCTGGGCGCGCCAGGCGGCCGTCGCTGCCCGCTTCTTTCAGGAAATCAGCCCGGAGCTGGGCGTGGCCTGCCGCCGGCACTTCCTGAGCAACGTCCGGCAGACCAATCCCGCCAACTTCAACGAGCGCTTGGAGGCGTTTGCCACCGAGCACGGCGCGGATCCGCAAAAGGCAGTGGCGGCCCTCCAGGATGCCCGTCTGGCCGCGCTGGTGGAGAGCGATTACCAGGAAGGCGTGGCGCGCGGGGTGGCCAAGACGCCCACCGTCTTTGTGGACGGGACGCCGTTTGTCGAGACCTTCACCTTCGAGGAGCTCTCCAAAGCCATCGGGGCCGCGCTGAAGGAGGCCCGATGAGCGCGGGTCCCGAGAAACCAGCAGCCATCGTCACCGGCGCCAGCCGCGGCATCGGGCGCGGCATCGCCCTCGAGCTGGCCTCCACCCACCAGGTGGTCGCCACCTACCGCGGGCGCCGCGACGCCGCCGAGTCCTTGCAGGCCCAGACCGGTGCGGACATCTTCCAGTGCGACATCAGCGTCTCAGCCGACCGCGCGGCCCTGATCGACTTCGCCCGCAACCGGTTCGGACGCCTGGACCTGCTGGTAAACAACGCCGGCATGGCCCCCCGCGTGCGCCGCGACATCCTGGAGGCCACCGAGGAGAGCTTTGACGAGGTGCTCTCCACCAACCTTAAAGGGCCATACTTCCTCACCCAACTGGCCGCGCGCTGGATGGCCGAGCAGGGCGCGGGCCGCATCGTCTTCGTGACCTCCATCTCCGCCTACACCGCTTCGGTGAACCGGGGTGAATACTGCATCTCGAAGGCCGGGCTGAGCATGGCCGTGGCGTTGTGGGCCGCGCGGCTGGCCGGCTCGGGGGTCCGGGTCTTCGAGATCCGCCCGGGCATCATCCGCACCGACATGATCGCGGCGGTCGAGAAGCTCTACGAGGAGCGCATCGCCGGGGGGCTGCTGCCGCAGAAGCGGATGGGCGAGCCGCGCGACGTGGCCCTGGCGGTCCGCGCCATCGCCGACGGGCTGCTGGATTACTCGACCGGCCAGGTGCTCGACGTGGACGGCGGCTTCCACCTGCGCAGCCTGTAGCGTCTTGTCGTGCATTCGCGCTTGACCGCTCGCTTACGCTCGCGGCTCGGTTCAGAGCCGCGACCGTCAGGGAGCGGTCTGTCACGTGGTATAAGTATTAAGTTCGTTCACCCCAAGGAGCAGCGATGAAAAAGGTCTTCTACGGTTGGTGGATCGCCGCCGCCACCTTCATCACCTTCGGGCTTTCGGTCGGCCTGCCCTACTACAACATCTGGTTCTTCTCGGACTACTTTGAGAAGGCTTTCCACTGGAGCAAAGCCGACATCACCTTCGGCTGGCCCCTGGGCGCCCTGCCAACCCTCATCATTGGCCCGTTGCTGATCCATCGGCTCAGCCCGCGCAAGCTCATCATCGTCGGGACCGGCCTGACCTGCCTGGGCCTGGTGGCTTTCGGGAACATGGGCGGCAACATTTGGGTCTACTGGGGGATCTGGTTCGTTTACATGGCGGGCTACATCCTGTCCGGGCCTGTCCCCCACCAGATCATCGTCTCGCAGTGGTTCCGGAAGTTGCGGGGCACCGCCATGGGAATCGTCTACGTGGGCGTGGGCCTGGTGGGCTTCCTGGGCTCCTACCTGGTCAAGCCGCTCGCCGAGAACCTCAACTTCCACAACGCGCTGATGATTCTGGGGGCACTGCTGCTGCTGGCCTGGCCCCTGGCCATTTTCGTCATTCGCGACCGCCCTGCCGACAAGGGCCTGTTCCCCGACGGGGCCGCCACGCCCGCGGCCGAAACCAAGGCCCGCTCCCACAATTTCCGGGAGCTGTTCAGCCACTACCCGTTCTGGCTGCTGCTGATCGGCAGCTTCTGCTCGATCGGCTCGATCGGCGCCGTCAATGCTCACATGAAGTTCGTCTTTCAGGACCAGATGACTCTGCCGGAGAGCGCCCCGGACTTCCAGATTCTGCTGAATTCGACCTGGCGCGCGGCCAACATGATCATTCTGGCCGCCAGCATTGCCGGCCGGTTGAGCGTCGGCGGGCTGGCCGACCTGCTGTCCAAGAAGTGGGTGATGACCACCACCTACTTCATCGTGGCGGGCGCCATCCCGGTCATGCTCACCGCCGCGCCGCCCGAGACCCCCTGGCTTTTCGCCCTTCTGTTCGGCGTCGGCATGGGCGCCGACTACATGCTGATCCCGCTGATGGCGGCCGAGCAGTTCGGGGTCAACTCCCTGGCCCGGTGCATGGCTATCATCCTGCCGGTCAATACCATCGGCCAGACCTGGTTCCCCTATGTCGTCTCTCTGCTCCGGCAGCATTACGGCACCTACACCGTCGCCATGGGGGCGGTCTTCGCCGTGTCGCTGCTGGGCGCCATCTCGATTCTGCTGCTGCCGCGCCGCCCGCGGGGCGCGCAGATGCTGCCGTCCGAGCAGCCGGTGCGCGGCTGAGAACACGGACTTGAAGGTCTGTGCCACCGGGGTTTCTTCACCCGCTCTGAGGCCGACAGCACCAAGCGGAGGATGAGTGGGGTGGGCCTCGGGCCTGCCAGCCGGCTTTCAAGCCGGCTTTTCTCCAGGCCAGCATGAATGCCCACCCCACGGGCACTCCAGGCAACTAGCCAGGTCTGGGGGAGAGCAAGCGGCCGGAGGGGTCCCCTGCGGACAGTGCGGAAGCCCCGGGTCCCGAAAACCGCGCAACGCGGTTGACCAAAAGTGACCTCCGATGTACATTTGACGTGTTGGGGAGTCAAAAATGGAAGTCCCGCGCGTGCCGCCCAGACACCCTCCACGTCATGAGCCAACGGGTGGTGACCTGCTTGAGTTGCCGTTTGGACTCAGGACAATCGCTCTGGCAGCGGGTCTGTGTCTAATCGCGGGTTGCAGTATCGAATCCCTGCTCGCTCAGTTTCCCGGCCCTCCGTATTTTCAGCCTCCCTGCGTCTTCGCAGTGGAGGACAACTCGCCCCGGCCAGAGAGCCACCCGGCCAATTCACCGATCAGTTGGCCTTTTCCTGCTACCGGCGGCGAAGGCCGCCTCAGCCTCCGGGTCACTAGCATCATTTCCTGGTGTGCGGAGTGGAGGGCCGAGAGCCGGGTTCCCTGGCTTACCATCGAGGAGGAGTCGCGGAGCGAGCCATTGCGCCCGCGGATACGCTTTCGGGTTGCGGAGAACCCACAGCGGGGCGCACGAAAGGGGACCATTGAGATCGCCTCGCAAGTCTGGCCCTTGCCTGTTCCCTCCGTGTGGGCACGCTTCACAGTGCTCCAAGAAGGCGTGGTGAGGATTGTCAATGCAGCCAGCCTGCTGCCGGTGGTGTCTGCCGAGGATCCTCTCAACCTGCAAGGCCCCTCGATCGCCGTGGCTCCGGGGGAACTGATCAGCATCTTCGGCGAAGGTATCGGGCCGGCCACGCCTGCGGGTCCGCGAATCAATGCCGCTGGGCTGGTGGACGCCGTCCTGTCGGGGACCAAGGTGCTTTTCGGCGAGATCGCCGCCCCCTTGCTCTACGTTTCCCAGCGGCAGATCAGCGGGGTGGTCCCATATGCAGTTGCCGGCAGCACGACGGTTGAGCTGCGGATTGAGCGAGACGGCACGCGGTCGGACCCGGTGCCGCTGCGCGTGGTGCGCGTCGCGCCGGCCTTGTTTTCGCTGGACGGCTCGGGGCGAGGACAGGGAGCCATCCTGAACACGGATTACTCGCTCAACTCGCCGTCCAACCCCGCGAATTGGAACTCCATCGTTATGCTGTTCGGCACCGGCGAAGGACAATCCGAACCACCCGGAGTGGATGGCAAGATCAGCCGGGAGGTGCTTCCAAGACCCTTGCTGCCTGTCGAGGTTACGGTCGGAGGGAAACCCGTCGAAGTCCTCTACGCGGGCGCCGCTCCCGGCCTCGTCGCCGGCGTCTTTCAGATCAATGTGCGACTGCCGCCCGGCTACGATATGAGCGGCGATCAGCCGGTGGAAGTCAAGGTTAGCGGCGTTACCAGCGGCAATCGGGTCACCGTGCGGATCGGGAGCTAACGGGGCGGCGCAAACGCCGGCCAGAAGCGGCCCGCGCCTGAGCGCCCAATTCGTCAGGCCGGGTGCAGAATCTTGACACACGCGAGCCAGCGGGTAGCGGCGCGGCGTTTGGGAAGCGCCGCTCGCGGGCCGCGCAAATGCTTCCGTCCGAGCAGCCGGCGCGCGGCTGAGAACACAGACTTGAAGGTCTGTGCCACCCGGTGGCACAGGCATTCGTGCCTGTGTAAGAAACAGGCGCGGGAGGGATTCTTCACCCGTTCTGAGAGGTGCGGCCCTCGTGGTCTTGCGGATGACTGGTGAAGCAGGCGGGATGTCAGACGAGGCGGCCGGAAAGGACCGCCGGAGGGATCCCACGCGGGGCGCGCCTGAGCGCCCGGCCGTTAGGCCCTGAGGTCTCCCGGCCGGGTAGAATGGACAGGGAGGGCAAGATGTCAGACCCAGCCGAGCTCTTGAGAAACGCCTT
>CAYGVJ010000214.1:0-5232 GCA_964353255.1 uncultured Solibacteraceae bacterium | reverse complement strand
CCGTAGCGCTGCGGGTAGGTTCCGGTGAGAATCGCTGCGCGGCTGGGCGCGCAGACGTAGGCGTTGGCATAGCCCTGCTCGAAACGCACGCCGCGCCTGGCGAGGCGGTCCATCTGGGGGGTGCGGACCTCCTTGGGGTGCGGGTAGCAACTGATGTCGCCGTAGCCTTGGTCGTCGGACACGATCACGATTATGTTCGGACGCTTCACCGGCGCGGCGCCCGCGCGCATGGCCGCGAGCCCTCCCAGCATGGATCGAAGACAGGTGCGGCGAGTCAACATCATACGAATCTCCTTTCCTTCACGCCGCCCGCGAGCGGCGATTGGGCGCGCTCCAGCCAGGCGAGCAGGCGGTCCTTCATCTCATCTGCCTGCGTGCGATATTTCGCCCGATCGGCGGGTTCGCCCAGCAGGTTCGTCACTTCGAAGGGGTCTTCCTTCAAATGGAACAACGCGTCCCGCGCCTTCGAGGCGGGATCCCTCGCCAGGATCAGCTTCCAATCGCGGGTGCGCACCATGAAGTTCGGAACGTTGTTGCCGAACCACTCGGAGACGCGGAAATCGGGAGACGCGGAACGCTTGCCGTCCACCAGGGGCCGCAGGCTGTAGCCTTCCCGCCGCGGAGCCGGCACCCCCAGATAATCCAGAATCGTCGCGAAAAGATCCATGGTCGAGACCGGGTCCTGGAGCACGGCGCCCGGCTTGATCCGGCCCGGGAATCGCATCAACAGAGGCACGTGGGCTGACTCTTCGTAGAAAGTCATCTTCGAGCCCAGGCCGTGCGATCCCATCATCTCGCCGTGGTCCGACACAAAGACCACCAGGGTGTTGGCCCTGAGACCGCGCTCGTCCAGCCGGGCCAGCAACCGCGCCACATTGTCGTCCACTTCCTTGACCATCCCGTAGTAGATGGAGATCATGGCGCGGATATTCTCCGGCGCCTGGTAGGTCGGCATCTTGGCGGCGCGCTCGCGATATGGCGACCAGGTCATGTCGTGCCGGAAGTTCTTCGGCAGCGGCATATCCTGCGCCGGGTACATGCCCCAATACGGCGAAACGTTCAGAAACGGAGGGTGTGGCGGACCGATAGAGCAGGTCAGGCTGAAAGGACCGCGCTCGAAGCCGTCCAGCGCGTGGATGGCTTCGTCGACGGTGTATGCGGTGAAGGAGTGCTCCTTGGGGACGTGCAGCCAGCCGTACACACTGCCCTGCGAGGTCGGCGCCTCCGGGTCCCGGTAGCGGGCGTCGAGAACGGCCGGCGTGTATGGCCGCTCGAAGTCCTTGCTCATCAATTCCCCAGGGCGGAGCGGCCGGGATGGCGCGTGCTGGTCGAGGTACTCGAGATATTGCTTCCGGTGCGACGGCGCTCCTTCCACTCGCGCGCCTGCGTACGGGACCTTGTTGCCGTACGTGAGCGCCATGCGATACGGCGCGTGGTACTTGCCGTAATACCCGGTACTGTAGCCCCGCTGGGAAAGTATGTTGTCGAAGGATGGCCCGCAGTCGAGCTCAGTATCCGTGGCGGCGGCGTTGCCGGTGACCTGGGTTCCGGTCATGCTCTTGCCGGTGAGAATGCTGGTTCGGGCGGGGACGCAGACCGGGCAGGGAGTGACTGCCGTCTGAAACATCGCCCCTTGTCGCGCCAATTGGTCGAGGTTCGGCGTCTTCAGAATCCCGTTGCCGGCGCACGAAAGAGCGTCGAAACGTTGCTGGTCCGTCATGATGACCAACAGATTCGGCGGCTTCTCCGCGGTAGCGCGGAGCGCGGGCGGAAAGCTTGCGGCGCCCGTCAGAAAACTGCGGCGGTTCATTCTAGTTGCCGGACTTTCCCGGAGGCACTGGAAGGGGCTGCGCCCTCGGCTCGTACTTCAGGTCGCCGCCTTTGATGTCGCGGATACCCTGCCACTTTGGGCGGACCGGCTCAAACGCCGGCACCTGCACATCCAGCTTGTCGAAGATGGCCCGCAGGCGCCGGACTACCTCGGGATGATCGGCGGCGACGTCGTGCTGTTCGGACAAGTCCTTCTCCAGGTCGAACAGCATCATCGGTTTCGGGGGATCACCTGACTGCAAGCCAGGGTGTTGCGACGGCCGCGCCTGCTCGAACGGAGCAATCAGGGTCAGTCCGTCCGGCCCGCGCGGATCCACCCAGGACGGTCCGGCTTCGACACTCGCCGAGGGGCCCGGAGTGCGCACGTGCAGCTTCCATTTGCCGGACCGGATGACGTGCAACCTTTGCCCGGACATCGCATAAATAGCCTCGTGCGGGCTGACGGCTCCCGGCTTGGTCATCAGCGGCAGAAGATCCTTGCCGTCAATCACGCGGTCGTCCGGGAGTCGAACTCCGGCCAGGCCACAGATGGTGGGAAACAGGTCAATCACACCGCAGACCTCGCGGCAGACCAGCCCCGGCGGAATCCGTCCCGGCCACTGGGCAATCATCGGGACGCGAATACCGCCTTCCCACGGACGGGCCTTCATCCCCCGAAGAGCGCCTGTGCTACCCCCGAACCAAGGCCCGTTGTCGGAAAGAAACACCACCAGAGTGTCGTTTTCCAAGCGGAGTTCCCCCACGCGCCGCAGGACCTCGCCGACGGACCAGTCCAGCTCGCGGATCACATCTCCGTAGAGTCCGCCCTGTTTGCGCGAGTAAAACTCCTCGGAAGCGGCCAGCGGCTTGTGCGGCATGGAGTGCGCCAGATAGAGCAGGAATGGGTTGCTCCGGTTGCGTCCCACGAAATCGAGTGCGCGGGCGGTGTAATCCCGCGTGATGTGTCCCTGCACGACGGGGTACTCGGCAACCTCTTCGTTGTGCACCATCTGCACCGGGCGCATGTCGTTTGAATACGGGATGCCGTAATACTCGTCGAAGCCCTGCCGGCGCGGGAGGAACTCACGGGTATGGCCAAGGTGCCACTTGCCGACGCACATGCTGGCGTACCCGCGCGGTTTCAGCGCTTCGGCAATGGTGATCTCACTCAACGCCAGCCCGATATCGATGCCGGCATCCGGAGCCGGGTTCGACCACATCCCGTGGCGGAACGGGTAGCGGCCGGTCAGCAGCGACGCCCGGGACGGGGCGCAGTAGGGCATGGGCACGTAGCAGTCGGTGAAACGGGCGCCGGCAGCGGCCATCCGGTCCAGGTTGGGTGTTTCGTTGCTGGAACTGCCGAAGCACTTCAGGTCCCCATAACCAAGATCGTCGGTGAGGATGATGATGAAGTTCGGACTCCGCCCAGCGCCGGGCGCCGCGGCTGTCAGGCTCGAAAGCAGGAATTGTCGTCGGTTGATCGGCATGCGGGCAGAATCTCCATGTTTGCGCTGGGCATGGGGCCAGCATTCAACCACTCGCTCTCCTTCGCAACTCCGTGTTCAGCACGGATTTCCATTTTGGCGCCCGTCATGGGGCCAGTATACTCCCAATCGCCTTCCTTCAATCCTCCGGGTTCGGTTTCTTCCCTTCGGGAGCCGTGTTCGTCTCCGCAAGGCGCAGTTTTCGCCTGCCGCAAAAATCCAAAACCGGGGAACTCCGTCTTTTCAGCGCGTTCCACAAACACCTCTCCGACCCTCACCTCCTTGGTCGCATCATTTCGCCGCTCCCATCGCCTCTCTTTAACCGCTCGCCACTGTCAGCGCACCGATCCGCCGTACCATGGCCCCGAAAAGCCGCCGCGTCAAGTGACCCTCCGCCAGCAGTAGCCAGTAATAGCGGGCGTGCTTGATCAGCCGGCCGCCGGTCTTGACCAGCCGTTGTTGCAGGCTCGTCAACGACCAGTTGCCAACCCGCAGCGGCAGCACCAGCCGCCGCCACAGATTCCCCAGGTTGTAGGCAATCACACTCAGCCACAGCCGCACCTCGTTGGAACGGAAACGGTGGCAGCTCAGCCGCGTCATCTTCACCGCCTGCTTTCCCTCCTTGATCCATTGCTCCGCCCTCCCCCGCTTGTTGTAGAACCGCACCACTGCCCGGCTGTCCGTCTCCAGGTTGGTCACCATGAATCCCACGCGAGGGAACAACTCTCCAAAGTGGAACTCGACCTTGGATCTCGGTCTCGAAAGTCTCCAAGCGGGAGGTCAGCGCCGCCCCACGATCCCCCCGGTCACGGGTCCGCAGACGGGAAATCTTCTCGGAACCGATCAGCCGAAACGTCGGATCTTGCGAGAGCCGCTCGGCGTCGTTCACATCCTCATAGCCCGCGATGCGGCTGTAGACGGACTGGCGCAACAAGTCAGCGAGAGGAAGCTGAGTATTCTTTCCTCGACGTGAGTCGGTCAGGTGCTGGGCAATGAGTTCGCCGAAGCCCAAACCTTCGTCCAACTCGCGCACCAGAATGAGGCCCCCATCCGACGTGACGCGCGATCCCTGGAAATCGATCTTCAGCGAAGCGTTGAACGAGAGCTGAAATGGTTGATTTTGTTTCTCACCCATTGCGTGTTGACCTCCGGAGCACCTTCATCACGTTGGAACCCGCATGAATAAAGGCGTCGGAGGCCATCAAGAGGTTATCAGTAAGTGTTCAAATCGGAAATGCGGGCTGAAAAGCAATGCCGTGGTTGATCAGGAATATCCCGTCGCAGGCCGCGCTCCGCGCCACCGCGGCGTTGCGGAGGGCCTGCTCCAGGGAGGCGACATGGATCACCGGCAGCAGCGCGTGCCGTTGGCGGAAGACGGTTCGGTACAGGCTCATAGGTCGGTCGGAGGCCGGTGATCCGGCAGGATGGAGTATACAGCATCGCGGCAGCCGGGCGCAGGAGAGGCGCCTTTCGCCGTGGAACGCGGCGGCCGGCTATCTGGCCGCCTGCCGGCCCTGGAGCCACAGCCGAAGCAGAAGAGAAAGCGATACGGCCCGGGTCGAGGACCCCTTGGCAACGTGTTTGAGTGTACATGATCGACGGTCGAATTGCAGGCCGGCATACCGCGCCGGGCAGGGTAACGTGGCGCTCACCGGTTGGCGGAAGCGCGCAAGCGCTGGACCCAATCCCGTAAGGTCAAAGTACGCGGGAGAAAGCGGTACGGTGCCTTCATTGGAAGCCGTGCCTGTCAGCAATAGCACAGTCTTTCGTGTTCCTGTTCCTGGGTCCAGCGTCTCCCCTGTTATCAGGCCTACCAGTGTGAAGCGGAAGATCGGACGGTTTTTCAGATGACGCAGCACCTCTATAATTCCCGGTATGCCCCCCGCCGGCGGCAGGAACACCCTCGGTTAGACCTCAGCCGGAGGCGCGGGTCAAGCAA
>CAYGVJ010000213.1:0-5371 GCA_964353255.1 uncultured Solibacteraceae bacterium | reverse complement strand
GGCGGGAATTACCGCCGCTGGACCATGAAGGTGGAAGAGCAGGCGCCGCATCGCGCCCTCGCCATGTGGCTGCCGGTCGTGCCTCCGCCCGAGGGCGCCGCGAGCCCGCCGCGGTTGAGCGTGGCGGAAGCCGTGGAAGCCTGGAAAGCCGAAATCCAGAAACAGACCCAGGCGGACCGTTTTGCCGGCGCCTATCTGTGGGCGCGCGACGGCAAGGTCATTGTCTCCGGAGCCACGGGTCTGGCGGACCGCGAGACGAAGACTCCGAACACGCTGGATACCCAGTTCAATCTCGGTTCCATGAACAAGATGTTTACGGCGGTCGCTACTCTGCAGCTCATCGAGAAAGGCAAACTAGCTCTCGAAGACCCCATCTTCAAGCACCTTCCGGATTACCCCAACCAGGATCTCGCCTCGAAGGTCACCGTTCGCCACTTGCTCACGCACACCGGCGGCACCGGCGATATCTTCGGTCCCGAATATGAGAAGAGCCGGCTGAGCCTCCGCGCCCTGGCCGATTACGTCAAGCTCTACGGCGCAAGGCCCCTTAGGTTCGAGCCCGGCGCGCGCTGGGAGTATTCCAACTACGGGTTCCTGTTGCTCGGCTTTCTCATCGAAAAAGTTTCGGGCCAGTCTTACTACGACTACGTCCGGCAGAACATTTTCCGCCCTGCCGGAATGACTTCGACCGACTCTCTGCCCGAAGACGAAAAGGTTCCCCAACGCGCCACAGGCTACATGAAGGCTGAAGCCGCCTGGGCGCCCAACACCAAGACGCTGCCGTGGCGTGGCACCTCCGCCGGCGGCGGCTATTCCACCGTGGGCGACCTGCTCAGATTCGCACAGGCTCTGGCCTCCCATAAGATTCTCAGCGCCCATTGGCTCGCGGAGGCGACCAAGGAACAGGGCAAAGCCGGATCGGGCTACGGCTATGGGTTTGTCACGGGCAACGAGGGCGGAGTGCACTTCTTCGGCCATAGCGGCGGCGCCCCGGGCATCAACGGCGTGTTGCGAGTCTACCCCGAGTCCGGGACGGTCGTTGCCGTGCTTTCCAACCTCGGTCCGCCGGGGGCAAGCTACGCCGCCGAATGGCTGTGCCGCCAGATGCCGCCCCCCACTCAATAGAGAGGCCCGCTGTAAACTCGGGCGGATGGGAATTTCGTATACGCGCGTCGAGCGTGAAGAGTCCGACTTGATGCTCGTGGACAACCTGAACGTCCTGCGAACTCGTTAAGAGTTCGAACTGTGTGCAGGGCGTCCTTGCTGGACTCGGCAATCGCCCGCCCATTACTGGACCGGCGGCACACCCGACCGTCAGGGGCGCGCCAACCGGCGCCATAACTCCAGGCCGTTGCGGCCGGTCAGGTAGAGCGAGATCAGCAGCATCAGACTCATGGCGAGGTTACTCAGCCAGCCATTGCGGTGCCTTCCCATCAGTGCTTTGTCGTTCGTCAGCACGAGCAGCGCCGCCCCGAGGATCGGAATCAACACGACAACGAGGGACCGCACGGTCAGCGCCAGCGCCACCGGCTCCGCCTTCGTCAAGACAACGTACAGTGGCGAAAGGCCGAGCACCGCCACGAACCAGCGATAAACCGGGTCCTTCCCCGCTGGCTCCTCCGCGGCGCCCCCCGGCTTGGCGAGCCGGCCAACGAAGCGGCGGCATATGTCGCGCAGGATCAGCGCATACCCCGCCGTGCCGCCGACGAAGTTGCTGAAACACACCGCCCACAGCCCCAGCCCGAAGCTGATGGCGCCGATCACGCCGACCGTTTCGCTGAAGATGCGCAGCAGATCCCCGGCGGTCTCCGGCCTGATGCCGAGCGGGCGCAGAGTCCCAGCCGCCGCCACCTGAAGGAGAGCGCCCATGAAAAAACGGCAGCCGAAACTCGACAGCAGATCGAAGCGTTGCTTCTTGATCGAAGACGGGCCACGCCACCCTTTCTCACCGATAAAATAGGCGTAGGTCAGGTTGCTCAGAGTCCCAACCTGTGCGCCGATCATGGCGGTCAGGAGCAGGACCGCGCTGTAGGTTCCCTCGGTGGGAGGGATCCAGGGAACCAAGGCCCCCCAGAGAATCCGAGCGGGCTGGGGACGGGACAGCAAAGCCGCGGCCACTAGCCAGCTAGCCATGATCGCCACCAAGAGTCGGCAGGCGCGTTCCATGGCCGGGTACCCGCCCCAGAACATCATGGCGAATCCAAGTAAGCTGAAAAACAGCGTCCAGATGGCGCCGCTCGCCGGAAACGGAAGAGGGATCAAGGCGTGGACTGCGTTGCCCATCAGCAGAATTGTGTACAGATTCGTCGAGTGGCGAACCACAACGCCTGCAACCAGGACGGTCCATACCAGCCATCGGCCCATTCGCGCGTAGCCTTGGAGCAGGCTTTCTCCCGTAACCAGGACGTATCTGGCCGAGGCGTTGACCCAGACGTAGCGAAACCACAGTGCCAGAGCGAGCGCCCAGATGAGATCGTAGCCATAGCTGGCGCCGGCCGCCGCGTTGGACAGAATAGATCCAGGACCGGTCATCGCCGCCAGGAACACTAGGCCAGGACCCAGGGAAGCCCAGCCCTTCCACCCGCGGCGCCCGGCTGTTGAATCCTGGTCTGAGCGGCTATCCTCCACGCTTCCCCCCCAGGATATGCAAGGGCAGCAGCTTGAGCGCCGCGGTGGTGTAAGGCTCTCGACGCACCACGCGCAGGGTGTTCCCGTCCCGCCAGAGGTCGGCCATCGGCCCTCCCCCGGGAACTGTCCTGAGCCGCGAGAGAACCGTCTCCACCACTTCCCGCTCGTCGATCCGCTCCAGCCGAGGGCTTACCAGCAGGTTAACCACGGGCAGTCCGTCCTGCTCCTCCTCCTCTAACTGGTAGTCGATCGGACTACCGCCGAACCGGCCCGGCAGCACCTCCTCGACCAGGGCAATGAGCTCGGTTCCGAGAAAAGTGACGCCCGCGCTGGTCAGCTTCTCAAAGCTGCGAATCTCGTGGAGGTGAACGTCAAAGCCCAGGCGGTCCAGCAGGCAGCGGCAGCGCCGCCGCCGTACGGTGCCATAATCGCCGATCTCCACGTTGAGCATGAGTTTCGGACAACTGCGCAACACCGTCGTGAACAGAAAGGCGGCTACCTCCGGGCCGCTCTCGCCAACCCGTCTTGGGCGCTGGATCATCGCCACCTTGTCGGTCATGAGATGAACTTCATCCACGTGTTCGGGGTCGCCGCAGGCCAGGCCGATGTGGCCGATCTCGGCCGCGGAATAGAAACTCGCCGCGCGGCACCCGGCCTGCTCGACCAGCCGCGCTTTCGCCGCCGTGTAGGGTTCGGCGCTGAAGCGGAAAAACGAGCCGGCGATGTCCAGTCCCTCCTGCTTCGCGGCGATGCAGATGCCCGCGCCCGTGCTGGCATTGGTGTCCATCAGCGCGGGCACGCCCTGGCTCTTCTTCTGCGCCAGCCAACGGGCAATGCGCCCGGCGGCGTCGGGTGGCACGTGCTCCGGTTTCGGCATCGGTTTGCCGAAAAGGCGGCCCAGAACGCTGCTGGTCAGGGTGAAGACGTGGAACTTGACGTCTTCGAGGCGCGCTAGCTGTTTCCGTGGCGCGAACCATTTCTCGATGCCCCGGCCGATTTTGGCGTGACGCAGCCAGTTCTTGATTCCGACCAGGCCCGGCGGCAACTCTCGCCACATGCCCATCGGCGCGCCCGCCAGACCGAATTCGGATATAAAGAGCTGAATTTGCGCCGCCTCGTAGGTGAGCAGATCCAGGTCGATCGTCAGCCGGGTTCTCGATCCGCGCGACCCTCCGGTCCTCGACTCGTAGTGCTCGGTGAGAAGCGGATTGTCGAAATCGCGGGGCCGGGGGCTGAACTCGAGCCCGGCTCGGCGAATCGGCTTCCTGGTCTTGAACTCGTCAATGGAGACATAAACGCCGCGGTCGCGCAGCTCTTCGAGCGCTCCCTCGACGCCGTGGAGCGACACCAGCCGCTCGGCGTCCGGAAAACGCACGCCCGTGTGCTCGAGCAGCTTTCGATAGGGGCTCCGCGGGTTCTCGTACACGCCGCGCCGCAAGATCTGAAGAAACGCCTCCTGGCGATTCCCGAGCTGGTCGCGGACCAGCCGGAGACACTCCTCCTCGCTCAAAGTGCTCTGGAAGAACTTCCTGAGGCCGGCCGCGTAACTGGCGAACTGCCTAGCCGTCTCGAGCATGTCTGCTTGTTCTCGTGGCTGAGCTCGTCTGGCGGCGTCCGGCAGAGGGGATCGCCGGATGCCGCGCCGGCAGCAAGCAGCAGGGCCGCCCAGGCCCGCCGGAGCGTCCCTGCGGCCCTCTATCATACCAGTCCAAAGTCAAAAGCTGGCGTGGCGCAGGCGGGTCGAGATGCGCGCTGCGGGTCCGCGAGCGGAAGTCCCGAACCGGCAGCGGCTGTATCCTGCGCCGGGTCGTGCATTGCTGTGCATCGAAGTGACGCCACAGTGCTATCATCAGAGAGGAGGTCCTCGGTGAAGGCAATCACTTTGCGCAACGTCCCTGTGACCCTGACGCGCATCATCCGCCGCAAAGCTGCGGAAGAGCGGACCAGCATCAACAGGACGGTGATCCGGCTGCTGGAGGAGAGCGTTGGGAACGGGCCTCGAAAGCCGGCCAAGAAACACCAGGGGCGCCCTCCCCATCATGATCTCGACAAGCTGGCTGGCTGCTGGGGTAGGGAAGAGGCCGCAGCCTTCGACGAGGCGCTCAAAGCTCAGCGTGTTGTGGACCCGGAGTTGTGGAAGTGAGCCGGGTTCTGGTCGATACCTCGGCTTACTCGGCCTTCATGCGGGGCGACCCCGCAATCAAAGCGGCCCTTCAGCAGGCTGAGCAGATCCACCTCAACGCCATCGTACTCGGCGAGCTACTGGCCGGGTTCGCTGGCGGAACGCGCCCGGACAGCAACCGGAAGGAGCTCGAAGCCTTTCTGGCCTCGCCGCGTGTAAAGGTTCTGGAACTCGGGGGTGAGACGGCTGAGAGGTACGCCGCCATTTTCGCGTTTCTGCGTCGGCAAGGCCACCCGCTTCCCACAAACGATATCTGGATCGCCGCCAGTGCCATGGAGCACGGCCTGTGTGTGCTGACGCGGGATCCTCACTTCAAGAAAGCCCCGCAGGTCATCGTGAAATGCTTTGAGATGCCGTGAGGGTATTGTGGGCGGCGGGAGCGTACGCCGGCCTCGCTGGTCTCCAGGTTGTGAGCTAAACTTATTCACATGCCTGCGTGGGGAATGCGAATTCGACGGGCCCCGCGCAGTGGGAGGTGGTTCGTGAGGCTCTTGACTTTCCTGGTCGCGTTCATCCTGGTGGTCGTTTCGGTCGCGGCTCAGACCCCTTCGGCCAGCGTGG
>CAYGVJ010000212.1:0-5380 GCA_964353255.1 uncultured Solibacteraceae bacterium | reverse complement strand
TTCGGCGCCTGGCGGCTGCGCACGCAGTCGATGAAGTTCGCCGCGTGCGAATCGCCGCGGCCTCCCCTTTCGAACAGCGCCACCTTTCCGTCCGCATCGAAAACCTTGAAACCGGCCCCATCGGCCCAGCGGCCGATCTGCACCATCCCGTCGGAACCGTAAACGGCGACCCCGTTGTCCACCCCCTCCAACTTGTAGGAGTTCCAGAGGCGCATCTCGAATATCATGACCTTGCCGGGATAGTTGAAGGTGATAGTCATAGTATCCGGCGTCTGCTGATCGTCCCGGAAATAGAGCTTGCGTCCCAGGCCGCTGACCTCTAACGGGTAGTCCACCCCCAGCGCCCAGCGGGCCTGGTCGATCTGGTGCGCCCCGTCGTTGCCCGCGTCTCCGGTGCCGAAATTCCAGTGCCAGTGCCAGTATTCGTGGAACCGGTTCTCGTTGAACGGCATCCAGAGCGCCGGCCCTACCCAGGTGTCGTAGTCCACCCCCGGCGGAACCGCTGCGTCTTCCTTGTGCCCAATGTCCTTGCGCCGCTGGACGTCCCAGGCCTTGGCCATGAGCACCTGGCCGATTTTGCCTGAGCGGACGTACTCGATAGCCTGCTGCGTGGACGGCCGGCTGCGCGCCTGCGTGCCGTGTTGCACGATCCGCTTGGTCCTACGCGCTGCCTCCACCATCATCCGGCCTTCCCGGACGTTGTGCGAACACGGCTTCTCGACGTAAACGTCCTTGCCCGCCTCGCAGGCCAGCAGTGTCGCCGGTGCGTGCCAGTGATCGGGCGTAGCGATGACCACGGCGTCGATCCAGCGGTCCTCGAGCGCCCGCCGCATGTCGGTCACTACCTTAGGCCGCTTGTTGGTGGCCTTCTCCAAGGCGTCCACCACCGGAGCCACCACCCGCCCGTCCACCTCGACCAGGTACCCCACACTCACGTCGGGAATCGCGGCAAACACGTTCACCAGGGCCTTGCCCCGGCCGCGCAGCCCCACCACCGCCACATTCACCCGGTTGGCCGCCGAGCGACTCGGCCGAACGGTGGCCGCAGCCGCCGCCGACTGAAGAAAGTAGCGCCGCCTCATCTCATTTCTCCTTGGCGAAATCCGCCGCCCAGCGCGCGACCTCTGCCGGATCGACGCCGCCGGGGTGAATCACCACCCGGTAGCGGAAGGTCAGGCGTCCTCCCGCCGGCACCGTCAGTGAGCCATCCCGCGTCTTGAGGAAGCTGGTTTCCCCGAACGGATTCGCCGCGCACAGGCCGTAGCCGCGGGCGTGCCAATAGGTCGGGTACTTGGGGTTGGCGGGATGATCCAAAATTGTGACCCCGATCTTCTCGCTCCCCACTGCCGCCGAGTAGTCCACCCACTTGGCGCGCCTGCCCCAGATGTTTTTGGTCCCGGTGAGGCCGTCGGAATTGCTCAATACCGCGCCCCGGTCCTCCCGGAACTCGTCGCGTAGCCGCATCGCCAAGCCAGCTTCTTCAGTGTCGCCCAGCCTGAGCGCGGTACCCTGATCGGCACGGATAGTCACCCGCACGTCCACCACGCGGTCGGGGCCGCGGGCCGCGAATCGGAAAACCTGCTCCATCGACCCGATGATCTTCTTCTCCGGGGTCACCAGATCGAACTCACCCCGCACGGTGTCCCCGGAGGCCTGGGGCGTGGATCGAGGCACGATCCGCCCGGTCACCTCCGGCCCCTTGTCGCGCCAGAAATCCACGCCGTTGATGTCGCCGTGCGCGTACCATAGACCGTGGTGCGAGGTGTGATCCTGGCTCTCACCTGCGATCTTCTCCACCGGATAGCCCCGCGTCACCGCCACGCCCGAGGCCGCACGCAGCGGATGCAGGAACGGCTGGGGCCACTCCGGCCCGTAGTAGAGGTTCGAGAACGGCTGGCCGTCGATGGCCACTTCGATCTTGCCGGGGCCGGCCTTGAAGCTCACCTGAGCCTGAGCCAGGGCACCGGCGAGCATCAAGCACAACAGAGTGGATCGCATTACCGGTCTCGGTATCCGAAAAATATTTCGCCTCGGCTCACAAAAAACTTATCACGTTGTCTCGCCGAAGTCAATCCCTTCACTAAACTAGAATGCTGTTGACCCTGCGCACGAACCAGTGTTAGGATGATCTGTCGAGTCAAGTTTCGGTATCCGAAGGAGGCCCCATCCCGCTAACACGTGCCGCTCCCAGCAACTGGCCCGCCGCCCTCTCCCCTGCGTCGGCCAAAAGCGTAGTTCTTTCGCTGGCCAAAGGATTCCGCGTCCTGGAAGTGTTCGACGCCCAGGAGCCCGAGATGACCTTGTCGCAGATCGCCGAGCGCGCCGCCTTGGACGCGGGAACCACTTTCCGATTGCTGAAGACGCTGGTCATGCTGGGGTACGTGCGGCAAAGCGAGGATCACAAGCGGTACCGTCTGGGCTTGAAAGTCCTCGACCTCGGTTTCAACGCCATTGGACGAATGGACTTGCACGCAATCGCCCGGCCCATCCTGCGATCGCTGGTCGGGCCGATCAACGAGGCCGCGAGCATCGCCGTGCTCGACGGCGCGGATTGCGTCTATGTGGAACGCGTGCAACTCGGTTTGGGGCGGCTGGGAGTGACGCAGCGCATTGGCTCGCGCGTGCCCGCTTATTCCACCGCCGTCGGCCATGCCATCCTGGCCCACCTGCCGCTTGAGCAGCGCCTGCACGTGATGAACCTGCGGGAGCGGGTCAAGCTCACCCCGCACACGCCGGTTTCGATTCCCGAAATCGAAGCCCGCCTGGAGTTGGTGCGGAAACTGGGTTACGCGCTCTCCGACCAGGACACGGTGCTGGGCGTTCGCGTGATCGCCGCGCCGATACTCGACCCGGACGGTCAGCCCTGGGCTGCCCTCAGCGCCGCGGCTCCCTCGTTTACCTGCGCGTTGGAGGAGTACGTGGCGCACACCGCCGGGCCGGTCATGAAGGCGGCCGAAACCATGGCCAGGATCCTGCGCATATCGGGTTCGACCACTGCGCCGGGGACAAGCTGAAGCGGAACAGGAGAATCACTTGCCGAAAGCTCCCGAGCGATTGGGCATCGTCGGTTTGGGCCTCCTGGGGACGGCCTTGGCGGAGCGCCTGCTGGCCGGCGGGTTCCGGATCATCGGGTACGACGTGCGGCCGGAGCAGGTCGAGAACCTGCGCCGCCTGGGCGGCGGCTCCGCGCAGTCGGCTGCGGAGGTCGCGGCCGCCTGCCAGCGCTTGCTTCTGAGCCTGCCCACGTCGGCGATCGCGGACACGGTCCTCGAGGAGATCTCGCCCCGCCTACAGCCCGGCGCCATCGTCATCGACACCACTACCGGCGAGCCCGAAGAGACGGCCGCCTTCGGCGCGCGCCTGGCCCGAAGCGGCGTCGCTTACCTCGACGCCACGGTGGGCGGCTCCAGCCGCCAGGTCCGCGCGGGCGAAGCCATCATCATCTGCGGCGGGGACCCTGCGGCCTACGCCCGCTGCGCGGACCTGTTCGCGCTGTGTTGCCGGAAGGCCTTCCACGTCGGCCCGTGCGGCAGCGGCGCGCGCATGAAGCTCGTGCTGAACCTCGTCCTCGGCCTCAACCGCGCCGTGCTGGCTGAGGCGCTCGAGTACGCGCGCGCCTGCGGCATCGATCCCGCGGAAGCCCTCGAGATCCTGAAGTCCGGACCCGCCTACTCGGGCGTGATGGACACCAAGGGCCCCAAGATGCTGGCCGGCGATTTCGAGCCCGAGGCGCGCCTCTCCCAGCACCTCAAAGACGTGCTCTTGATTCTGGCCTCGGGCGAGCGCTACGGCGCGCGCCTTCCCCTCTCGACCCTCCACCGGACCCTGCTCGAGCAGGTCGAGGCCGCGGGTCACGGTGCCGCCGACAACAGCGCCATCATCCACGCCTTCCGGAAGGACCAGAACTGATGGCCGGGGCCCGCTGGCTGGATCTGCTCGTCATCGTCCTGTACATGGCCGGCATGGCCTCGATCGGCCTCAAGTTCTCGCGCCGCCAGACCTCCACCGAGACCTATTTCGTCGCCCGGCGGAGCGTGCCTTCCTGGGCCATGGGCCTCTCCCTGCTGGCCACGTTGATCTCCAGCGTCACTTTCGTCGCCTATCCCGGCTCCTCCTACGCCAAGGACTGGTCGCTGCTGGTGCCCGGCTTCATGGTGGTTGGCGTCCTCATCCTCGTCGGCGCCGTGATTGTTCCCTTCTACCGCCGCGTCGTCGGCATGAGCACCTACGAGTACTTCGAGAAACGGTTCGGCCGGCCGGCGCGCGTCTACGCCTCCATCGCTTTTTCGCTGGCCCACTTCTCCAAGATGGCCTTCGTCTTCTACCTCATGGCGCTGACCATCAACAGCATGACCGGTTGGAGCATCGATTCCGTCATCCTCATCGTCGGCGCGGTGATGATCTTCTACACGCTGATCGGCGGAATGCAGGCCGTCATCTGGACCGATGTCATCCAGGCGTTCATCACCTGGGTGGGCGTATTCGTCTGCCTGGGCTACCTGCTGTTCCTCCCGGCGGGCGGCCCCTCCGCCGTCTTCCAGGTGGCGGCCGAGAACGGCAAATTCAAGCTCGGCAGCACGAGCCTCGACTTCACCAGCCCGACCGTCGTGGTTCTCATCCTTTACGGCTTCTTCTGGTACTTGCAGCGTTACACCGCCGACCAGACGGTGGTTCAGCGGTACCTGGTGGCCAAATCCGACCGCGGCGCGCTGAAAGGAGTGGCGCTCGGCGCCGCCCTGTGCGTTCCGGTCTGGGCGGTCTTCATGCTCATTGGCACCTGCACCTGGTCTTTCTACAGGCTCACCGGCGAGCGGCTACCCTCATACGTCACGAAAGCCGACCAGGTGTTTCCGCACTTCATCGCCACCCATCTGCCGCCGGGCGTCGCTGGCCTGTTCATGGCCGCCTTGATCGGCGCGGCCATGACCATGCTGGCCAGCGACCTGAACTGCCTGGCCGTGGTCGGCGTCGAGGACTTCTACCGCGCGCTGCGGCCGCGCGCCACGGACCCGCAGCGCCTGCGGATGGCCAAGGTGCTGGTGGCGGTGATCGGCGCGCTGAGCGCCGCCTCCGCGCTCATTCTGGCCCACACCAGCGGCAGCGCCCTCTCGATGTGGTTTGCGGTTTCGGCCATCGTTTCCGGAGGCCTGGCGGGCTTGTTTCTGCTGGCTTTCCTGTCCCGCCGCGCCACCGCGCAGGGCGCTTACATCGGCATCGCCGCCAGCCTGCTATGCACGCTCTGGGCCGTGCTCACCAACCGGAACCTCGTCGATCTCGGCCCGCTCAACTACCGCGGCAACGACCTGACCATCGGCGCCCTGGGGCACGTAGTTCTGTGGGGCGTCGGTTATCTCGCCAGCCGCTTCTTCCGGCCGCCGCC
>CAYGVJ010000211.1:0-5449 GCA_964353255.1 uncultured Solibacteraceae bacterium | reverse complement strand
TGAATGATTGCAGCCCCGCCAAGGCACGTCTGATTGACCTGAAGAACGGGCGTCATCCCGAGTGGACTTCCACCCGCAAGCGCTCGGTGCCAGAATCAAGCGATCTCGGCATCCCGACCCCTCTGCTGTTCTGACGCTACCCGAACGCGCGCGCTGGGTTCTCGACCATCAACTGGCGGCGCCAGGCGGGTTCGAGCCTCGGGAGGAAGCCGGTGTAGATGTAGGTGTAGCCGCGGTAGTCGCCCCCGCCCGGCTCGCCCACGTGATACCAGCCGGCGTCCTGCGAGATCAGGACCTTCCCGAGCAGCTTCCGCGCGGCCATCCAGCGCAGGCACTCCAGGTGCCAGTCCGCGGACTGCTCGCCAATGCCGTCGAACTCGACCCAGGCGCCGGCCCGCGCGGCCTTCTCATGGAGACCGTGGTCGCGCTCGTTCTGGGCGTGGACCCAGACGAACTTGGCCGGGCTGACCTTCTCGGCGGCCAGGACGTCGAGCTGCTCGAAGGCTGCGGCTCCGCTGCCGGTATGGGAGGCAATGGTGAGGCCCGTATGGCGGGAGGCGATGGCTGCGGCGCGCACCAGCTTGCGGTCCAGCTCCTCGAGCGGCGCGCCACGCACGCCGGTCTTGATGAAGCGCGGCTTGACGCCATCAATGCCCCGCCGCGCCTCGGAGATGAAACGGCGGGCCAGTTGCTCGGCCGTTTCCTGCCGCGCAAACGCGGGCACGCCGACGAGCGCCGCCCCGGCGCCGTAGATACCCGTGTTGGTCCAGATCTCCAGACCCACCGCCTCCGACAGCCGGGCCAGCAGCCGGGCGTCACGGCCCAGGTAGTTCGGCGTGCATTCGAGCAGCCGCCGGCACCCCAGCTTCTTCACTTCTTCCAGCTTCGCTCGTGCGCTGCGGAAGACCTCTTGCGGGTCGTAGCGGCCGGGCGTCCAGCGGTCGGCCCCCACGAAATCCACCATCACGTGCTCGTGGACCAGGATGCTGCCGGGCGCGCCCTCGGCGCCCGCCAGCAAGGAGGCCGCCAGCGCCTGCAAACTCTCGCGCCTGCTGATCATGACCGCTTCGCTCCCCGCCACGCCCAGCCCAGCGGCAAGTATAGGAAAGCGGAGATCGGGAAGTCAAAACGGCACGCGCTTTCAGCCCTTCTCCGGCCTCGCCGCCAGCGTGACCCAGAAGGGGCCGAACGCGGAGTCGAACGCCAGACGGCTGACCGAACAGCCCTTGCAGATAGAGAGCAGGTAGTCGGTCCCTTCCACCACCGAGGGCATGGAGAGGCACACCCCGTGAGGCAGGACCGGCTTGAGGTTGCCGGCAATCATGTTGGCCAGTTCTCCCATGGCATCCCGGACGTCATCGTCGATCGCGGCGGGCCGCTCGATCGACGTCAGGCATCGCGTGAACTCAAAGGCCTGCTCCGGGGTGCACTCGACCAACAGCGCGCCCTTCCAGGCCCCCGCAAAATACACCGCCGCCGAGAGCAACTCCGTCTCCCGCGTCTGGGCTGCTTCAGTGGGAACGACTTCAATGCCCAGCATGCTTCGGAAGATCTCCCCGACCACCTGCCGGGTGTCCTCCCCGTGAGCTTCAACCTGAAGATGACTCCGCATACAGCTCCTGTCAGCGCGCCTGATAGACGATCGCTTGCCCCACGCTCCGCCGTTCGAAGCGATCCTCCAGGCCCAGGGCGGTTTCGGCAGTCCCTAGGAAAAGGTAGCCGCCCCGGAACAACGTGCCGTCGATCTGGCGCAGGATCTTCTTCCGGGTCTCCAGATCGAAGTAGATGAGAACATTGCGGCAGAAGACGACATCGAAGGGGCCCAGCCGATGCATGTCCTGCCGCAGGTCGAGGCCCTCAAAGCGCACCATGGCCCGGATGTCGTCCTTGAGTTGCCACTCCATGCCGTGGCGGGTGAAGTACTTGGTCAGGTAGATCGCGGGCAAGCCCCTGTTCACTTCGATTTGCATGTACTTGCCCTCGCGGGCCCTCTTCAGAACGGACTCGGCCAAATCGGTGCCCAGGATCTGGATGTTCCATCCAGCCAGTTCCATTCCCCGCATCAACATGGCCAGGCTATAGGCCTCCTGACCGGTCGAAGCCGCCGCCGACCAGAAGCTCAGCCGCCTGGCGAGCCGGCGTTGCTCGAGCAACTCGGGAAAGAGGGTCGTCTTCAAAGCCTCGTATTGCGCCAGGTCGCGGAAGAAGTGCGTTTCATTGGTGGTCATGGCCTCGACCACCTCGCGCTTGAGCGGCTGGCCCCCGGCGGCGCGCAGCAGGGCGCACAAGTCATTGAGGGAACCCAGACTCTCCCGGCGCAGGATGGGCGTCAGGCGCGCCTCCAGCAGGTAGTCCTTGCCCAGATCCAGCACAATTCCCGATTCCCGGTAGATGTGCTGCTGGAAGAAAGCGTAGTTCTCCTCGGTGACGTTCGTGGTCCGCGTCCCACCCAAACCGCTGCTGGTGTCAACCGGCAACGCCATGCCCCTAACTCCGCTGCCCCTCCCGGCTGCTAGGCCCTCCGCCCTCAGATCTGTTCCAGAATCTTCCGAACCACTTGATCCAGGCTGACCACCGCATCCGCCAGCCCGGCCCTCACTACCGCCCCCGGCATCCCCCATACCACGCTGGAGGCTTCATCCTGCGCGATCACGTAGGCCCCACTGGCCTTGAGCGCCTCGGCGCCGCGCAGGCCGTCCTGCCCCATGCCGGTCAGAACCACCGAGATCACTGAACCACCGTATACCTCTTCGACCGAGCGGAACAACGTATCGGCCGAAGGACGGCAGGAGTTCTCCAGCGGCCCCTGGTCCAGTGTCACCACCACCTTGTCTTGCCGCCGGGCCAGACGCATGTGATAGCCGCCTGGCGCGATCAGAATCTTGCTTGGCTCGACGGGACTTCCCTCGGCCGCCTCCTCGACCCGCAGCCGAGTCAGGGTCTGAAGCCGGTCCGCCAGGAAGCGGGTGAATAACGGCGGCATATGCTGCACCACGAGCATCGGAAGAGGAAAGCCCGCCGGCAACTGCGCCACCAGAGCGGAGAGCGCCGTAGGCCCGCCGGTGGACACGCCCACCGCCACCGCTCGCGGGCGCCACAGCCCGCGCGGGCGGCGCGCAGGAGGCGGGCCTACGGGCGGCGCGGCCGGCGCCGGCTCAGCCGCCCGAGGCGCCGCGGCCGGGCTTTCGCCTCCCGGCATGAAAAACTGCTTGATCTTCGGAATCAGCTCGCCCTGCAGGCTGGCCATCGAGCGGTCCAGCGAGCCTGCGTTGGCCGCCTTGGTAACGTAGTCGTCGGCTCCCAGCGCCAGCGCGTCCAAGGTGGCAGAGGCGCCCCGCGCAGTGACGGCGCTGAGCATGATCACGCAGAGGTCAGGAAAGTCCTGGCGGATGCGCCGCAGAGTCTCCAGGCCGTCCATCTCCGGCATCTCGATGTCCAGCGTGATCGCGTCGGGATTCACTTGAGGGATTTTCGCCAGTGCGATGGCGCCGTTGGCGGCGGCGCCGACAACCTCGAAGGTGGGATCCTCCTCTAAAGCGTGCGCGACCAAGCGGCGGATGACAACCGAATCATCCACTATCAGCACCCGGATGCGCTGCCCTGGCCGCAGGAGCCTGGTCTTCCTGGGCACCGCCGTCCGCCTCAGCTCACCAGCCCCAACAGCCGCAACTTGTCGGTGATGATGTCCTCGGTGAACGGCTTCATCACATACTCGTTGGCGCCCGCTTCCAGCGCCGTGACCATCTGCTCGATCTCGGTCTCGGTGGTGACCATCATCAGGACAACCTGGGAGTAGCCGGGGCGGGAACGCACGTGGTTGACGAACTCCAGGCCGTTCATCTCGGGCATGTTCCAGTCCACCAGCATCAGGGACACCTCCGGATCCCGCTCCAGCTCCGCCAGGGCCTCTTTGCCGTGGCAGGCCTCAAGCACTTCGTAGCCCAGCTTCTCCAGCGTCCTCCGGAGAATCAGGCGGATGGCCCGGGAGTCGTCGATTACCATAGCCTTGGGCATGCGCTTCTCCGTTTCTCCTCCCCTCTCCTGCGGGCGGCAGGCCCGCCGCTGGCAGCCCGGGAACCGGGCCAGGCTACAAGCGGCGGGCTACCGACCGTGAACCGGAACTACAGCTTGAACCTCCCCACCAGCGTTTGCATCTGAGCGGCCATCGCGCTGAGCGACTTGGCCGACGTCTGGGTATCCGCCGCGCCCCGGGTGGTGCTCTGCGCGGCGGTGGCCACGCCGGAGATGTTCTTGGCGATCTCGTTCACCCCCTTGGACGCTTCGCCCAGGTTGCGCCCGATCTCGTTCGTGGTCGCCGTTTGCTCCTCCACCGCCGAGGCGATGGTGTTGGAGATGTCGTTGACTTGGTTGATGATGGTGCCGATTTCGCCGATGGCCAGCACGGCGCCCTTAGTGTCGCCCTGAATGGCATCGATCTTCTGTCCGATGTCCTCGGTGGCTTTGGCGGTCTCCTTGGCCAGTTCCTTGACCTCGTTGGCCACCACGGCGAAGCCCTTGCCGGCCTCGCCCGCGCGTGCCGCCTCGATAGTGGCGTTGAGCGCCAGCAGGTTGGTTTGCTGGGCGATCGAGGTGATGACCTTGATCACCTTGCCGATCTCCAGGCTGGATTCTCCCAGCTTGGAGATGGTGTGGTTGGTGGTTTCGGCCACGCTGACGGCGTTCTTGGCCACGCGCGCCGATTCGTTGGCGCTCTTGGCGATCTCCCGGATGGAGACCTGCATCTCCTCGGCGCCGGTGGCCACCACGCCCACGTTCTTCGAGACCTGCTCGCTGGCCGCCGAAACCACGTTGGCCTGCGTAGCCGTCTCCTCGGCGTTGCCCGCCATCTGCTGGCTGACCGAGGTTAGCTGCTCGGCAGCGGCCGCCACACTCGAAGCGTTCTGAGCGATGGCCAACAGGCTTCCCCGCAGATCTTCCGCCATCCTGTTAATGTTATCTTTGAAGGTCGCAAGATCCCCGCGGTAGTCTCCAGTGACCCGGGGCGTGAGATCCTGATTGGCGATCTTCGCAATCACCGTTGCCGCCTCGTTGATCGGCAAGATCACCGCGTCCAGCGTCTGGTTGACCCCCTCGACGATCTTGCGGTAATCGCCGCCGTGTTTGGTAGCGTCGGCGCGCGTCGCCAGTTTGCCTTCCACCGCCGCCTTCGCCAGCCCCCCGGCGTCCGCCACCAGAGCGTTGATGTTGTCAATGCAGTTGTTCAGGTTGTTCTTGAGTTCGTTGAAGTCCCCGTTGTAGTTGTCCGTGATCCTCGGTGGGATGTTCCCCTTCGAGATCCGGTCCACGTACTCGGCCGCCACATTCAACGGTCCGATCACCGCATCCAGGGTCTGGTTGACCCCCTCGACGATCTTGCGGTAGTCGCCGCCGTGCTTGGTGGCGTCGGCGCGGGTGGCCAGTTTGCCCTCCACCGCCGCCTTCACCAGCA
>CAYGVJ010000210.1:0-5478 GCA_964353255.1 uncultured Solibacteraceae bacterium | reverse complement strand
CTACAAGGCCTACGACACCAAGCTTCAGCGGCCGGTTGCCTTGAAGCTGCTTCACCAACGCGAGGAGCGGCTCATCCGCGAGGCACGGGCTGCCAGCGCGCTCAACCACCCGAACATTGTGACGATCTACGAGGTCGGCCCGGATTTCATCGTGATGGAACTGGTCGAGGGCAAGCCGCTCGCGGGCCGGCTGCCGCTGGACGTAGCGCTGGACTACGCCGCGCAGATCGCCGGCGCTCTGGCCAAGGCGCACGCGGCGGGGGTTATCCACCGTGACCTGAAGCCGGCGAACATCCTGGTGACGGGCGACGGCGTCGTCAAGCTGCTCGACTTCGGGCTGGCCAAGCGGGCACGGCTGACCGAGGCGGAAAGCGCTGCCCTTACGATCGAGGGCGAGATTGTCGGCACGCCGTCCTACATGTCGCCGGAGCAGGCCGAAGGCAAGCCCGCCGACGAGCGTTCGGACATCTTCTCCTTCGGCGTAGTGCTCTACGAGATGCTTTCAGGCCGGCGGGCATTCACGGGCGACTCGACCATTTCCATCCTGGGCGCAGTGCTCAAGGAAGAGCCTCCTCCGCTGAGCGCCGTTCCGGCAGAGGTTGTCAAGCTCGTTCAGCGCTGCCTGCGCAAGGACCCCGTCCGCCGCCTCCAGCACATGGGCGACGTGAGGCTCCTGCTGGAAGAAGCCCAGGAGGAGTCGGCCAAGGTCCAGCCGGCTCCCACGCGTTGGCGTCGGTTCGCATGGGCGGCGGCGGTCATCTTGGTTGTGGCGGTGGGCGGGATCGCCTTGTGGCGCAGGGCCAGGCCTGCCGGCGCCGAGATGCGCGTCGTGCCCCTTACGACCTATCCGGGCGAGGAGATCTACCCCTCATTCTCTCCGGATGGCAACCAGGTAGTCTTTTCCTGGAATGGGGAGAAGCAGGACAACTCTGACATTTATGTGAAGGTCGTGGGCTCCGCCACGCCGCCTCTTCGCCTCACCACCGACGCGGCGCCGGACATCTGCCCCGTCTGGTCGCCGGACGGCCGCCAGATCGCGTTCGTGCGCCAGCAGAGCGACCTGGCAGGCATCTACCTCATCTCTCCCCTGGGCGGGGCGGAGCGCAAGGTGGCGGACTTCCGGCCAGCCCAAGCAGGCACCTACAACATCTCTCCCCTGGGAGAGGCAGAGCGCAAGGTGGCGCGCTTCAGGCCAGCCTACCGTTCTTTGGTCCCGTTGATATCCTGGTCTCCGGATGGACAACGGCTGGCCGTCGCCGAAGTGGATGCCCCGGGAGGAAGTGGGATATTCCTGGTTCCTGTCGAGCGGGGCGAGAAGCAGAGGCTGACCACGAACGCCGTGTCAGTTGACCAGCCTCCGGCCTTCTCACCCGACGGGCGCCTTCTGGCCTACGCTTCTTGTGCCGGGCCGTTTTCCTGCGATGTGCACCTACTCGAGCTTGGTCCGGAATTGCAGCCAAGGGGCCAGCCGCGACGCCTGACCTATCAGGGCGCTGTCGTGGCGGGCATCGCCTGGACGCCGGACGGGCGCTCCGTGGTCTACTCAGCCTCCCGGGATTTTAACTATAGTTTCCGTCTGTGGCGAGCGGGCATCTCCGGGGCTGCAAAGCCGGAACGCCTCGAATTGGCTGGGGTACAAGCCCGACATCCCGCCACCTCGTGGGCGCGCCATCGGCTGGCTTACGCTGACGGCGGCGGGGATTCGGATATTTGGAAGTTCCAGGCAGGGGCCCCAGCGAGGAGCTTCATTTCCTCGACGCTCCCTGAGAGCAGCCCCCAGTTCTCGCCGGATGGCGCAAAGATCGCCTATACCTCGAACCGCGCCGGGGAGGGCGCGGAAATCTGGGTCTCGAACCAGGACGGATCGAATCCGGTCCAGTTGACCGACAGACTGGGCCGGTACCAGGGCACTCCCCGGTGGTCACCGGACGGCCGTTGGATCGCTTTTGACTCCCAAGGAGAGGACGGGCACTCGGACATCTACGTCATCGATCCGAGCGGCGGGCAGCCCCGCCGCTTGACCCCGTATCCTACTGACGAGAGCGTGCCGAGCTGGTCGCGTGACGGCAACTGGATCTACTTCAAGTCGAACCGAAGCGGCCGCAACGAGATTTGGAGGATGCCTTGGGTGCCCCCGGGGCCCGGCGGCGAGGCCCGGCAGGTGACCAGCAACGGCGGCTATGTGGGGTTCGAGTCCTGGGATGGCAAGACGCTCTACTTTGAGAAGACCGGGGCGACGGGGCCGCTCTTTTCGACGCCGTTGACCGGCGGTCCGGAGCGACAGATCCTGGATTGGGTGGTTGACCGGGCCTTCTTCCCGGTTAAGGAAGGGATCTACTACGTTGGCCGGGCGGGCAAGGACGGGACCTATCCGCTGCAATTCTTCGACTTCACCACCGGAAGAAGCCGCCTGCTCACCGCCATCGAGGGAAAGGTCTCCCTGGGCCTGGCCGTTTCACCGGATCGCAAGACCGTGCTGTTCACCACCGGGAATCCCGGCAACGCCGACCTGATGCTGATCGAGAACTTCCGATGACTCCCGAACGCTGGGCGCGAATGAAAGAGGTCTTCGGCGCGGCGCTGGAGAGGCCGGAGGCGCTGGACGAGATGTGCGGCGATGACGCGGCGCTCCGCCAGGAGGTCGAAAAGCTGCTGGCGGCCCAGAGCGGCACGCTCAAGAGCCCGGTGGCGCCGCGTGAGCTGGCAGCCGGCGAGATGCTGGGGCACTACCGCGTCGAGGCCAAGCTCGGCCAGGGGGGCATGGGGACCGTCTACAAGGCCTACGACACCAAGCTTCAGCGGCCGGTTGCCTTGAAGCTGCTTCACGAACGCGAGGAGCGGCTCCTGCGCGAGGCCCGGGCCGCGTCGGCGCTAAACCACCCGAACATTGTGACGATCTACGAGGTCGGCCCGGATTTCATCGCGATGGAGCTGGTCGAGGGCAAGCCGCTCGCGGGCCGGTTGCCGCTGGGCACAGCGCTCAACTACGCCGTGCAAATCGCCGCCGCTCTGGCTAAAGCCCACGCGGCGGGCGTCATTCACCGCGACCTGAAGCC
The DNA here is from genome assembly GCA_964353255.1 of uncultured Solibacteraceae bacterium. Taxonomy (GTDB): domain Bacteria; phylum Acidobacteriota; class Terriglobia; order Bryobacterales; family Bryobacteraceae; genus VFZS01. Next base: position 2,422 of record CAYGVJ010000210.1, on the reverse strand, counting down.
GGCGAACATCCTGGTGACCCACGACGGCGTCATCAAGCTGCTCGATTTCGGACTGGCCAAGCGGGTGCGTCTGTCCGAGGCCGAGACCACGAGCCTCACGGTGGAGGGCGAGATCGCGGGTACGCCCTCCTACATGTCACCGGAGCAGGCCGAGGGCAAGCCTGCCGACGAGCGTTCGGACATCTTCTCCTTCGGCGTGGTGCTCTACAAGATGCTCACGGGCCGCCGCGCCTTCGAGGGGGAGAGCCCGGCCAGGGTGGCCGCGGCGATTCTGGCCGGCGAGCCGCCGCGGATTCACGAACTCCAGCCGATGGCCTCGCCCGCGCTCGAGCGTGTGGTGACGACCTGCCTGGCGAAAGATCCGGACGATCGCTGGCAGTCCGCCCGGGATCTCAAGCACGTCTTGCAAGGGGTGCAGGAATCGACCGGCGCCCCAGCCGTCGGGAGACCGCATGCACAGGCCGGGTGGATCGCCGCCGGCCTGTTGCTAATTGCGGCAGCGGCCCTCGGATACCTGGCCTTCCGCCGCGCGCCCGAGGCGGCGCGTCCCGTTCGGTTCAGTATCATGGCTCCCGACAACACCACCCTGAGGGGACCGAGGGTATCGCCCGACGGCGAGCGCATCGCCTTCAGCATCGTTTCACCCGGCGGGTTTCTAACCGGCGGGAGACCCCAGATCTACATCCGCAGGCTGAACTCTCCCGAACTGGTCGCGGTCCCGGGGACGGAGGGCGCGACGGACACGTTCTGGTCTCCAGACAGCCGGAGCATCGGGTTCTTTGCCGACGGACGCCTCAAACGAGTGGGCCTCGCCGGAGGACAGCCCCAGACTCTCTGCACGCTAGCCGATGTGACCTACGCAGACTGGAACCGGGACGACGTAATCCTGCTCGGAGGCAAGCGCAGGGGGCTAATGCGCGTGCCCGCGCAAGGCGGGGCGCCAGAATTGGTGACCACGCTCGACCCCGGGAAGGGGGAATTGGACCACATCGGCCCGGTGTTCCTGCCCGATGGAAAGCGCTTCGTCTACCTCGCCCGCCAGGCGCAGGGTCAATTGCAGGCAAAATGGGGATCCCTGGACGGCAAAGAGTCGGGTGAACTGCCGATTCAATCCGCGTTGCTTCAGTACGCGCCGCCCGGATACCTGCTGTTCCCCCGCGAGGGCGCGGTGTTCGCGCAGAAGCTGGATGTGAGAAGCATGAAATTCGCCGGCGCACCCTGGATGGTCGGTGGGCCGATGCGCCAGGATGAAAACCAGATGTGCCAGTTTTCGGCTTCCGGCAATGGCGTCCTGGCATGGATTACAGCGGCCACCCAAACCGTCTCGGAGCTGGTTTGGTTTGATGCCTCTGGCCGCCGCTCCGGAGCGGTTGGACCGCCGGACGATTACGGCAGTCCCGCCCTTGCGCCCGACGGCAGCCGATTAGCCGTGGATATTTATGGTCCGTCCGCGAAAACGCGGGACATCTGGATCCTCGACCTGAACCGCGGCTCACGGACCCGCTTCACCTTCGATCCGGGCGACGACTTGGACCCCGTCTGGTCGCCGGATGGCCGCCGGGTCGCCTGGACCTCGGACCGCAAAGGTGTGAGGGATCTCTACGTCAAATCCGCCAGTGGCACGGATCAGGACGAGCCCCTGTTGGTTTCCTCCCTGCCGAAGCAGACGGAGGACTGGTCCAAAGATGGTGGGTACCTGTTCTTCAATCAGCCGGTTGAGGGAGGTCCCGAGCTCTCGATCTTCGCCCTTCCGATGGGCCCCGGAGCGGAACGCAAGCCCTTCCCGGTCCGCGCCACAGAGTTCTTGGAGCGGCACTGCCAGTTGTCACCCAACTCAAAATTCCTCGCTTATAGTTCGAACCAGTCTGGCAGGCAGCTCCAGGTTTACGTTCAGCCCTTTCCGCCCACCGGCGGCAGATGGCAGGTGTCGCCCTCCGTCGGAACCGAGCCCCAATGGAAGGCCGACGGTAAAGAGCTTTACTACGTGTCCGGCAACAAGCTCCTGGCGGTCTCGGTGAAGACGGACGGCGTCAGCTTCGAAGCGGGCGTCCCGCGCGTCTTGTTCGAGGCCCGCTTTGCCACCGAGGGGCGGCGGAATCGATACGTGGCCGCGCGCGACGGCCGTTTTCTGGTGAACACGCTGCCGGAACAAACCCAAACCGAGCGCTCCTCCATCAGCGTTCTGGTGAACTGGCAGGCCTCGGCCGGGAAGTAGCGGCGGATCCTCGACTGGTGCTGATCGAGAACCTCCGCTGAGAGGCGAGGCCTGCCAGGCACTCCCGCCCGCCTGAACGCTAATATGTATGAGAGCACACCTTGATCAACAAACTCGTCCTCGAAAACCTCAGGCACCGGCCCATGCGCACCGCGCTGAGCATCCTGGCGGTGGGGCTGGAAGTCACCATGATGCTGACCCTGGTGG
>CAYGVJ010000209.1:0-5575 GCA_964353255.1 uncultured Solibacteraceae bacterium | reverse complement strand
CGTAGCTGAGCAGGTCGCGCCAGTTGGCCTGGGTCTGGCGGGTCGAGTCCTTCAGAACCACGAAGGGCGGCTGGTTGTAGCGCGCGATCTGGCGCGCGAGCGCGCGCAGCCGGCGGTACTCCGGCAGCGTGGCCCGTTCCATTCCGATCTCCCGCTCCGCCTGGGTGGAGTCGTATGCTCGGTAGAATCGCCCCGAACATCCGCCGCGACGGATGGCCTTCAGCCCGCAACAGCCAGAACTGGCGTTCGGCAGTAGCGGGCACGCTTAGCCTCGCACCGCTGGTCTTCGACAAATCGGAGAGGCAGACGATGGGAAGTGCAGCCCCAACCGAGACGGTTTGCTGTATACTATGGGCATCCAGGAAGCCAAAAAGGAAATCCTGCTTGAGACGTATGCGTCCTGCCATGCAGTATGGTGCTTTTCCGATCTTCTGGGAAGCGAATTTCGCGCAGTCTGTGGAGGGTTGGTTCGAAGAGTTGCGCGCCACAATCGACGGGGAGAACCGGAACTACCTGCTCAACGTGAACGAGGTGGAGTACCTGGAACATGTGGTCTCCCCATTTCGGATCGACCCAGTCGCCGTCGATTGCGATCATCCCGAGGCGAGCATCGAGGAGCGGATGATCCCGGCAGACCGGTTTCCGCATCAGGGCTTCGCCGTAGAGCCGGGGCAGGCGTACAAGAAGCAGGTGGTCACGTATCACATCCCCTTCAGCGGGGATGAGAGACTCCTTCGCCTTGCCCCAAGCCCACGGCTCATGGACACGTACGAAGTATACGTGAAGGACGGGGCGATCTGCTTTGATATTGTCGATTTCTATAGCGACCCGGAGCGCATCAAGAACGAGGCCAAACGAATTATCGATCTCGTTCGGACCCAGTCGACGTACCTGGAGAAGAACATCGCGGATTACAGCGCGGGGCTGCCGGTGCGAGCGAAGCAGTTCTTCGATGCCCGGCGCGCCCAGGTGAGAAAGCAGATGGGGGTGCTTGAGGCCCTTGGCGTGCCGCTCAAGAAGGCGAGTTCGGTGCCCCGCACCTTTGCGGTTCCGGTAGCCCGCAAAAAGATTGCAATCCCGAAGCCGGCAGCCTCAACCGCACCGTACAAGGCCGAGCCCGCTTTGGATGAGTCGATGTACCAGGAGATCTTGTTGGCAATCCACGAAACCGGGCGGGTGTTTGAGCGCCTGCCCAGCACCTACGCCGACAAGGGCGAAGAAACCCTTCGGGATCACCTCATCCTTCAACTGGAGCCGCGGTTTGAGGGCAGCACGACAGGAGAGACCTTTAACAAGGCCGGGAAGACTGACATCCTCATCCGGTGTGAGAAGAAGAACGTTTTCGTGGCCGAATGCAAGTTCTGGCGGGGCCAGAAGCAGCACTTTGAGACGATCGACCAGATCCTAAGCTATCTGACGTGGCGGGATTCGAAGACGGCCATCATTTACTTCGTTGACACCAAGGATGTCTCGACGGCGATAAGATCCATAGAGGAAAACACCCCACAGCACCCCTGTTTCATGGCCTTCAAGGGCCTCAAGGAGGGCTCGTGGTTCTCGTATGAGTTCCACCTGTCAGGCGACCCCGGGCGGCCTCTTCAACTTGCCATCCTGTGCTTCCATATCCCCAAGTAGGCGCTTTCCAGAGTCTGTCCGACGTCTTTGGTGTTGGAACCGGGGCGGCCGTCCGCTGATCCTCTTGTGTTCAACTGCTCAGAGCAGGTAGACTAAGTCGCAGAGGTCACGCGATGATGTTGCTCGGATACTTGGCAGCACACCGCCAGACGAAGCGTGAAAATCCTGAACAAGTGGCTCCCAGGAGAAGTTGAGCGGCCAGAGCTCGGCTCCGCACATGGAATGCAGGAGTTGCTGGCCATCCCGCAACCTCATAACAGGCGCCCCAGCGATCAAGGACTTCGAAACGGCCAAGCCCAAACCGACCACGCTCCCCGGGTCACTCACACGTCCAAATTCCGCACGTCCAGGGCGTTCTCCTCGATGAAGCGGCGGCGGTTCTCGACGTCCTCGCCCATCAGCGTGGTGAAGATGATGTCGGCCTCGACGGCGTCCGCCAGGCGCACCTCCAGCAGAGTGCGCTTCTCCGGGTCCATGGTGGTCTCCCACAACTGCCCGGCGTTCATCTCGCCCAGCCCCTTGTAGCGGGTCACTGACGCGTCGCGGGTGCCTTCGGCCTTCGCGTAGCTGAGCAGGTCACGCCAGGTGGCCTGGGTCTCGCGGGTCGAGTCCTTCAGAACCACGAAGGGCGGGTGGTTGTAGGGCGCGATCTGGCGCGAGAGCGCGCGCAGCCGGCGGTACCCGGGGCGACTCCGATCATCGGCTCCGCCCGATCGCCCTCTATGATCGGCATGGCCCGGAATAGGCAGGAGTGCTGGTGGCGCCCTGATCGTCAGAAGTGGCCGGCCCAGGCTGGAGGAAGGATTACCACCGCAGCGACAAGCTTATAGCACCAACCCTTGAGCGGCTCGCCCAGGCTGATAGTGAAAAGGCACATCGCACTTTCGGGGATGCCAACATCGGCGTCCCCGTGGTCGCCTATCGGCAGGGCCTTGACCCTTGAAACGAAAGCAGGGTCAGTCAACGGAAGGTCATAATCGCAGGAGGGGCCGAGTCTGAACAGCACGCGAGCCCGTCTCTTCTGCGTGTAGTCGTTGAAAACCGTGCGCCACGCCACCTTCGCGGGACGAACCAAGACGAGTGACTCCTTCGCTGCGGTTTGCTGAAACCGGCTTTCAGCTATGGCACTGAACCGATCGCCGAAGAGGTCCGTGCCGAGGTGCAACTGCTTGGCAAGCAGCGTCACTGCGGTATCGGGCGCAGGACGGTGAAGCAACTCCCAGTGAGAGCCGTCGATCAGGTAGTTCTCAGGCTGGTGGGGCAGCGGGCGGTGCTCCGCCAGCCCGATACGGATCACATCCAGCAACTGGGGCTGACTCCCATCGGGCAGGCGGGTATGCTCCGGAAGAAGCTCGCCCTCCCCGACATCCGAGACCGGGCGCAGCCAACCTGTTCCGTCGAGACGCAAACCCGCGATACACCTCCCCGGGTCGTGCTTGTATGAGTTCGCCAAACTAAGAAGGTCAACCTGGGGCACCGGTCCCCCTTTCAGAGATGTAGGATTGTCAGATCGCCCCACCGATCCCGCAAGTACTCAAGAACCAGCCGGCGGTGGCAATGGCCCGCAGTGGGCTCACTACAAAGCAGTACCGTCGGGATCGAGAAAAGCGTCCTCGGCAGCCTCTCCTCAACCCGCCGCTCGCGCATCAATGCAAGAAAGCTGGCCTCGTAGGCAGCCCACGATCCGCGCCGCTTCTTGTACGCGTCAAGCATCTCCTGCGTCGGCGCAAGCAGAGGCTCATGCAAGTATTGCGCATCGCAGATGGCCCGGAGGAAGTACTCCAAGTCATCACGCTTCGTAAAACCTGCGAGCTGAGATGAGTTGTTCAGCCTCACATCAAGGAGACGGCGGATTCCCTGCCGTTTCAGGAGGCCGAAGAACTGTTCTGCCGTCTTCTTTGTGAAACCGATGGAATAGACTTCCATTCTGGAGACCTCGCCTCCTCAAACAGGCTCATCTGCGGAGCGCGAACGCCGTCAGCAGCCGAGAGCTCGGCCTCCGATTGAAGCCGTCCGTCCCCACGTATGTGCTCGACGGATACGCCGCGCTCAGCCAACACGCGACCGACGAGTAAACGCCGATGGCACCTGGCTGGGTCCTCCTCGGCGCAGAGCAAGGCAATCGCGAACCGGCGCATGCCACTCTCAAGGCGTGCGATGCCTTCCTGGAATGCTGGAGACTGAGCAACCTTCCAGTACAAGACATGCCCCGTGGCGTCGTAGAACTCGGGACCCTCGGGACGGCCACCGAGCTGGCGACCGAGGTTGAGATAGCGAAGGCCAGCCCTTTTCACGGCTTCTCTGAAGGGCTGGAGGTCAAACTGAGGAGCAAAGCTTGAACGGGGAAGAGAGCGCGTATCGACGAGGACCTCGACAGCGAACTGCTTGAGGAGGGCGAGGAACCGGTCAATCGTGTGGCTTGAATGGCCGATTGTGAATACCCGGAACTGCTTCTTGCCCCCCGCCTCCATTCCGGCGCGCCAGCCTTTCCACGCCAAGTCTATCACACGCCGGCTGATGCGCTCCGGTTGGGGAACCGCGAGAGCTAGGCCGCTCCAATCTTCCGCCGGTCCTCCACGAACCTGAAGAAGCGATCCGTCTCTCCCCCGTCCTGTGCCGACACCATCGCGGCCCTGGTGAAGCGAACCGCGGTGGGTGGCGGCGAGATCGTCAAGTTGATGGGCACCAGCGCCTACTACGCCCCAGCGGCCGCGGCGGTGCAGTTGGTGGAGGCCATCCTGAAGGATAAGAAGCGCGTGCTGCCGTGCTCGGCGCTGCTACAGGGCGAGTACGGCATCGACAACCTGTTCGTCGGCGTGCCGGTGAAGCCCTCGGGGATCACCCAAAACCGGCCATTGAGGGTCACCTGAAAACCGGCCAACGGAGCTGACTCAGGACATTGACCACGACGTGAGGTTTACCCTCCGTCGAGATGAGCAATGTCTTGAGCGAAGAGAAGAAACAGCAAGTCCTCGCCCTGGGGCGGCTGGGGTGGTCGCTGCGGCGCATCCAGCGGGCCGTCGGCGTGCGTCGGGAAACCGCGGCCGCCTACCTGCGGGCCGCCGGAATCGAGCCTCGGCCACCGGGCGGCTGGGGACGGCGGGCGCCGGCAAGACCGGCCAGTGAGGTGACCCCCGAGCCGGGCTCCGGCTCAAAACCGGCCAATGAGGTGACCCCCGACTCTGGCGCACCACCAGCCCCGGTGCCGGCCGTCGAGTCAGAGCCGACACCGGGTCGCAGTCCCTCCGCCAGCGCCTGTGAGCCCTACCGGGAGGTGATCGAACTCGGGCTCGGCCGGGGCCGCAACGCCAAGGCCATCTGGCAGGACCTGGTGGACGATCACGGCTTCCGTGGGGGCTATCAGAGCGTCAAGCGCTTCGCGCGCAAGCTCCGTGGTTCCAGGGCACCGGAAGCCTGTGTGGTGATCGAAACCCCGCCCGGCGAAGAGGCGCAGGTGGATTACGGTACCGGCCCGATGGTCCGTGACCCAGCCAGCAGCCGTTACCAGCGCACGCGGCTGTTCGTGTTGACACTCGGCTACAGCCGCAAGTCGGTCCGTCGGCTCACCTTCCGTTCCAGCGCGCGCATCTGGGTTGAACTGCACGAGCGGGCCTTCCGCCGGCTCGGCGGGGTCACTCGCGTCGTCGTGCTCGACAACCTGCGCGAAGGCGTGCTCGCTCCCGACATCTACGACCCCGCGCTCAATCCGCTCTACCGGGATCTGCTCGCTCACTACGGCGCCGTCGCCCTGCCCTGTCGCGTCCAGGATCCGGATCGAAAGGGCAAGGTGGAAGCCGGCGTCGGCCACGCCAAGAAGACGCCCTTGAAGGGACTTCGCTTCGAAAGCCCAGAGGAGGCGCAAGCCTACCTGGACCGCTGGGAAGAGCGCTGGGCCGACACCCGCATTCACGGCACCACCAAGCGGCAGGTCGCCGCGATG
>CAYGVJ010000208.1:0-5677 GCA_964353255.1 uncultured Solibacteraceae bacterium | reverse complement strand
CCGCCACCATCGGCCTGACTCAGCACGACATCAAGAAGGTCTTCGCCTACTCGACGATTTCGCAGATCGGCTACATGTTTCTGGGCCTGGGCGCGCGGGCCTTCGGGGCGGGCATCTTTCATCTCTGGTCGCACGCTTTCTTCAAGGCGCTGCTGTTCTTGGGCGCGGGCAGCGTCATTCACGCCGTGGGGCAGCAGGACCTACGTTACATGGGTGGATTGCGGCGCCACGCACCGGTCACTTTCTGGAGCCTGCTGTGCGCGGCGGCGGCCATCGCCGGGGTGCCGTTCACTTCGGGCTTTTTCAGCAAGGACGAGATCCTGCTGGCCGCGCATCACTACGCGCCGTGGATGTACTGGGTGGGCGTGGTGACCGCCGCTATGACGGCCTTCTACGTTTTCCGCGCCATCTTCCTGGCTTTCTTCGGCGAATTCCGCGGCGAGGGGCATCCGCATGAATCGCCGCCGGTGATGACGCTGCCGCTGATAGCGCTGGGCGTGCTCTCGCTGGTGGGCGGGTTCTTCAACGTGGCGCGCTGGCTGGAGCCGGAGCCGACGCTGGCGCATCACGACACAACGCTGGTAGTGATTTCCGTGGCCGCCGGCCTGGCCGGGATCGCGCTGGCCTGGGTGTTCTATGTGCTGCGGCCGGGGCTGGCCGACCGTGTCACCGAGCGCCTGGGCTTCCTCTACCGGCTGGTCTACAACAAGTACTTCGTGGATGAGGTCTACCAGGCGCTGGTAGTCAAGCCCCTGGTGGGCGGCTCCCGAGATGTCCTCTGGCAGGGCATGGATGTGGGCGTGATTGACGGCGCGGTGAACGGTGTGGGCCTGCGGGCCAGAGGCATTGGGCGGGTGTTGCGGCTGCTCCAGTCCGGCTACATCCGCAGCTATGCCACCTGGGTGCTGCTGGGCTCGCTCGCCGCGCTGGTGGCCATAAGCTGGGCGGGAGGCGGGCGATGACCCTGCTCGATGCGGTTCTGTTCCTGCCCCTGGCCGGATTCCTGCTGTTGCTGTTCGTCCCGCGGGATCGTGAAGAAGCCATCCGGCGAACGGCGCTGGTTATTTCGCTGGCCACCTTCGTGCTTTCACTGGGCCTGCCGCTGGGCTTCCGCCGGGCCGAGGCCGGTTTCCAGTTCCTCACCAACCTGCCGTGGATCGCGTCGCCTCCCATCCGCTACCAGGTGGGAGTGGACGGCCTGAGCCTCTGGCTGGTGCTGCTGGCCACGCTGCTCACGCCGGTCGGCGTACTGGTTTCCTGGCGGCACATCGACAAGCGGGTGAAAGAGTTCTTCGCCCTGTTCCTGCTGATGGAGTTCGGGCTGGTCGGCGTCTTCGTGGCGCTGGACCTGTTCCTGTTCTACGCCTTCTGGGAAGTCTCGCTGGTCCCCATGTACTTCCTGATTGGCGTCTGGGGGCACGAGCGGCGCATCTATGCCGCGGTCAAGTTCTTCATTTACACCATGGCGGGCTCGGTGCTGATGCTGGCGGGGATCATCTACCTGTACAACCTCACGGGGACTTTCGACTACCGGGTGATACTCGAACAGATTGCCTCGGGCAAGCTGGCCCTGGGCCGCACCGAGGAACTGTTGCTGTTCCTGGGCTTCTTTGCGGCCTTCGCCATCAAGGTGCCGTTGTTCCCCCTGCACACCTGGCTACCGGACGCGCACGTCGAGGCGCCTACGGCCGGCTCGGTGATGCTGGCTTCGGTGATGCTGAAGATGGGCTGCTACGGGCTGGTGCGTTTTTGCCTGCCGATGTTCCCGGGCGCGGCGCGCGAGTGCGCCGGCTGGATCGTGGCGCTGGCCATCGTGGGCATCATTTACGGGGCGCTGGTGGCCATGATGCAGCCCAACATGAAGAAGCTGGTGGCCTACACCTCGGTCAGCCACCTGGGCTTCGTAGTGCTGGGGATATTCTCCTTCACCCAGTTGGGGATGGACGGGGCGATATACCAGATGCTGAGCCACGGCATCTCGACGGGGGCGCTGTTCATCCTGGTGGGCTACCTCTACGAGCGCCGGCATTCGCTCGAGATCCGCGACTACGGCGGCGTGGCCACGCCGGCGCCCAACCTGGCCGTGCTGTTCATGATCACCAGCCTGGCCAGCATGGGCCTGCCGATGCTGAACAACTTCGTGGGCGAGTACCTGGTGTTGCAGGGCGCGGCGCAGGTGAATTTCCGCTGGGCGGTGCTGGCGGCGGTGGGCGTGATTCTGTCGGCCTGCTACATGTTGTGGCTCTACCAGCGGGTCTTTTTCGGTGAGGCTCCTGAGGAGGTGCGCTCGAAGGTGGGCGATGTACGGGTGCGCGAGCTGGCGGCCATGCTGCCGCTGATCGTTCTGATGGTTTGGATGGGGACCGCCACGCAGACCTTCCTGCCGCCCATCAGCGCAACCAGCGCCGCGATTCTGGAGAAGACCAGGGTGAACCAGGAGTACCACGTCCGGGCACGGCCGCCACTGGCCAAGGAGATCGCCCGTGTCCGCTAGTTTCATCCCCACCGCCGCCGAGTACCTGCGCGTGGCGCCGGAAATCATTCTGGCGGCTGCGGGCACGCTGGTGATGGTGCTGGAGCCGCTCACTCCGGCGCGGCGCAAGCGCTGGCTCGGCTACCTGGCGCAGGCGGGGCTGTGGGTGGCGCTCGCCGCCGCCGTGGCCGCGCAGCGTGCTCCGGGCGCCGCCTTCAGCGGGCTGGTCTTTGTGGACGGCTTCGCCACCTTCTTCCGCGTGCTGGTGATCGCGGCGGGGATCCTGGTGGCGCTGTGCTCTTACGGGTACCTGCGGCGGGAAGAGGCCGACCGCGGCGAGTACTACGCCCTGCTGTTGTATTCGGTGGCGGGCCAGTGCTTGATGGCCGCTAGCGCCGAGCTGGTGCTGATGTTCATCGGGCTGGAGATCTCCTCGATCGCCAGCTACGTCCTGGCCGGGTACCTCCGCGGGGATAAGCGGGCCAACGAGGCGGCCCTCAAGTACTTCCTGCTCGGCTCCTTCGCCACTGCTTTTCTGTTGTACGGCATCGCCCTGCTGTACGGCGCGACGGGCTCGACGATGATCGAGGCGATCGGTGGCGCCCTCATGAAAAAGGAGGCGGGCCTCTTGGTCAGCGCCGCGGCGGCCTTCATGCTGGTGGGGCTGGGGTTCAAGGTGTCGGTAGCGCCCTTTCAGGTCTGGGCGCCGGATGTGTACCAGGGTGCTCCGGCCCCGGTGGCGGCCTTCCTCTCGGCCGGCCCGAAAGCTGCCGCCTTCGCCATCTTCCTGCGGGTGTGGCTGGTGGCTTTCCGCCCGGTGAGTCACCGCTGGGAGGCGGTGCTGTGGGCCTCGGCGCTGGCCACCATGGTGATCGGGAACTTCGCCGCGCTCACCCAGTCAAACGTCAAGCGGTTGCTGGGGTACAGCTCGATTGCCCACGCGGGCTACGTGCTGGTGGCCGTTACGGCGCACTCGGAAGCGGGGACGGCGGCGGTGATGTTCTACCTGGCGGCTTACGTCTTCATGAACGTGGGCGCGTTCGCGGTGGTGGGCTACATTGCCCGGAAGGGCGAGCGGTACCTGGAGGTGGACGACCTGGCGGGCCTGGGCGCGCGGCAGCCGGCGACCGCCGCGCTGATGACGATCTTTCTGCTGTCGCTGATCGGCGTTCCGCTGACCGGAGGTTTCTTCGGCAAGTTCTACGTGTTCCGGGCGGCGCTGGAGGCGGGCCTGGTCTGGCTGACGGTGCTGGGGTTGCTCACGAGCGCCGTCGCGGCCTACTACTACCTGCGCATCCTGGTGGTGATGTACATGCGCGAGCCTGCCGAGGCCGCCGAGCCGCTCCCGCCCCAGGGCACCGCGCTGCGCCTGGCGCTCTGGGCCTGCGTCGCCGGCACGCTGTTGCTGGGCATCTTCCCGTCGGTGATTCTGGGGTTTGTGAACCAAGCGGCGGGGGTGAGGTAGGGGGCCTTTCAGCCCAGTGCTGCCACCGCGAAGAGCGCCCACGCCCGATGGGATGCACCGGAATCCCTCAGCACGGAATCCATGAACGAAATGGCACCCTCGGAGGTAGTTGGGTGTATACTTTATGCCCGGCAGGTTGCCAAATGGAAACGCTGGCTGAATGGGTCTCCCGTCCGCTCACTCGTAGGAGGACAGTCGTATGGATCTGATGTCGATACTGGGCTGGCTAGGGCTGATCGTGGGCGTGATTGGCGGTGCCATAGGGGCCTTTTCTATAGCCGTTACGTGGAAGCTCTATCAGGCCGGGACCAAAGTGAATCAGGAGACCAGCCGTGTTCTTACAGAGATCAGGTCGTCGTCCCACACGACCGAAGTGACCTCCACTCGGTTCACTGAGCAGCTGATTAGAGCTCTTATCGAGCTCCTCGGTCGGGATCTGAAATCTAGTCTACTGGTCGGCCGAACGACGCTTTCTGAGCGCATCGACTCGCTCTTAGCGCAGGGGCTGTCTGGGGCCGACCCGGCGCAAGCCAAGAGCATTAGAGAGCGCGTTCAGGGCGCAGTTGCGACAGCTTTCCGCACCATGGAGTTTCAGGCAGCGCGGCTGCCCGAGCTCCCGCAACCGGCGGCGGCGGGGTCCAGGACTGGCACATCGGCAGCCGTTACCGCCCCTGGGATGCCTCGTCTGATCAAATGGATCGCGAAGCACGAGCCGAAATACGCTTTTTTCTCGGTGAAGTTCCTCCGCGATAGGATGTTTGCCAGAGACCCGGCCGTTCAGGAGGCGTTGCAGTTGGCAATAGACGAGGGAATCCTCGAGACGTACGACCGACCCAACCCCAAGAATCCGGCCTGGCCGACGAAAGCTTGTCGTCTCAAGCGTGAGCACCCGCTGGTCCGCGAGATTCTTCGCGACAGTGGCGAGACTGCTTGACAGACGACTCGGCGGGTGCTATCCTGAGGGTGGACATTATTCTAATAACAAGGCCCCCTTCGGGGGGCCTTTATTTTTGCCAGGCTGGGCACCGTGGTTCCGCACCCAGCGGTTTCATACGTTGTCCACGCGGACCCAGAATGACCTCTCACCGGCGCGTGGAACCAGCGGCTGAGTGTGCGGACCGACCGCAGCTCACGCCCCGAGCGCCAGTCGAGCTTCCGCAGGACCACTCTTGTCTACCGCCATTATCCCAGCGGTATGCAGAAAGTCGTGCTCCGTCTTCTCGAGCCACCGCCGGACTACCTCAACCACCTCAGGCGGGACGCTCATAGAGCACCCTGCCTTCTCGCGCCGCGGGCCAGTAGATTGTGTTCGGGACGTTCTTGTATCGCTCAAAGCGCGCGGTGGTAGAAACTAGGATGTCCTTGGGCACCCCGGCCCCGCTCAACAGGCAGTACAGCTCAGTGGCGCGATGCCGCGCGTCGTCGATCTTCGGAAACAAGACCAGCAAGTCAACGTCGCTCTCCGCGTGAGCTTCTCCCCGCGCACGGGAGCCGAACAGGATGATCTTGTCCGGTGAGAAGCCCTCGACGATCCGCTGCACCATGCGTGCGATACTCGCCTCGGACTGCCCGCCGTGCGCTTGTCGTATCTCCACTTCTCCATGGTATCCGATTTTGCCGCGAGGGCTGTACTCGACCTCGGCCGCCGGCACGCTGCTGCTGGGCATCTTCCCCTCGGTGATTTTGGGGTTCGTCGAGAGGGCGGCGGGGGTGAAGTAGCGGGGCCCGCCGGCTTCTGC
>CAYGVJ010000207.1:0-5753 GCA_964353255.1 uncultured Solibacteraceae bacterium | reverse complement strand
GCGATTCGCACGCGGCGAACTTCATCGACTGCGTGCGCAGCCGCCAGGCGCCGAATGCCGACATCGAGACCGGACACCTCTCGGCGCTGCACTGCCATCTGGGCAACATCGTGGCGCGGACCGGACGAGTGGTGAAGTTCGAGCCGCGAACCGAGACCATCCTGGGCGATCCCGAGGCCAACCGGCTGCTGGGCCGCGAGTATCGCCGGCACTGGGGCACGCCGAGGGGCGTGTGAGGGTGAACAGGATTGGCAACAGGAGGATGAGGTATGTTTCGCGTTAATCATTGGCCTGCTGTGGTGGCCGTTTTGCTGCTGACTATGCCTGCGCTCTCTTTGGCTCAGGTCACGACCGCAACGATTTATGGGACGGTGACTGACCCCTCCGGCGCCGCAGTCGCCCAGGCCAGCGTTACCGCCACCAACGAACAAACCGGCGGAACGTGGAAGACGACCACGAACGCCGGCGGCGAGTTCACCTTCACATTCCTGCCAGTGGGCCGCTACTCAATCTTCATCCGGGTTGCCGGTTTCAAGGAAAACCGCAGCACGGGAGTGGAACTCGCCGGGGGACAGCAGGTGCGGTTCAAGTACTCGCTGGCTCTCGGCGAACTGACGGAAAGCGTCACCGTGAATGCGGAGGTCCCGCTCGTTAATACGGTGAACGCCGAGCAGGATCACTCCCTGAACACCCTGCGAGTGATGGAGCTGCCCACGGCCAACCGCGACTGGAGCACCCTGATTTCACTCGGCGCCGGCTTGATCGTCAGCGGCAGCGCCGTGGCCATGAACGGTCTGCCGCCCGATGGCTTCCGCTTCACCGTGGATGGCGCCGACGCCAGCGGCAATGGGGAATCCGAGTCCATGGCGTCGCTGGGGTTCATCAAAGCGGTGAGCCTGGAGGCGGTGCGCGAGGTGACGGTGACCAGCGGCATCGCGCCCCCGGAGACCGGCCCCACCATGACCGGCAACGTCAACGTGATCACCAAGAGCGGCACCAACGAGCTGCACGGTTCCCTGTTTGAGAACAATCGCCTGGAGAACTTCAGCGCGCGAAACCAGTTCCTGGCCACGAATCCGCCGCTGGTCTTCAACCAGTTTGGCGGTTCGCTGGGCGGCCCCGCGATCCGCAACAAGCTGTTTTTCTTCGCCGTGTACGAAGGCTACCGCCAGCGTGCGTTCACGTCGGTCAACGGCAATGTGCCCACTCAAGAGTTCCGCCAGATGGCCGTGGCCGCGGTTCCCGGAATGAAGGCGTTCTTCGACACATTCCCGCTGCCGAACACCGCTTACGCGCCAGGCGCGGTGACCGGTTTCTACCAGAGCGCCGGGTCGACTGCCGACCGCACCAACCACTTCAGCGTCCGCGGCGACTATCAGATCACGGACTCGAATCTGCTGGCCGTGCGTTACACCCAGGACACCCCCTTCCGGCTTGAGCCGCGAGTGTCGCCGGCGAATTTCCGCACCATCGACGTGAAGAACAACAAGGCCGTGCTAAGCCTTATCCACTCGGCGGCGAGCTGGAGCGCGGAAACCCGCATCGGTTACAACCGCTACGAACGGGAGCGTCTCGACCACATTTTTGAGCTGGGCATCAGCGCCATCACCGGCTCGCTAGGCTTCAGCAACACTGGCGAGGCAATGTCGAACATCGGGCCGAACTACAGCTTCGAAGAAGTGCTGGCCATGCAGCGGGGCCGGCATGCCATCAAGCTGGGCGGCATTTTCCACATTTATAAGTCCGGACGCAATAACGTCACTGTGCCGGAATTCCAGTTCTCCTCCGTGGCGGACCTTCTGGCCAACATCCCCAGCCAGGTGACCATCAGCTTCGGCGTCAGACCCTACAACCTGTACAACTGGGTCAACGGCTACTTCATTCAGGACGACTTCCGTCTCAGCAAGAACCTCATGCTGAACTTTGGCGTACGCTACGATCACTTCGCCGTGCCGAAGGAATCCTCGGGGCGCCTGTTCAACCGCACCGGGCCGTTCGGCCTCGGTCCCTATATAGATCCCAACAGCATCTACCGGGCCAACTGGCTGGACTTCTCACCGCGCCTTGGTTTTGCCTGGATCCTGGCTCCCAAGACGGTCCTGCGCGCGGGCGCGGGCAAGCTGACCAGCTTCCACAACCACTTTGGCGGGCCCGTCGAGCTTATCCAGAACGCTATCGACGAGCCCAACCGGGTGATCTTCAGCAAGGCGGAAGCGCAGAAGTACAACATTCGCTACCCCACCACCAACGACGCTATTCTTCCTCTGGTCAGGGGCGGAGGCGGGCCGATCGCCGGATCGGTCATTTCGCAGCATTTCCCACAACCGTACAGCTTGCAGTGGACCCTCAGTGTGTCGCGGGAGATAGCCAGCAACCTGTCATTTGAGACCGCCTACGTCGGCAACCACGCCGTCCATGCCAACGTCGAGCTCCAGGTGAACAAGGTCGATCCCGTAACCGGCCTTCGCCCGTACCCCGGTTACTCGGAGTTCCACTACTTCGACGGCTCGGAGAGCGTCCACTACAACGCTTGGCAAAACACGCTGCGCAAGCGTTTCTCGAACAACTTCCAGATGGGCGCCGTGTATGTCTATGCCAACACCATCTCCCACACCAACCTCGCGGGTCTGGGCGGCCCGAACCCGCCCCAGGATACCAACAATATCCGGGGTGATCGCGGCCCCAGCCCGTTCGACATTCGCCACCACTTCCACACGGACTTCCTTTATGAGCTGCCGTTGAGGAGGCTGACAAGCAGCGCCGGCCGGGGCGCCAGACTGCTCCTTGGCGGCTGGCAGCTCGCGGGAATCTATACCGCGGAGAGCGGCTTCCCTGTCAACGCCACGCAAAGCACCACGCACGTGAGCAGCCGGCCGGATTATGCCGGCGGCAACCCGTACGCTCCCGACCCGGAGGCGACGCTCCAGTATCTGAACAAGTCCGCCTTCGCGAAGGTGGCGATCGGCGCGGGCGGCGCTCCGGTGCATCCCGGCAATCTGGGCCGCAATGCCTTGCGTGGCCCTGGACTCTGGAATCTTGATTTGTCACTGTCGAAGAACATGCAGCTATTCGAGCGTTACCGCGTCCAGGTCCGTTGCGACATGTTCAATTCGCTGAACCACACCAATTTCTCGGGGATTTCGACCGGCATTGACGCAGGCAACTTCGGCCGTTTCACCTCTACACGGGGAGCGCGCCTGGTGCAGTTCAGCGCACGGTTGACCTTTTGACAGGTGCCGGCCTGCCGGCCGAAGATGAGTGAGTCCGGCTCTCCTCCCCGTGAGGAGAGCCGGACGCGAACCAATGCGGGTTTCGGCGGCCATACTACTGGCGGCGGTTCTGCCGGGCAAAGCTGAGGCGGCTTCTGGCTCGCCCCGCATCCTTGACGCGGACGCATTCCGGCATTGCATCGAGTACTTCAACGGGATGGTTGAAGAGGACGTGGTCAACTACGTCCCGAACGCGGGCGCGTGGACGTGGATCGAGGCCAACGTCCCCCGGTTCACGTGTCCGGATCCGGAGGTCGAGCGGACCTATCACTACCGCTGGTGGGTCTTTCGTAAGCATATCAAGCAGACGCCCGCGGGATTCATCCTGACCGAGTTTCTGCCTCCCGTAAAGCACGCGACGGACTACAACGCGATCAGTTGTGGGCTGGGCCACCACGTCGCGGAGGGGCGCTGCAAGCCCGGGTGACTGAAAGGAGAGGTTCATGGGTCAAGATCGGCAATTATCACGGAGGGAACTGGTCAAGCAGGGCACTCTGTTGGGGGCGTCGGCTCCGATGATTATTCCTCGTCACGTGCTCGGGGCGCCTGGAAAGCCGGGCGCGAACGACCGCATCCCGGTCGGCGTCATCGGCGTGGGCAATCGTGGCAACCTGCTGATCGACCAGTTGCCCGAGCAGGGCGAGATCGTCGCGGTCGCCGACTGCTACTTGAGGAAGTGCGACGACGCGACGTCGAAGAGAAAGGCGAAGTGGCGCATCTTTCAGGATTACCGGCGGCTGCTGGACCAGAAGAACATTGACGGCGTGATCGTCGCTACCGGCGAGCATTGGCACGTGCTCTGCTCGATGCACGCGTGCCTGGCGGGCAAGGACGTCTACGTTGAGAAGCCGTTATCGCTCTACGTCGAGGAGGGGCGCGCGCTGGTGCGCGTGGCGCGCAAGCTGAATCGCGTGGTTCAGGTCGGCAGCCAGCAGCGGTCCATGGCCATGAACCGGCTCGGGTCCGACCTCGTGCGGAGCGGCGGGCTGGGGCCTCTGGTATTTGTGCAGGGCCTGAACTACAGCTCTCCCGGGCCTTCGCCGCGGGACCTGCCGGCCGAGCCGGTGCCCGAAACGCTCGATTGGGACGTGTTGGTCGGCCAGGCAGCGATGCGGCCCTATCACCCCAAGGCTATCGCTGGGTGGGATTTCCGGGGCGGCGAGATGACCAACTGGGGCGCCCACGGGCTCGATCAAATACAGTCCGCGCTGGGCATGGACGAGAGCGGGCCAGTCGAGTTCTGGCCCATTACCGACGGCATCAGCCCGAAGGGCTCACTGGCTTACCGTTACGCCAATGGCGTGCCCGTGCGGCTGGAAGTGCCCAACAGCGATCTGCGGGGAGGCGCTATCTTCGTCGGCGAGAAGGGGCGGATTGAAATCATTCGGAACATGTTCCGGACGGACCCGCCAGACATGGTCAAGCAACTGCCGCCTCCCGAGGAAGTGCAGAAGTGGCGCGACGAGGCGGCGCTGTGGCAGGCCAAGTACCACATGCAAGACTGGCTGGAGTGTATGCGAACCCGCAGGCGGCCGCTGGCTGACGTGGAGATCGGGCACCGGTCCGTGACGGTGTGCCATCTGGCGAACATCACGCGGAGGCTTGGCCGCAAGCTCGCATGGGACCCGGCCGCCGAGCGTTTCATCGGCGACGCGGAAGCCAGCAGTCTGCTGACCCGGCCGCGCCGCAAGGGCTACGAGTTGCCGGCGCTGTAGAGGCATCCATTCGTTGTCCAACCCTTGGGGTGCACCTCAGACCATGGGATCGAAGAGACGGGACTTCTTGGGCGCCTTGGCGGCCTCCGCGCTGGGGGCGCCGCCGGGGGCGTGGCCGGCCACACGGCGGGCCGTGCCGCGGGTGGAATGCGAAGCGAACGCGGCCGAACTCGTGCGGTTTGCCGCGGCCGAACTGGAGAGATACCTGGCCAAGGGCATCGCCTCCGCTGAAATCGCCAACACCTTGTCCGGCAACGTCAATATCATCACTAAAAGCGGCACGAACCAGCTCCACGGCAGCGCTTTCTGGCTGAACAACACGGAGAACCTGAACGCGCGCCAGCAGTTCCTCCGCACCAAACCGGGTGTTGTTTACAACCAGTTCGGCGGCTCGCTGGGCGGGCCCGCCATCAAGAACAAGCTGTTCCTCTTCGGCGCCTCCGACGGCTACCGCCAGCGCGGCTTCCAGGCCCTCAACGAGCAGGTCCCCACCAAGGAATTCAAAGCCCGCGTCCGGGCGGTCACCAAGATCTATGACAAGATGTTCTCCGTCTACCCGGAGCCGAACCAGCCTTATGCGGCGACTGCGAACACCGGCGGCTGGGTCGGGGCCGGCAGCGAGCAGGGCAACGACGATCACGCCGTGATTCGAGGTGACTACCACATTACCGGGCCCACCATCTTGACCGCCCGTTACACCCGCGCCCGCCCCTTCCGCCTGACGCCTCGGGTTGTCACCGCCAACAACCGGACCTGGGACGGCACCGTC
>CAYGVJ010000206.1:0-5848 GCA_964353255.1 uncultured Solibacteraceae bacterium | reverse complement strand
GAGCGCCTGCTTCACACGCAGGAGGTCACAGGTTCGAGTCCTGTCGCGCCCACCAATCCTGCCAACGACTTGCAGGGGTTCCCCGTCTGCGAGGGGCACCACTAGGGGCACCAATTTCACTGTGTCGCCTCCGTAAGCGGCTCCGGCCAGGCATACCGCTCGATCAGCGCAGCTTCGCCCCGCTGGTCCTGTGCATGGCTGTATACGTCCAGGGTCATCAGCACGGAGGAATGCCCCAACTGCTCGCGCATCGTTTCGGCCTTCATCCCCGCCAGACGGCCCCAGGTCGTGTAGGTGTGCCTCAAGTCATGCCAGGATACAGCCGGCAGTTTCAAGCGGCCGCAAGCGGGCTTGACGTAGCGCGCCACGGCGTTATGCAGGTCAATCGGCGTGTTGGTGCGAACCCCGAACATGAACTCATCCGCTTCGGTGAACTTCGCCTTTCCGCGCCAGCCGTCGATTGTAGCTTGAGCCATGGGACCGATTGAGACCTCACGCCTGGACTTCGGAGTCTTCGGGCTGCCGAGCTTGCCACAATAGACCGCCTCATCTACTGTCAACACACCCGGTCTCAGATTGTCGTTCCACCGCAGTGCCGCCAATTCGCCCCGCCTCAGTCCAGCCAGCACAGCGAGGACCACCACCGTGCTGTAGGGCTGTTCTAGGACCAGCACAAGCTTGTGGAATTCCGCCGGCCAGATCACCCGCTTCGGTCTGACAGCATCACGTGGCGGTAGCCTGAGCCGTCCCTTTGCGGGATTCGCCCCAGGCCGAATCCATCCCCAATCTTCAGCGCAGGTGAACAAACCCGTAAGACGCGCTCTCAGATCGCGGACGGATTCACCCGCAAGTTGTTTTCCCGCATCCGTCAGGAAAGCCTGCACGTCGGCCTTGCCGATCACAGACAAACCTGCGCTACCGAAAGCCGGTTTCACCCGCTTAAAAGCCCACTCGTAGGAAAGCTGAGTGGACAACTTCAACGTAGGTTTAACGGATTCAGTCCAAGCTGCGATCAGGTTAGCCATGGTCTTCCGTGCGTGCTCGCTGCCCTCGATTACACCATTGATCGGCTCGAGAAACTGCCAGGCTTCCTTGCGGGCCTCCGTCAAGGTCATCTTGTCTGCGCGGCCGAGTACTTTGGTGCGCTTCCGCCGCGCAATCGAACCATCCGGTTGTGATTCGTAACTCCAGTACTTCAGCTTCCATTGCCCTCTGTCCTCTATGGGCTTTGGGAATTGCCCTCTCCTTCTGCGGGCCATCAGTCTCCATCCTCCTTTCGCGGATGGCCCGCTTGACTGAACGGATTGGAGTTTACCACACATGCAGGTGAAAGTAGTTACGACAAAAACGATTTCTACGACAAAAGCCTGTTTTCAACGAGTTGCGCGGCTTTCGGCCTACGACCGACTACGACAAAAGCCCCCTCAGACCGCGAACCAGCGCTCGACCGGCCGGCCGCCGGTCTCGCGGTCGGTCTCCGAACGGGCTAGGCCGTGCCGCGCCAGGATGCCCAGCGCACGGCGGATTTCGGCGGCCGATTTGTTCCGGTCGAAGAAGTCCCGGATTTCCGTTCTGGTCATCCCTTCCGGGCGCGCTCTCAGCGTCTCCAGGATGGCATCGGCCACCTGGTCACCCAGGGCATCACCGAAGATGAATCGGGCCGAGTCCTGGCAGTACCGCCACACCTCCAGGGCCGCAGCCAGGTGCGGGACGCGGATCTCGGGCGAGCAATCCAGCACGGCGTAGAGGCAGGACAGCCGCAGGGCGATGGCCTCGGCCCGGCCCGTGACGGCGCCGAACATTCCCAGGCGGTCCTCGGTGAGACGGGGGTACACCCCGCACCACAATTCGCGGGCTTCCTGATCGCGCTCCAGCTCGCCGGCGGTCCGGGCGAACCTGACGGCCTCGTTCAACCTTCGCAGGATCGGCGCGAAGTCCACCTTGTGCAGTTCCCCGCCCTCCGGCAGCAGCTTCGACCGCCGCACGCAGACCCACAGGAAGCGGTTCGCAAACCCGTTGCCGGCCTCGGTCGTCGTCAGGTAGCGCAGCAACTCATCCTTGGTGATGTGGCCCACCAGGGAAATGTGGGCGCCGGTGGCCTTCGCGGACTTGTTCCGCGTCAGAGTCCGCAACTTCCCGGTGTCCCAGCCCTGCCGCAAGACCGCCGTGAGCACGTTCCCGTCCCGCTCGCCCATTCGCAGGGGCGAGGCGAACTCGGATTCCACGACCATGAGGCGCTTGTCCTGTTTGCCAGCGTCCGTCACCACGGTCTGATAGCCGGTGACTTTCTTGGTCTTCGGGTCGCGGATCGCCTCTTGCTCTTCGGTCGCGTCGCGCACGGCGTGGATCACGCCCTCGCCGCTCGACAGACCCGAAACAACTTGATCGTCGTCCCATGTTTCATCAACGGCGCCCAGCATTTGCCGGACTGCGGTCCAGGCGCTCCCCTTCCGGCCTTTGGAGGTTGCGCCCACCAAGACGGCAAACAGGTTCAGGTGGTGGTAGTCCGCTCCCACGCGGTAGTGGGCGCCGCGTCCCGCCATACTGCCGAAGCCGATGAGGAATTGAACCAGCAGCGCCGCCGGGTCCGCCTCCGAGTGCGGCTCGATGGCCCGGACGATCTCCCCGGCTAGGCCGTGGTAGGCCGCATCCGCCAGGGACGCCGGCCAGGGCGGGCCGGTCGGCACTTGTCTCTCATCCTCGGATTCTGCCCCCAGCAGCCGCTCGGCGTCGCGGATCAGGGTCAGGTCGTCGTCAACCCGCACGACTCGCCTCCCGCCGCTCGGCTGCGGCCAGCATCGCCACCATCACAGCCGCCAGGCTGCGGGCGTGCTGCTCATCCTCACGCGCCGCCCGAATGAGCCTCAACGTCTCATCGGGGCTCGCGCGCAATTCCGCCGTGAAACGCTCCACCAGGAATGTGGGGGGAAGGGACTGAAGGGTGTACAACCGACGCGCGGCCTGGATAAAGTCGGACCACCAGGTCCAGCCGCCACCGGGCTGGTGGCTCCGGGCTAGGCCCTCGGCCTTGCGGCGCTCAAGCTCGGCCAGGGCACCCGCGCGCCAGAGCAGGGCCAGCCGCTCGGCCCCGCGCCGCCGGCGGACCATCGCGCGGTATTCGGGTGCCGGGAGCCATGGCCGGGGTTCGCGCTCGGGCCATAGCCCATGCGCCTGCAACGCACCGATGACCTTTTGCTGGGAACAGCCAGCGTGACAATGGATCAATACCCGGCCTTCGGACTCGCGGATGCTGAGGCTAGGGCTGCGGTCATCGTGCGTCGGGCAGCGCGCCATAAAGCCCTTGCCACAACGCCGCGCTTTTAAGGCGTGGACGATCGCTTCGATGTGTGGTAAACTGGTCATGGAAAGTAACCTCGAAAAGTTCAGGCCCGCCGGCGGTCACACGTCGTGCGGGCCTCTTCATTTCTGTGGCCGCCGTGACGTGCCGGAAAGGAGTGCGGCACGCGGGAGACGGCCCGCCGGAGGGGATCGTCGGCCCTCTGGCCCCATTCGCACACAGGGCAGTGGGCGAAACTCTATTTAGCTGCCCGCCGGCCCAGTCAGGCCGTGGACCCCGAGCTTGCAGCGCACCAGCACCACGCCAGGCGCCGCCGCACTCACCGCCGCGCCCACCAGTGGCCTGGAGGCGGTGCCCGGCACCTTGGTCAACTCGCCAGCGTCGCTATAGAGCAAGTCGCCGACGCCGATGTCATCGGCGGTCGCACAGGGCAGCTCGAAAACGCCTTCGGTGGCAATCTCGACTTCGGCGTCCTTCAACGCATCGAATGCCGCCACGCCGACGAGCGCCCCCACAACCACCAGGGCGCCGGACTTGACCTCAGCCGGTGCCGCCACGGTGATGTTCTTTCCAGGTTGAATGTAATTCTTCATTGAAGACCCCTTTTTGTAAAAATCGTGAAAACCGTAGGTTGCGGAGACTGCAACTTCGCTATCTCCGCGTCAAGGTGGGCGATGGCCGCGCGGATCTCATCCGGACTGCGGTTGCTCAGCGACCGTTCGCCGAAGCGTAGGGCTGCCGGGCCGCTCAGTTGGCCCAGCAGCTTCTCGCGTTCACTTACTAACTGCTCGATAGTCACGGGTTACACTCCGGGATTCTTGAATCCGCCCCGGTGGTCAACCGCGCCCGCCCCGACGTGATAGACTACTCGGACTTCGGTGCCGAGCGTGTCGAACCCCTGCCGGGTCTCGACGCGCGGACCCTCGTAGCCTTGCAGCTCCGCGTACTCGAAAACCGGCGTGATGGCCGGGTCTGCCAGCAAATACCAAGCCTTGTGTTCCGCATGGTCGAAGTGCGGGACCACGATAGGCGTCAAGGTGCGGGCAGCCACGACAGCATCTTCCGGTTGCGCCGGGTACAGTTTGGCGAGCAATTGGTCCACATTCGACTCGTACAGCGCCCCGATCACAATGAACCGGGGAGGCGCATCAATCGGGTTGCCGCCCGCCTCGGTCTGCAAGCGCATGGCGAGCTTCGCGGCGGCGATGGTCGTATCGTCGGGCGGTGCTGTCGGCGTCCCGGCCAGGTTGTTGTGGTCCTCATGAAAGACCGCCTTGCCATCGGCGAGCTTCGGATTCGCAATGATGATGTTCGCCAGGAACGAGGCGAACCAGGCTCGCGCGCCCCGTGTCATCTTCTCCGAGATGTCGCTGAGCGCGCCGGTATCATCGTTGACCAGCGCCTTGAAGGAAATGCCGAACCCGCGCGCATAGCTGTCGATCTTGTAGGATGCGAGTTCGTTATCGGTGAGGGTGCCGAACGTGACTTCGCCGGTTTCGCCCACCAGTGCCAGCGCCGGCCCGTCCGAGATTTCCAGGATGTGCCGCGCCCTGAAATCGCCCACGGTCGCGCGCCGGAAAAGTTGTGTGATGGCGCTCGGACTCGTTCGCAGGGTCAGCAGGCTCTTGTTAAACACCTCGGCCAAGACCGCGCTGAAGTCGCTAGTGGTATGCAAGGCGCGCGTCAGGATCTCCACCGGCGCGCCCAGAGTGGACAGCCCACGAAACTCCAGGCACCGCCGCGCAATGTCGGCCACGCGGAAGTAGGCGAACTCGCGCCCCTCGGTGGGCGCGTGCGCCGGGTTGATGCGCGAATACAGCCCATCCGCAAGCCGCGTGATGAGGTTGTCGCCGCCGTCGCGCGTCACGATGGCCGGCTGCCGGCCGTCGATGGCCGGGATGTTGCGCGCGGCCTCCGCGATCATCGCGGCCCGCGCTTCGACAAGGGGCACGTCGCGCTGGATCAGATCGTCGGCGAAGGCCGACTGCACTCCTACGGCGACGGCGATCCCGCGAATTTGAGTCTGCAATTCTTCGGTCATATTTATCTCCCTACTACGTGTTCTCGCTGCCGGGTCCGCCGCCAGCGGGGTAAAACTGAGTTCCTTGGGCGTCCAACGGATCGCCGTCTTGACTCGCGTTCCATCGGACCGTTTTTCGGTTTTCCAGCTCTCGACTGAGTAGCCGGCGGAAATCGACCGGATAACTCCGCCCCGAATGTCGCTCACGATGCCCTGTATCTCCGGCCGCTCACCGAACCGCAGCCGGGCCACGCCTCGCGTCCCGTCAACATTCGCGTCCTCGATGACGCCCAAGATCGCGTTCACGTCGAAGCGGTCATGAGCATTGAGGACGGGCGCCCCCCGAAGCTCGGACAGGTTGACCGCCTCAGGGGATAAGTCCAAGCGTTCGATGAAGCTGCCCTCGAAGTCGAATCGCTGAACCTCAGCGCCGGTCGAGAATGTAACCTCGATGCTGCGCGTCTCCGGGTTGTAGCTAGTGTCCTGTCTCTAAAGTTCGTTTATACTTCCGGAGCTTCCTTATGATCGTG
>CAYGVJ010000205.1:0-5916 GCA_964353255.1 uncultured Solibacteraceae bacterium | reverse complement strand
CTGAAAGACACGGAAGTTGGGCAGCATTCAGCCTCATCCTACCAGAAGGTCCCGGCTGGCTCGCCGACAAGTTTGAGGAACGTTGGGCGGACCCGGTTCGCAGGGAGCGGCTGCTCCACCTGATGCGCCGGGTCGAGCACGCGCCCGCCTTGCTGGGCGTCAGCCAGCATCTGCTGGCTATCGTGAAGAAAACCTGACTCGATGCTCGTCCGGATGCGCAGGAAGCAGCAGGGGGCCTACACAAACTCGTAGACGGGCGTTTCGATCAGGCACACCGGCGGGCGCGACTCCCAGACCGTTTCTTGCAGGCGCGCGACGACGTCAGGCGTCAGAGTTGTCTCGCCGCAGTGGTCGCATACGGCAGCAGGAACATGCTCGACGACCACCAACCTCTCCTCCAGCGCCAGCGTGTACCGGATGAGCTTCTCCCGCCGCTCGCCCACGCCGCAAACCTCACATTTCATCGCTACCTCCGGCTCCGAAAATCCACCCACTCGGAAGGATCCGGCTCATAGAGGGTGATGATCTTGATCCGCTGCCCGGTGGGGCGGGTGCACTGCACGTGGAGCGGGCGCCCCGCTGCCGTAAACCCAAAGATCAAGCAGCTCGGACCGTACTTGTCCGTTGGGTAGTCTTCAATGACCGCTCCGTTGGCCACCGCCTCTTCCACCTCTCTCCGCGTGACGTGACGAAGGATACTCTGATCCACCGCATGCAGCGAGTACTCGTACTCCACGGCGCGGAACTTGCGGCGAATCTCTTCCAGCACCCATTCAGTGCCCAACATCACAATTGTCCCACAGCGCACCCGTTGTCCACTGCGTCAACAGGAAACAACCGCCAAAGGGCCCTCTGCAACGAGGGCCCTCAGTTCTTCTTGTCCGAGCCAACTAACCCCCGGGCCTGCCGAACGAGTTGACGCTTCCCAGGCAGACGGCTCGGTTGGAACGGGTGTGTGGGGCGCGCGATCGAACTGGTGGGCCTCTCGCCGCAGGAAAGGGTCTCAGCATACGACCTCGCCGCGCAGCGCGACGAAGCGCTGATTCAAAAGCTCAAGCGGAAAGGCCAGTGGTGAGAGGCCGGGCGTCTCAGCTAGGCGCTCGAGACACGGGCAGTGCCCGGCGAACAGGAGCCGCTGGGCGCCGAAATCAGTTCGGCTCGCCATAGCTCTTCCAATACTTCGCCTGCCACTGGCGAGCCCGCTCAGGATCCCGCTCGCGGCAGCGGCGGTTCTTGGCCTTCTTCCGGCAGCGCTCGCTGCAATATACCTTCTTGGGAGCCGCGCGCTCGAACGGGGTGCCGCACTCCATGCAGACTGTGTAATTGGCCAGCAGCGGCGACGGTTCCCACAGATCCGCCCCCATCTCCGCCAGCAACCCATAAAGCTCGCCGAGCCGATAACGGGCATGGAGATCGCCGTACTGCTCCGGGTTCGGCCTGACAAGCAGCTCGACGCCCCGCTCGGTCAGGTTGAACTCCGGCGTCCGTAGCGGGAAGCTCTTCCCCTGGCTGCGAGCCGATTTGAACCGTTGCAGGCTCGACTTCCAGTTGATGTCCAACAGCTCCACGCCGCCCGGGCGCCAGGAGGTGCGCCCGAAGGAGATCTCCGGGCTGTATCCCTGCACCAGGGCTGCCTCGAACTGGTCGGCCATGACCAGCCGAACGTATTCGTCCGTCCAGCGCAGGTGCCAGAGCTGCCGCCGGATGGCCGCCCTGATCGGCGCGGCGTGCTACCGGCTGGCCATGCGCTCGGCCGTGACTGCCTCCGAGCGCCGCCGGGAGACCTTTCTGGCCGCGCTTTCCCAGGGCGCGGGGCCGGTGGCGGGGTGAAGCCAGCGGCGCGCAGCCCGCGCGGCCTCCAGCGCCGCGTCGTGCTTCTCCAGCTCCTCCGCCGGGCACTCGACCAGAATCTTCTCCATGTCCCGGCCGGTCTCGATCATCTGCCGGAGGTGCAACGCCGCCAGCCTCATCGACCAGGGATCGCTGATGGGCCGTCCGGCCTTCTGGCTCAGGTTCACCAAGTCAGTGTGCCTCAGCGCGATGACCTTCTCCAGGCGCTCCTCGCCCGAGGCCAGCAGGAACTTCACGTCCACCGTGTCGCTGTGGCGGATCGAGATGGCGGTTTGCAGCCACAGGAGGTTGACTTCCCAGGTGCGCCCGCGCGGGTCCGGTCCGGCCTGAAAGACACGGAAGTTGGGCAGCATTCAGCCTCATCCTACCAGAAGGTCCCGGATACGCGCCGCCGACTTTACTCACACCTGCGTGCTGGGATGCCCCACCAGCGCCAGGAACTCCTCGCGGGTCGCCGGCTGCGTGCGGAAGGCGCCCAGCATGGCGCTGGTGACCGCTCCGGAGTGCTGCTTCTCGACCCCGCGCATCATCATGCAGAAGTGCCGGGCCTCGCAGATCACGCCTACGCCCAGCGGCTCCAACGCCTCATTCAGCGTCTGCGCGATCTCCTGCGTAAGCCGCTCCTGAATCTGCAACCGCCGCGCGAACACGTCCACCACGCGCGGGATCTTGCTCAGCCCGATGACCTTCCGCTTCGGGATGTAGGCCACATGCACCTTGCCGAAGAAGGGTAGCAGATGATGCTCGCACAGGCTGAAAAACTCTATGTCCCTGACGATCACCATCTCGTCGTACTTGACCGTAAACAGGGCGCCGTTGAGCACCTGCTTGAGGTCCGTCCGGTAGCCGGCCGTCAGGTAACGCAGCGCTTTCTCGACGCGCTCCGGCGTGCGCGCCAGTCCCTCGCGGGTCGGATCCTCGCCCAGCTCGCGCAGAATCCCTTCCATGGCGGCGGCGATGGTCCCCGCGCCCCGCCGCGGCGAAAAAACCTTCACTAGGGCCCGGCTCTTCCCCATACGTTCTGTTATCCTGCCCATGCCTGCGAACGAGAACGGATACACTAAGATCATACATGCCTTCGCGGGCCGAGCGCGTTCTGCGGGTCCTCATCGGCGTGTGCCTCGTGGCGCTCGCTGCGGGGATCTATAGCGCGCTGCGGGAGAACGTCACCGGCGTTGGGGACACGGCGCCGGCCTTCACCATCACCGCCGACAGCGGGCGCTCGATCTCGCCGGCGAACTTCGGCGGCAAGCTGCTGGTGCTGAATTTCTGGGCCACGTGGTGCCCGCCCTGTGTCGCCGAGATGCCCTCGCTCGACCAATTCCAGCGCAGCTTCGCGGCCTCCGGCGTCGTCGTGCTGGGCATCAGCGTGGACCGCAGCACGGAGGCCTACCGGGCCTTGCTCAGAAAGACCAAGCTGAGTTTTCTGACCGCTCGCGACCCGGAAGCCAGGATCAGTTCCAGCTACGGCACCTTCAAGTACCCGGAAACTTACATCATTGATCGCGAGGGCAAAGTGGTGCAGAAGATCATCGGCCCCGCCGACTGGACCGAGGCCGAACTCCTCGGTCAGATCAAGGCATTGCTGGCGTCATGATTCCCCTGGAGGCCAAACGCAGATTCGAGGCGCTGCTCGGCCGGGGCGGTTTTCTGGACCGCCCGGAAGACCTGATGCTGTACGAATACGACGGCAGCGTCGAGAGGGCCCGTCCGGAGTTGGTGGCTTTCCCGCGCTCGGCTGAAGAAGCCGCCGGCATCGTCAGGATCGCGGGCGAGCACGGCATTCCGATCGTGGCGCGGGGCGCGGGCACGGGCTTGAGCGGCGGCTCGATCCCGGTGGCCGGCGGAGTAGTCGTGGCGTTCACTCGTATGAACCGGATTCTCGAAGTGGACCCGGGGAGCGAGTGCGCCGTGGTCGAGGCGGGCGTGGCCAACCTGGACGTCTCGACGGCCGCTGACCCGCACGGCTGCTTCTACGCCCCGGATCCCTCCAGCCAGAAGGCCGCCACCATCGGCGGCAACGTCGCCGAAAACGCCAGCGGCCCGCACACGCTGGCCTACGGGGTGACCGCCAATCATGTGCTGGGGCTGGAGGCGGTTCTGCCCGACGGCGGCGTCATCACCACCGGGGGCCAGGAGCCAGACCTGCCAGGCTACGACCTGACCGGGTTCTTGACCGGCTCGGAAGGCACGCTGGCGCTGATCACTAAGGCCGTCCTCCGCCTGACGCGCAAGCCGGAAACCGTCAAGACCCTGCTGGCCGTCTACGATTCGCCGGAGGACGCCGGCCGCACGGTGGCCGAGATTACGGCGCGCGCCATCACCCCGGTGGCGCTGGAGATGATGGACGGTGTGATGCTGCGCATGGCCGAGGAGGCCACTCACGCCGGCTACCCCATGGATGCCGCGGCGGTGCTGTTGATCGAGCTGGAGGGGTTGCGCGAGGCGGTTGAGGACCAGGCCGAACAAGTGCGCCAGGTGGTGCTGGCCTGCGGCGCGCGCGAGGTGCGCCTGGCTCGCTCGGCCGAGGAGCGCGAACTGCTCTGGAAAGGCCGCAAGAGCGCCTTCGGGGCGGTGGGCCGAGTCAGTCCCACTTTTCTGGTCCAGGACGGCGTTGTGCCGCGCACACAACTGCCCGCCACGCTGCGCTTCATACACCAAATCTCGGAGAAGTACGGCCTCACCATCAGCAACATCTTCCACGCCGGGGACGGCAACCTGCACCCGCTGATCCTGTTCAATGCCCGCCGCCCGGGCGATCTGGAGAAGGCTCGCGCCGCCGGCGCCGAGATCCTCAAGCACTGCATCGCCCTAGGCGGCACCATCACCGGCGAGCACGGCGTGGGCATGGAGAAGAGCGCGCTGATGCCGCTGCTCTACTCCGCCGATACCCTGGAGCTGACCGCGCGCCTGAAGTCCCTGTTCGACCCCGCCGGCCTGTTCAACCCGGGCAAAATATTGCCCACGTAGGACAAGACTCCCGTCTTGTCGCCTGCGGCAAGTCCGGAGACTTACCCTACTCGGCCCCGAATTCCAGCGTGTGGTCGAAGGGCGTGAAGCCGGTGAGGTACACGCTGGGGCCGGGCAGCTTGGGTTCCGCTATGCGCACCTGGGTGTAGCGGTGCTGGCACAGCCCGGGACCGAAGCGGATCCCATCCGCGCCCGTCCGATAGACCGCCTGCGGCGCACTCAGCAACCAGGCATCCGGCACTCGCGGCGCAGGCACACAGCCCTCCAGTTTTCCCCCTTCGCGGAAGTTGATCTCCACCGCCACGGGGACACCGGCGGTCCCGTAGGCTTGGAGCCGGACCCGAAAACCAGTGGCTGTCTCGGTGACCGTGGCGGATTGCTCCAGCCGGCACAGCTCGCTCCGGCGGCGCTCGGCGCGCGAGGCGTACCACTGGTCCGGCCCGACGCGGTAGGGCCGCTCCAGGGGTTGCAGGTAGTCGCCTTCCAGAGACTGCTGAAAGAGATAACTGTCCCCGCGCTTCTCGGCCTTCTGCGGGACGAACTGGCCCTTGCCGAAGAACGCGCTGGCGAACCGCACCGCATTGACCACCGCCTCCCCGCGCCGGAGGGTGAAGAACCGGCTGCTCGCGCCCAGGATTAGCGTGGCGCTGGTCGGCCCGCGCCGGATGCGCGCGATCTTCAGCGCGGGGAACTGCCTTTCGTAGAACTCCGGGACGGGCGCGTGCGCGGGCCCGGCCTGGCTCAGGTCCGGGTACTCCATCAACGCGGCCAGCCTGGCGTGCCGGGCGGCGAACGGATCCGCCAGCGCCGCGAACCTCCCGTCGCCGTCGTGAACCGCCATGTAACGCAGCGGGAACCAGTAGCGGCCGATGTCCCCGCGTTCGTACTGGTCCTGCCGGCGGGAGATCTCGGAGACCACCTCGTAGCCCGGGTGCAGCAGGTAGAGCATCGACTCGAGGTTTCGCCGCACCGGCGCGAGCAGCTCCGGCCGCTTCAGCTTCTCGGCCATCACGATCAGGGCGTGATCGACGGCCACGTTATAGACCAGCGTGCTGCGCTCGGTGTACTGGCCGTCCTCGTCGATGTCTATGCCCT
>CAYGVJ010000204.1:0-6317 GCA_964353255.1 uncultured Solibacteraceae bacterium | reverse complement strand
GAGATCTCCCAGTTCTGGCACATCTTGCAGTTCACGTTGCAGCCCGCGGTGGCGATGGAGAAGGCCAGGGTGCCGGGATAGAAGTGGAAGAAGGGTTTCTTCTCGATCGGATCGACGTGCGACGAGCAGACCCGCGAGTGGACCAGCGTGTAGTAGGTCCCGCCGCGGTTCTCGCGGACCCCGCAGTAACCGCGCTCCCGGTCGTCGATCACGCACTCGCGGGGACAGAGCTTGCACTTGATCTTCCTGTAAGGCAGCTTCTCGTAGAACCTGGCTTCGGCGATGAACTGGGCATCGCTCTCCGCGCCAGCCGCGAGGCAGGGAAGCGCGGCGGTCCGGAGAAAGGCGCGGCGATTCATGGCTAAACCTCCACCCGTTGGATCTGTCGCGGGTCGTTGGTCCCCACCCGATGGGCCGAGTCGGCGGCGGTGGCGATGTAAGCGGGCGCGCGACCCTCTGCC
Organism: uncultured Solibacteraceae bacterium; assembly: GCA_964353255.1. Classification (GTDB taxonomy): domain Bacteria; phylum Acidobacteriota; class Terriglobia; order Bryobacterales; family Bryobacteraceae; genus VFZS01. The sequence continues at coordinate 5,856 of CAYGVJ010000204.1, read as the reverse complement.
TTCAAGGGACGCATGCCCTTCTCCGCGCGTTTCTGCTCGATGATCCGCCAGCCTGTGTAATCCAGCGCCACAGGATCGCGCGCCACCAGGAGGCCGTTGAAAGGCCAGCTCCACTGGGGCATGTAAGAGGGCCCGCCCTCGAACTGCGCCGTGGTGGCGTCGCAGATGGCCAGGCGGACCTTCTGCCGTATGGGCGGGAGCATGTAGACGTCGGCCACGTAGGGGTCGCCCACGTTGAGGTGGTACTTGTTCGGGTTGTGGATGGCGCCGAAGAGATTCTTCAACGCCAGGGTGACGCCTACGATGCCGTGGTCCTTGAGCACCGGCAGGTTGATGACGGCGTCGCAGACTTGCGTGAGAGTCCTGGCCACGAGGCTCGCCGCGCTGCCGTGAACGGCCAGATCCTCCTCGTAGCCCAGGACGTCGTTGCCGATCGAGCGGATGCGGCCCGGCTCGCTGGCGACCTTGAACCCGGCGCTTTCCAAGTCCCCGCTCAGCCGGTCCCAGATGATGATGTCTCTGGCCCGAATGCCCGCCTGCTGGAGCCGCTCGCAGACGGCTTCCACAAGCTGCACGCTGGTCGAGGCGCCCTTGCCGGCCAGGCAGTTGACTTTCAAGCCGACCACTTCTCCCGGGCGGGCCACTTTCTTCCAGGCGGCGAGCGGCGAGTCGAGACCGTAGAACGCCTGTACTGCCCGATCCAGCAGTTTCAGCAAGCGGCCCGAGTCCAGACCGGAATGCGCATCCCGGAGCGAGGGATCGCGGCAAACCACCACTTTGGACTTGCCCGAGGGGGCGGCAGGCTCGGGGCGGGCGCAACCCAGCAAAGCGCTGCCCAAACAAGTCCCTATCAGCGCGCGGCGGCTGGTGCCGGACTTGTGCTCCATGAGCCCCACCTGCGGATCCGTTGCTTTTCCGAATCCTTTATAGCACACACAGGCACGAATGCCTGTGCCACGTCATCCCAGGAGCCGATGTGCGGCGGCGAGCTTGTCGGGGATAGGCAGACCCTGCGGGCAGTGGGGCACGCAGGTGCGGCACCCCAGGCAGGAGTCCGCCTGCCGGTCCAGTTGGGCGTAGAGTCCCCGGGCCCGACCCAGGTCGCCGCAGTCGGTGGCGTAGCGCTCGAAGCGCAGGATGTCGGCGATCGGCACGCCCTGCCGGCAGTGACCCATGCACTGGCTGCACAACCGGCAAACCTCGCGGTCCGCGTAGGCCCGCATCTGCTCGATGGCCCGCAAATCCGCCGCCCTTGTCTCCTTGCCCGCGCCCGAACAGGTATCGACAAACTGGCGCAGGTCATTGATGCGGATCACCGCCGCATCGAGCTGGGTGCGCGTGGTCAGCCAGCGCGCCAGGGCGTGGTGCGGGGTGGTCCCGGCGGGGAAATCCTTCATGAAGGCGCGGTCCTGCGACATTCGCCCGGCGCCGCGCGCGGTCTTCATGGCGATGGTGCCGAAGCCCTTGCGTCTGGCCAGCGCCAGGAACCGGTCCATCGCCTCGCCTTCGCCATAGGAATACATGAACTGGGCGTGTTCGTAGACGCCGTCTTCGGCCACCGCCGTGAGGATCTCGGCGGCGCCCTCGCCGCCGGGCACCCTGGGGTTGCCCGCATAGGGGTGCTGGGAAAGGCAGAGGTGCTTTACTAAGCCTTCCTTCTTCAGCCGCTCGAAGGCCCGAATGAAGGCCCGGTTGTTCTTTAGTTCGGCGACGCTGTGGTAGCCGAAGTGGAACTGCATGTCGTCGAAGTAGCCGAGGCCGGTCTTGCCGAGGGTTTGCTTGACGAACTGGTAGTGGGCTTCCTCGTCGATATGACCCATCTCGTGGTTGCCGCGGACCCGATCGATGCAGACCTGGCAGTAGTGCGCCTCGCGGCTCTTCAGAATGGCCCGCGGCACACTTCCCGCAGTCCATTCGTCGGTCTTGTGCCAGAAGTTGATGCCGCAGCGGATGCCGGCTTCGATGGCTTCGGGGGCCCAATCGGTGGCGCCGACCAGAACGCTGATTTCCCGGCCGCTCGCGCCCAGCTTGCGACGGGGCAGGCGGCCCACTTTGCGGGCGGCTTCCTCGATCTGGTCCGCTGCGCTGGCGACTCGCAGGCCCGCGGCCACTGCCGCGGCCGAGGTGTGGATGAACTCACGGCGTTGCATAGTATCGGGCCTCCTTCACTTCAGTTTTCCTTCAATCGCGCGCCCCAACGCGAGGAGGGCTTTTCCCACCCCGGGCGCGCTCTGATAGGCCACCAGGCGCACGAAATAAGGACCTTTGCGAAAAGTCAGGCTCGCCTCGTACAGCCGGGCGGCGTCTCCGAGCTGGACCGGCTGGCCGCCGGTGGAAGGTTCGGAGTCAAAAAGGCTGCGCGCTCCCTCCGGCGCGCGCATCACGTGGACGTCGGCCACGGCATCCGTCTGGTTCTGGTAGCGGTAGTCGGCGGTGAGTGTCTTCTCCAGGCCGGCGCGCACGTATTTATCGGCGCCGCCGTCGAGATACTGCCACAGATTGTCCGCATCGAAGGTGCGCGTCTCTCCGGACTTGCTCCACCCGAGGACCTCGCCCGACTCCGGGAAGCCTGAAGGCGATGCTTTCTTCGGTCGTCGGAGTATGACCTGATTGGTCTTTGAGCGGCTTTCCCCGATGCTGGTGACGTAAACGGCCGGGCGGTCCTGCACCGGGCAGGCAAACTCGCAGGCGCCGCAGCCCACGCAGCGCTCCGGATCGACGTAAGGCTGGCGAACCTGCTTGACTTTGCCCGCCGCATCCACCACCTGGGCCGGTCGCAGGTAGATGGCCTTGGGAGAGGTAGGACACCATTCCTCGCAGACAATGCACTCAGTGGCCATGGCCCAGGGCAGGCAGCGTCCCTGGTCGTAGAACGCCGTGCCCACGCGGATGGGCTTCGCGTTCGGGTCGGGCCGCTCGAGCACCCAGGCCTTCTCCCGCGCGGTGAACTCCCAGATGGCGCCCGTCGGGCAGACCTGGCCGCAGAGCGCGCAACTCGGCTCGCAGTAGCCGATGCGCGGCGCCAGCACGGGCGTCCAGAGGCCCTCCAGGCCGGCTTCCGCCAGAGTGGGATGCAGCGCGTTGTTCGGGCACACCTTCATGCACTCTCCGCAGCGGATGCAGCGCTCCAGAAAGCCCTTCTCGTCCAGGGCGCCGGGCGGACGGATCAGCCGCGCGTTGTGCTCCGCCATCAGGGGCGTGCTGCTCCGGAATATGGGAAGCATGGCCGCGCCGGCCGCCAGGCTGGTCAGCGCCTTCCGCCGCTGGAGGTTGGGGCCTGCGACGGTGGTGGCCGTTGCCGGGAGGAGCTTGAACTGGAGCCCGCTCTCCGGGCAGTCGGCCACGCAGTTGAAGCAGAGATGACATTCGGCCTTGCGCCACGCGGCTCCGGGGATAGGGTCGTCTCCGCCCTGGCAGTCGAGCAGGCAGCGGTTACAGTCCTCGCAGCGGCTGGGGCGTTTCTCCAGTCCCAGTATCGACCAGCGCGAGAAGGCGCCCAACAGGGCCCCGAGCGGGCAGACCGCCCGGCACCAGAACCGCGTGATGCGCAGATTCAACGCCAGCAACGTGATGAAGATCAGCCCCAGGAAGAAGCCCTGGCGGAAGTAGGGCTGCCTGAAGCTGAGCAGAGTGTCTTTCAGCAGGTAGTGCAGGCCGTCGGCGATGAGCCGGAGGACATGCACACGGCTCTGGTAGAGCGGCTCGGTCAGCGCGTTCACAGCGTAGTTCAAGCCGGGCAGAATCGAGAGCGCCAGGGATCGTACGGTCAGGGAGATGGGATCCAAAAGCCCCACGATCGCCCCGCCGAACAGGGCTGACGCCAGCAGCGCAATCAACAGGTAGTACTTCAGGGTCTGCCAGCGCTTGTAGCGGTTGGACTCCACCAGTTGCTTGCCCCGCTTTTTCTCGGACTTGACATGGCTGAAGAAGTGGTTCAGCGTCCCCAGCGGGCAGACCCAGCCGCAGAAGAAGCGGCCCAGAAAGAAGGTGGGGAGGATGATCACCAGGCTCCACAGCAGACCTTTGTAGAGGGCGCGGGTGGAGAGGGCGTTGGAAATGGCGGCCAGCGGGTCGAGCTCCAGGAACAGGTTCACCGGGTAGGGCAGCCGTATGTCTCCCGGCGCAGCGCGCAGCGAGCCGCGGAATTCTGTCTGGCACAGCAAGAGCAGAAACAGCAGCAGGAAGATGATCTGCGAGACCCTGCGGAGCCTGACCAGTGTCGGGCCGCTCAAGCTGAATCGCTCCTTGGAAGCAGCTTGGCAGACCTATGGGGGCGAGCGCAAGTGGCGGGGCCGCGAAATGGGGCGAGCAGCCGGGCGGCCTTGCGCAAGCGCTCCCAGAAGTTGACTTCCCCTGCGCCCGGTGATATGAAGGGGTACAGCCACATTGCTCAGGCGAACTGTAGGCAAGGTGTCAGAGTTAAACGAAGGGAGACGCAAATGCGTTTTTGGCTCTGTGTAGCCGTAGTGTTGCTGCTCGTCGCCGCACCGGCGGCGGCGCAAACTGACAGATCGACGCTGCGTGGAACGGTCACCGACCCGACCGGCGCCCTGGTGCCCGGCGCCGATATCACGGTCACGGAAATCGCAACCAACATCGAGGCCCGAAGGATCACCTCCAATGCCAACGGCAACTATGAGATTCCGGAGCTCAAGCCGGGCACCTACCGCGTGAAGGCGGACAAGGCCGGTTTCCGAAGCTTCGTGGCCGACGGCGTGCTGCTCGACGCCGGACAGGTCCGTCGCGTGGACATCGCGTTACAGGTGGGGACCACCGCGGAGACCATCACGGTCGAGGCGGGCGCGGCGCTGATCCAGACCGACACCGGAGTGATCTCCGGGGAGTTGGACAAGAAGAAGTTCCTGGACCGGCCGCTGGTGGACGTCTACCCGTCGCCGCTGGCCCTGATGACCACCATGCCGGGCATCCAGGGGAACGGCTGGAACCTGGTGATGGGGGGTGTCTCGGACCGCAACAAGCAGACCTGGGCCATGGACGGAGTCGCCAACGACACCTCTGGTGACCAGCTCGACAACCCGAGCTTCTTCGAGACCGTACAAGTCACGCTGGGCGCCGGCGCGGACAGCTCGCGCGGTGTGAACTTCAACATGATCTCCAAGCGCGGAAGCAATGAGTGGCACGCTTCGGCGTACTACAAGCACGAAAACTCCGCGCTGAATGCGCGGGATTTCTTCGACTTCAAAGCGAAGAAGAGCCCGTACATCTTTCACGAAACGGACGTGGACCTGACCGGTCCGATCATCCGGAACCGGACCTTCTTCTTCGTGGCCTGGTTCCACCAGATCATCCCGCTGGGCTCCTGGACGAATCGAAGCACGGCCACGCTGCAAATGCGCGCCGGCGACTTCAACGAGTACACGACCGCCATCCGGGACCCCCTGAACAGTAATCAGCCTTTCCCCAACAAGACCATCCCGGCCAGCCGGTTCAACGACGTCTCGAAGAAGGTGATCGACCTGTACATCCCCAAGCCCAACCAGGGCGACCCCCACAGCCCCACCAACAACTACGGTTGGTATTTCCCTTACAACTCCGACCTTTATAAAGGTGACTGGCCGTTCTTGCGCGTGGACCACCAGATCAGCGACAAAAACAACGTGTACGTGCGGTGGATGCGGCGGCTGACGCCTTATATCCGGCCCGGTGGGGGCTTCGAGTGGGCCACCTACACGCAGAAGCGGGACCACCGGCAGACGGTCATCTCCGACACGCACGTGTTCTCGCCCAACCTGGTGAACACCTTCACCTTCGGCCGCCAGACCGACTTCTTCCTGTACGGGGAGGACGAGAAGGGCATCAAGCCGCTGTACGGCAACGATGCGGTGAAGGCGATCG
>CAYGVJ010000203.1:0-6323 GCA_964353255.1 uncultured Solibacteraceae bacterium | reverse complement strand
ACAGCGAGGACTGCCGGGCCCAGTTGAAGACGTAGTCCACCGAAGTGACCAGGACGTTCTGTTCGAAGCGATTATGAAGCCAGGGCATCGACGCGCTCCACCGCTCCCATATTAACACCCGCGGGTGGTTGCGCAGGCCGAAGCCTGCGCGGCTTCACAGGCTGAAGCCTGCGCTACGGTTGGCAGCCCGAGGAGCGTCGGACCGGAATCATCTCTTTGCGTAAGATAAGCCAGATCCGAACTTGAAGAGCGGGTCCTGGCTGTCGTAGGGCACGTCTTCCTTCTGGTTCCGCACTGCCTCCATCGAGGAGGGCAGCTCGAAGGGCAGCTTTCCTGCCGGGTTGAACTTGCCGAAGATCACATCCAGAAGCGGGGCGTCGAGCACGTCAAACACCATCAGCGTCGCCTTCGCCGTGGAGAGCAGCTCCTTCGGCAAAACTACCAGCGTGCTCCCCAGGTTCACGGCAACGATGGTCGGAACGCCGGAATCGGCCACGCTCTTGATCTTCGCCATGGTCTCCTTTGGAAACTCGATGCTGACCTCGGCGCCTTCCGCGCCAGGCCGGAACCCGCCCAGCACGGAGTTGACCCTCAGGATGGCCACGTCCGCGCCTTTCGGTTCGTCCACAACCTCGGCGTATTGACTTGCGATCTTGGCATCCAGGCCGCTGAGGTAAGCGCGAAGCTTCCGCGGGCGCGACAATGGCAGCGTCCCGTCATTGGAGAGCAGCACAATCGACTTCAGTTGCGCCTGGTATCCGCGTTTCTGGTTCTTCTCGCTCTTGACAATCCTGGCGGCGGCGGCAGGATCGACGTAGGGGTTCTCGAACAGGCCGAGCTGGAAGTGCCACTTGAGGATTCTCGACGCCGCCAGGTTGATGCGCTGCTCGGGCACCTGCCCTTCCTTGACCAGTTCGATGATCGGGCTCGGGTCGGATTCGGAGCCAAATTGATCCACGCCCGCTTCGATGGACATCTTGTAACGGCCTTTGATGGACAGGTTCTTGAGGTCTTCCCGCAGCGGTCCCGTCCGGCCGATCACACCCCAGTCCGTGCACACCACCCCGTCGAATTTCAGCTTGTTGCGGAGCACCTCCGTCATGATGTAGCGCGAGTAATTGACCGCCAGGCCGTTATCGAACGGCGTTCCGCTGTAATAGCCCATGACCGTTATGCCGCCCGCCGCAAAGGTCGCCTTTGTGCGGACCCGAGCCCGGCCAGTGCTTGAGCATAGCGATGATGCTGTTCGGCCCGATCTTCTCCCCCTGCGCGCCCTGGAGGTAAGCGACGGCCATCTCGGCCGTAAGCTGGGCGTCTTCGGAGAATGCGCCCGCGTTCCTCCCCCAGCGGGGCTCCGTCGGCAGGTCGATTTGCGGGCCCAGATTCATGTGGAGGCCGACGGCGCGGTATTCCTCGGCCGTCACCTTTCCCAGGTCCCGCGCCAACTCGACATCGCGCGATGCGGCGAGGCCGAACTGTCCCTCGCGGCTCGGCCATTGCGAGAAATACTGGGCGCCGCGGACATGGGCTCCCAAAGTGGCTCCATGGCGGGGATCGCTGCTGAACATGATGGGGATTCCCAGCCTGGTGGCTTCCGCCATCTCTTGCATCCCGTTCCACCACTTGGCGAACGTGCTGGGCTCTGCCACGCCGTTGTTGAGAACGTTCCGGATGTGGCGCTCGACGATGTACACCTTCGGAGGCGGGGCGTTTCGAGGCACCTGGCCCGGCGCCAGGCCGCCAAAGCCGGCGGGGACTTGTACCGGGGTCGGCTGGTCGGGGATCACGCCGTCCTCCCGCACCGCGATGTTGGGATGAAGCATCAGTCCGCCCACCTTGGCGTGAACCACCCGAGCGTGGAGGAGAGCGGAGCCTGCCGGACTATAAGCCGGTTTCTGTACCCTTGCGGGCGGTAGTCATTCTTCTGGGCCGGCCATTGCTGGCCGGCTCTAGCGACCTACCCGAGAGTCAAGCGGAGCGGGCCACTCCTCCTCCCCTATTTGGTCTTGCTCCACGTGGGGTTTACCCTGCCAGCCGGATTACTCCGGCCGCGGTGCGCTCTTACCGCACCTTTTCACCCTTACCTGCGCCGGCGGGGGGCTGGCCCAGGCGGTATGTTTTCTGTGGCACTTTCCGTGAAACCCGCTTTGAGCGAGTCCCCCCGGCCGTTAGCCGGCACGCTGCCCTACGGAGACCGGACTTTCCTCCCCACAGATGTTGACAGGCTAAAGCCTATCCCACCCGCGGAGCGACTACCCGTCCGGCAGGCTCCAGCTACCAGTATACGGCAGGCGCCTCAGACCAGGTCCAGGGCGCTGAAGAAGTAGCCCAGCTCGAAGGCGGCGGTGTCGGGGGCGTCCGAGCCGTGGATGGCGTTACGCTCGATGCTGGCGGCGAGGCGCTGGCGGATGGTGCCTTCGGCGGCCTGGGCCGGGTTGGTGGCGCCCATCAGCTCGCGCAGGCGGGCGATGGCGTCCTCACGCTCCAGCGCCATGACGATCGCCGGCCCCTCGGTCATGAACGTCACCAGGCCCCGAAAGAAAGGCCTCTCCCGGTGCACGGCGTAGAATCCTTCGGCCTGCCCGCGGCTCAGGCGCACCATGCGCATAGCGCGGACGCGGAAGCCGGCCTGCTCGAGCATGGAGAGGATTTCCCCCGCGTGGCCTTCGGCAACGGCGTCAGGCTTGATGATGGAGAGAGTCAACTCCCTCATAAGCGGCTCTCGACGGCCTCCCCGATGTCGGCCGGCGAGGCGCAGACGGTGACTCCGACGGCCTTGAGAGCATGGATCTTGTCCGCGGCCCGGCCAGTTCCGCCGGAGATGATGGCGCCGGCGTGGCCCATGCGGCGGCCGGGCGGGGCAGTCTGGCCGGCGATGAAAGAGATGACCGGCTTGGTGACGTGGTCCCGGATGTAGGCGGCAGCCAGCTCTTCGGCGTTGCCGCCGATCTCGCCGATCAGGACGATGGCGCTGGTGTCCGGGTCGGCCTGGAACAGCTTCAGAGCGTCGATGAAGTTGGTGCCCACGATGGGGTCGCCACCGATGCCGAGGCAGGTGGATTGGCCGATGGCGCGCCGGGAGAGTTGATCCACGGCCTCGTAGGTGAGCGTGCCGGAACGGGATACGACGCCCACGTGCCCGGGGCGGTGGATGGGCCCCGGCATGATGCCCACCTTGCACTTGCCCGGCGAGATGATGCCCGGGCAGTTGGGGCCGATCAGGCGCGTGGGATGGTCCTCGAGAAAACGCCACACGCGGACCATGTCCAGCGCGGGAATGCCTTCCGTGATGCAGACCACCAGGGGCAAGCCGGCGTCGGCGGCCTCGACGATGGCGTCGGCGGCGTAAGCCGGAGGCACGAAGATGACCGAGGCGTTGGCGCCGGTCGAGCCCACAGCCTCGACCATGGCGTTGAACACCGGCAGATCGAGATGGCGGAAGCCGCCCTTGCCCGGGACGACCCCGCCCACGATGTTGGTGCCGTAGGCGATGCATTGCTGCGCGTGGAAGGTGGCCTCGCGGCCCGTGAAGCCCTGCACCAGCAAGCGCGTGTGCTTGTCAACCAGTATGCTCATTGCGCCAGCCTCACTACTTTCTCCGCCGCGTCCCGCATCCCTTCGGCGACGGTGAAGTTCAACCCGGATTCGGTCAGGATCCTTCGCCCCACCTCCACGTTGGTGCCCTCCATGCGAACCACCACGGGCGCCTGAAGCTTCAGCTCTTTGGCCGCGGCCACCACGCCCGTAGCCAGCGTGTCGCAGCGCAGGATGCCGCCGAAAATGTTGATCAGCACGGCCTTGACGTTCCGGTCCGAAACCAGGATGCGGAAGGCGTTGGCGATCTGCTCGGCGGTGGCCCCGCCGCCCACGTCCAGGAAGTTGGCCGGGCTGCCGCCAGCGTGCTGGATGATGTCCATAGTGGCCATGGCCAGGCCCGCGCCGTTGACCATGCAGCCCACGTTGCCGTCCAGCTTGATGTAGTTCAGATTGAAGCGGGAGGCCTCGACCTCCAGGGGATCCTCTTCCTGCAAGTCGCGCATCTCCAGCAGGTTCTTGTGCCGGAACAGGGCGCTGTCGTCGAGGTTGAGCTTGGCGTCCAGGGCATAGACCTTGCCGTCGCGGGTAACGATGAAGGGATTGATCTCGGCGAGAGAGGCGTCCACGCCCTCGTAGGCCGCGGCCAGGGCAATCATGGCGGAGACCGCGGCGCTGACGCTGCCGGCGGGGATGCCCATGCCGTAGGCCAGCTTGCGGGCCTGGAAAGGCAGCAGGCCGAGGCCCGGCTGGATGTGTTCCTTCAGGATAAGCTCCGGGTTGCGGGCAGCGACTTCTTCGATCTCGACGCCGCCGGCGGCGGAGGCCATGAAGACCGGGCGGCCGCGGGCGCGGTCGAGCACGATGCCCAGGTACAGCTCGCGCTCGATGGGCAGGGCCTCTTCGATGAGGAGACGCTGCACGACGCGCCCCTCGGGGCCCGTCTGGTGCGTGACCAGCCGCATGCCGAGCATGCGCCTGGCGGCCTCGGTGGCTTCGGCCGCGTTCTTGGCGAGCTTGATTCCGCCCCCCTTGCCGCGGCCGCCGGCGTGAATCTGGGCCTTCACCACGACGCTCCCGCCGATGGCGCGCGCCGCGGCTTCAGCCTCCTCGACCGTGCGCACGACTTCGCCGCGAGGCACGGGGACGCCGTAGTGGGTCAGGATGGTTTTAGCCTGGTATTCGTGGATTTTCATGGGAGTGCGCTTGTGCTAGGATGACAAGGCAATTCTCAACCGTCCCACTATAGCATGACGTTGCTTCCCTACCTGCACCGCGTGGCGGAGCGCGAGGATCTGAGCGCGGCCGAGGCCGAGGAGGTCATGGGCGCGATCCTAGGCGGGGAGGCCTCAGTAGCCCAGATCGCGGCCTTCCTGGTGGCGCTGCGCATGAAAGGGGAAACGGCGGAAGAACTGACAGGGTTTGCGCGGGCCATGCGGCGGATGGCCAGCCCGCTGGGGCTGGAGCCCGGCGGGGGGCCCTTGCTGGACACCTGCGGAACCGGCGGGGACGGTCTGGGCACGTTCAACATTTCGACCATCGCCGCGCTGGTGGCGGCCGGGGCAGGCGTGCGGGTGGCCAAGCACGGTAACCGCTCGATCTCCAGTGCTTGCGGCAGCGCCGACGTGCTGGAGCGGCTGGGAGTGAAGATCGCGCAGCGGCCGGAGGCGGCGGCGCGCGCCATCCGGGAAGTGGGCATCGGGTTCCTGTTCGCGCCCTCCTACCACCCGGCGATGAAGCACGCCCAGCCGGCCCGCCTGGAGCTGAAGATGCGCACGGTGTTCAACCTGCTAGGACCGTTAACCAACCCTGCCGGCGCCACGGCGCAACTGGTGGGGGCATCCTCGGAGCGAGCGGCGGAGTTGATGGCGGAAGCCCTGGCCGCGCTGGGATTGACGCGCGGCTTCGTAGTGCACGGGAGCGACGGGCTGGACGAGATCACTACCACCGGCCCGACGCTGGTGCTGGAAATACGCGATGGCCGGGTCAGCCGGCGGACGCTGCGGCCGGAGGATTTCCGGGTGGCTCCGGCGGCCCCGGAGGACCTGAGAGGAGGGGACGCCGACCTCAATGCTGAAATCGCTCGCTCGGTGCTTCGGGGGGAGCGCGGGCCGCGGCGGGAGATAGTGCTGGTAAACGCCTCGGCTGCGCTGGTAGCGGCGGGAAGAGCGTGGGATTTCTGCCAGGGGATGCTGCTGGCGGCTGAATCCATCGATTCCGGCGCGGCCTGGCGCAAGCTCGAACAGTTGGCGGCGTTTACCCAGCAGTCTGCCTGAACCGCGGTCGCCGGCCCAGCCAGGCCTACTGCTGGACTTCGAATTTTACGGGTTGCTCGATCTCCAGGGGGCTGGGTATCCGCTTGGTGACGGTGACCAGAGCGTACCGGCCAGCCTTAATCCCGCCAGGAACTTTGAACTTGATCGTGGTGGCCGTCTGGTCGGTGATCGCCACCCTGGTGTCGGCCTTTCCGTCGGTCACCCGCAGCTCGTGGACATTGCCCTTGTCGAGATTCTCCCCGGTGGCGGTCAGCTCGTCGCCGACCTTCGCGACGACGGGATCGACTGCCGTCACACGCGGCATGGGCGCCTGCCCGGAGAGAGTCACGGTGAGCCCGAGAAGGGCGAGCAGGACCAGCGGAACAGAAGATGTCCTCATCTTGAATGGGGCCTCCCAACACCAAATGCTAGTCCTAAACCGGGGGGAATGCAACAGGTTAGAGGCCTTGTTTGGCCCCAGCCCGTAATCCGTACGTAAGAATCTGTCCGGCCAGGGGGCCGGACGCGGACGGG
>CAYGVJ010000202.1:0-6409 GCA_964353255.1 uncultured Solibacteraceae bacterium | reverse complement strand
GCACCGTCTCACGACGGGGCATGATGCCCATCGCAGCGCTTTCATAGGATCACACAGGAGTCACCACCCTTGAGCAGAAAAATGTAGAAACTCCAGCGACAGGCCGTGGGCCTGTTCTACGAGTTCCAGGTTGTGGCGAGGTGGACCAGCGTGCGGACGGTCACCCCGGAAGGACCTTTAGCCATGAAGGGCTTAGCGTCTTCCAGCCAGGCGGTGCCGGCGATGTCCAGGTGGACCCAGGGGGCGGAGTCGATGGACTCCTTGAGGAAGGGGGCGGTACTGATGGTGCAGGGACGCTGGGCCGAGCTGCGTCGCCCGGTCTAGCGGTTCGGGGGCTCCGCTCCGTGGTTCGAGCCCGATGCCAGCAACTCTACTACGGCGGCCTTCAGTTCGGGAAGACGCTGCTGGACGATCCCCCAAACCACTTCCAGATCCACTCCCATGTAGTCGTGGATCAGGACGTCTCGCAGGCCGCAAATGCGGCGCCAGGGAACCTCTGGATGTGTCTCACGCAACTCTGAAGAGAGCCTCTTGCTGGCTTCGCCGATGATCTCCAGTTGACGGATGACGGCGTCTTGCCAGTGGCTTGTGGACATGAACGCTTCACAGCCCGCGGCAGTGTAAGCCTCGATCTTGGAGATGGAATCCAGGATATGTTGCAGATACGCCCAATCGCCCTTCACAAGCTGACGGCTTCTTTCAGCACGGATTCCCGCATGTAGGGGCTGACAGCGGCCTGGGTCACTACATCCACCTTGCGGCCGAGCAGGTCTTCCACGTCCTGCTTGATAGCAACGACGTCCAGGAGGGTGCGGCCCCGCTCCATCTCCACCAGCAGATCCACGTCGCTGTCAGGCCTGGCGTCCCCCCGAGCCACCGAGCCGAAGACCCGTAGACTCATGGCGCCGTGACGAGCGGCAATGCGCTGGATCTGTTCCCGATGTGGTGCCAGGATGTCACTTGTCCCCATGCTTGGACCTTTCGGAGATCTTGGACTCACGCCCGCCTTGCACCATCATACACCTGGGCGCTCACCTCCATCGGTCTGCCCTGCGGGCTACTCGTTCCAGGCAGTGGCCAGGTGGACGAGCGTGCGGACGGTCACCCCGGAAGGCCCTTTAGCCATGAAGGGCTTGGCGTCTTCCAGCCAGGCGGTGCCGGCGATGTCCAGGTGGACCCAGGGGGTCGAGTCGGCGAATTCCTTGAGGAACATGGCCGCGGTGACGGCCCCGCCCCAGCGGCCGCCGCTGTTGGGCAGGTCGGCGAAGGCGCTCTTGAGCTGCTCCTTGTAGTCGTCGTCTAGCGGCATGGGCCACAATTTCTCGCCCGCCGCGCGGGCCGCGCCGAGCACGCGGTCCCGCAGGGGGTCATCGTTGCTGAACAGGCCCACGTGGACGTGGCCCAGCGCCACGACGATAGCGCCGGTGAGGGTGGCGGCGTCCACCAGGTGAGTGCAACCCAAGCGGCGGGCATAGGTGAGAGCGTCGGCCAGGATCAGCCGGCCCTCCGCGTCGGTGTTGACGACCTCGACGGTCTTGCCGGCGAGCGTCGTGACGATGTCGCCGGGACGCTGGGCCCGGCTGCCGGGCATGTTCTCGACCGCAGGGGCCACGGCGGTCACTGGCAGCGTGGGCTGAAGGCGGGCAATGGCCCGCATGGCGCCGATGACGGCGGCGGCGCCGGCCATGTCGTACTTCATCTTGTCCATGTTCTCCGACGGCTTGATGGAGATGCCGCCGCTATCGAAGGTGACGCCCTTGCCCACCAAGCCCAGATGCGTAGCCGCCGCCGGCTCGCCTTGGGGGCGGTAGCGCAGCACGATCAGCACGGGCGGCTCGGCGCTGCCCTGAGCGACGCCCAGCAAGGCGCCCATGCCGAGCTGGCGCATGCGGTCCTGATCGAGGATCTCGCATTCGAGGCCTTCTTCGGAGGCCAGCTTGTGCGCGCGCTCGGCCAGCAGCGCCGGAGTGAGGCGGTTGGCGGGCTCGTTCACCAGGGCGCGGGCGAAGTTCTGGGCTTCGGCCACGATGACGGCGCGGCGCGCGGCCTCTTCGAGCGTGGCCTCACCACCCGGAACCACGGCCAGGAAGGTCTCGACCGCGTGGGTCTCTTTCTTCTCGGTCTTGTACTGGTCCGGCTCGAAGTCGCCCAGGATGGCGCCTTCGACGGCCGCACCGACTTGCTCCAGAGCCGCGGCGCCGGCATCCAGAGCCAGGGCGATCGTGGGTATCGACTTGGGCTTGAGAAACCGAAGGGCAGCGCCGGAGACCCGGCGCAACTCGGCGGTGGTGAACTTGTCGCTTTTGCCGGCTCCGACGACCAGGAGACGCCTGGCGCTCAGGCCGGCCGGGCGGTGCAATATGGCGGTCTCGTAGGCCTTGCCGGTGAACTCCCGGCTCTGGTACAACTGCTCGATCCAGCCGCCGGTGAGGCGGTTGGCGGCCTGGGTGACTTCCCAGGCCAGGGGGCCGCCGGGGCTTCCCTTGTCGAAAGCGACTACCACCAGGGCATCGCAGGGAACTTGATCAAGGGTTCGAGTCTCGACTCTGACTTGCATACGTTCCTTAGGACCGCCTGCGCAGGGCCTGGCGCGCCTCGGCCTGGGTGGTGCGCTCGCGCTCGGCAGCCCGTTTGTCGTGCAGCTTCTTGGCGCGGGCCAGGGCCAGCTCGCACTTGATCCTGCCGCCCTTGAGGTAGACCTTGGTGGGGATCAGGGTGAGGCCGCGGTCGCGGGTGCGGCCGAGCAGCTTGTCGATCTCCCGGCGGTGCAGCAGCAGCTTGCGGTCGCGCCGGGGGTCGTGGTTGGCGCGGTTGCCGTGCGAGTAGGGGCTGATGTGAGCGTGGACCAGCCAGGCTTCGTTGCCCCGAACCTCGGCGTAGCTGTCCTTGAGCTGGATCTGGGCCTCGCGCGCGGACTTGACCTCGGTGCCGGTCAGGACCAAGCCGGCCTCAAAGCGCTCCAGCAGAAAGTAGTGGTGCGAGGCCTGCCGGTTGGCGGCCAAGATCTTCAGGCTGGAAGGAGCGGTCGGCAAGTTTCCTCTCCACGCAGAGAAGCCCTGCTACGTCAAGGATTTATGTGCGGATTACGCCGTCGGACTGTATTTTAGCACAACCCTTGGGAGTCAATAAGATGCGTGTTTCAAACCGGTTGGCAGGGTGGGCGGCGGTGGCGGGCCTGCTGGTGACGCTGCTGCCGGCCCTGGAGGCTCGTGCCCGAAAAAGCGACATACTACTGGCCGAGGGGCGCGTGGCCGAGCAGCGCA
This sequence comes from uncultured Solibacteraceae bacterium, assembly GCA_964353255.1. GTDB lineage: Bacteria > Acidobacteriota > Terriglobia > Bryobacterales > Bryobacteraceae > VFZS01. Next base: position 3,146 of record CAYGVJ010000202.1, on the reverse strand, counting down.
AGCAGTGGGACAAGGCGCTGGCACTCTTCGAGCAAGCCTTGCAGGAGGCCCCCGGGGACCCGGCTTGCCTGATGGCGGCCCGCCGCGTGCGCTTCCAGGCCGGCCAGGCACACGTCGAGGTCGGCCTGAAGCTGCGCGAGCAGGGGAAGCTGGAGGCGGCTCTGGCCGAGCTTCAGAAGGCTGTCGCCATCGACCCGTCCTCGGCCATCGCTGAACAAGAGCTGCGGGTGACGCTCCAGATGATCGAGCGGGAGAAGAAGAAGGCCGCCGAGGGGGTCGAGGCCAAGCCCGAAGAGCGCGGGCTGACGCCCGCCGCCGAGGAGCGCCAGGAGATGCTGGAGCGGATCGCACAGCTCGAACCGGTTCCGCGGCTGAAGCCACTCTCCACCCAACCGATCAACCTGCGACTGAGCAAGCAGCCGCCCAAGGTCTTGTTCGAGACCGTGTGCAAGCTGGCGGGCATCAACCTGATTTTCGATCCGGAATACCGCACGGACCCCAGCATGGTGAGCAACCTGAACCTGGAGCTGACCAACGCTACCATGGAGCAGGCGCTGGATTACCTGGAGGCCATGACCAAGTCGTACTGGAAGCCGCTGTCGGCCAACACCATCTTCGTGACCAACGACAATCAGCCCAAGCGGCGGGACTACGAGGACTTCGTCCTGAAGGTGTTCTACCTGACCAACATCACCACGCCCCAGGAACTCACCGAGATCAGCACCATGCTGCGCTCGATCACCGACATCCGGCGGGTGCATCAGTATAGTGCCCAGAACGTGCTGATTGTGCGGGGCTCGGCGGACCAGGTGCTGCTGGCCGAGAAGCTGATTCAGGACCTGGACAAGCCCAAGGCCGAGGTGGTGGTGGACGTGCTGGTCATGGAGGCCAACCGCACCAAGTCGCGCGACCTGGCGGCCGCGGTGGCCTCCGGCGGCACCGCGGGCCTCAGTTCGCCGATCACGTTCGCCCCGCGCAACTCCGTGACGGCCAGCAGTTCCGACAGCAGCGCCACCACCCCTACCGCCAGCACGCAGTCCCAGCTCATCTCGCTGGCGCGCATCGCCCACATCTCGACCAACGACTTCGCCGTCACCCTGCCCGGTGCGCTGCTTCAGGCCCTGATGACGGACCGCCAGACCAAGGTGCTGCAATCCCCGCAGGTGCGTGCGGCCAACGGGCAAAAAGCTTCGTTGCGCATCGGCGACAAAGTGCCGATCGCTTCGGGCGGCATGCAGCCCTTCGGCGGGGTAGTGGGCGGCTTCAGCTCGCTGTATTCGCAGTTCCAGTTCATTGACGTGGGGGTGAACGTGGACATCACGCCGACGGTTCATGGAGTTAACGAAGTGACTCTCAAAGTGGAGCTGGAGATCTCCACCGTGCGCGACCGGATCGATCTGGGCGGGATTTCACAGCCGGTTATCGGCCAGCGCAAGGTGACGCACGAGATCCGGATCCCGGAGGGGGAAGTGAGCTTGCTGGGTGGCCTGATGCAGACCCAGGAGACGCGCTCGCTGGCCGGCATTCCCGGGCTGATGCAAATACCGGTGCTGAAGAAGCTCTTCTCCAGCCAGAGCGTGGAGAAGAACAACAGTGAGCTGCTGATCGCGCTGATCCCGCATATCGTGCGAACGCCGGGCGTCACCGCGCAGAACCTGAAGGGAGTGGCTTCGGGGACCGACGCCCAGATCAGGGTGAACCTGGCCCCGCGGGCGCCGGAGGCGCCCAAGCATCCGCCGGAGCCGAAGCCGGCGGCGCCTCCGCAGCAGGAGGTGAAACCGGCGCTGGCGCCGGCGCCCAATGTGCCCAAAGAGTAGCCTATGCGACGCCGCAGCCAACGCGGTTTGACGTTGGTCGAGCTGATCGTGGCCTTCACCATCATGATGCTGCTCGCCGCCATGGCCGTACCGCTGGCCCGGGCCAAGGTGCGGCGGGAGCGGGAGCGCGAGCTGCGCTGGGCGCTGCGGGAGGTCCGGACGGCCATCGACAAGTACAAGGACGTCTGCGACGCCCAGATGCTGGGACCCACCAAGGTGGGCACCGAGTGCTATCCGGAGAAGCTGGAAATGCTGGTGGAGGGCGTGAAGCTGGCCGGGCAGGTGGACAAGAAAATGCGCTTCCTGCGGCGGGTTCCCAAGGATCCCATGACAAATGCCTACGAATGGGGCCTGCGGAGCGTGCAGGACGAGCCGGGCTCGACCAGCTGGGGTGGACAGAACGTCTTCGACGTCTACACCAAGAGCCCGGAGAAAGCCGCCGATGGGACGCCGTATGCGCAGTGGTAGGACAAGCTTTAGCTTGTCCAAGCGCGGCTTCACGCTGATCGAGCTGATGATCGTCATGACGATCGTGACCATCCTGGTCTCGATCGCCGTGCCGCTGTACCAGAAATCCGTCCTGCGGGCCAGGGAGAGCGTGCTGCGGCAGAACCTGTTCACCCTGCGCACGGTGATCGACGAGTACACCTACGACAAGCAGAAGGCGCCGCAGACCCTGGATGATCTGGTGAGCGAGGGCTACCTGCGGCAGGTCCCGGTGGATCCGATGACCGGATCGAACCGCTCGTGGAAGATCATCATGGAGGACGCCCTGACCAGCGTGAACCAGACCGAGCCGGGCATCTTCGACGTGCGCTCGGGCTCCGACAAGACCAGCCTGGAGGGGACGACGTATTCGGAGTGGTAGCGGCGCCGCGAAAGAAGAGGTAGACTCGGAACATGGCTGACCTGCTACCCAGGATCACGGTCAATCCCGACCAGTGCGGGGGGCGCCCGTGCATTCGGGGGATGCGGGTCCGGGTCTCCGACGTGCTCGACTTGTTCGCCGCAGGCCTCACGCCCCAGCAAATCCTCGAGGAGCTGCCCTACCTTGAACCTGAGGACTTGCAGGCCTGTCTTCAGTACGCGGCTCGCGAGATCAACCACCCGGTGCTGGTCGCCACGTGACAATCTGGATCGACGCCCAGTTGTCGCCCGCCCTGGCAGCGTGGCTGTCCCGTCGCTTCGAGGTGGAGGCCGTGCATGTGCGAGACCTCGACCTCGTGGAAGCAACCGACCCCGCGATCTTCGCGGCCGCCCGGCGAGCCGGAGCTGTCGTCCTGACCAAGGATCGCGATTTCGTGCAGCTGGTCAAGGGGCGCGGGGCTC
>CAYGVJ010000201.1:0-6420 GCA_964353255.1 uncultured Solibacteraceae bacterium | reverse complement strand
AGAGGGCCGCAAGATGGTCGAGGCCGCCCGCAAGTACCAGCGCGTGGTCCAGGCCGGCACCATGCAGCGCTCGGGCGTGCACTTCCAGAAGGCCTGCGAGATCGTGCGCAGCGGGCAGCTCGGCAAAGTCACCTTCTGTCGCACCTGGAATACCGGCAACGGCAAGCCGGACGGCTATGGCAACCCGCCGGACAGCGATCCGCCGCCGGACCTGGACTGGAACATGTGGCTGGGGCCGGCGCCGCTGCGCCGCTTCAACGCCAACCGCTGGGGCGTCCACCCGGAGATGGCGCGGAAACCGTTCCCCTACTTCCGCTACTTCTGGGACTACGCGGGCGGCTCGCTCACCGACTGGGGCGTGCACGTGCTGGACATCGTGCACCTGGCCTTCGGCGAGCCCATGCCCTCGGCCATAACCACCCTGGGCGGCAAGTACTGGATTACGGACAATTGCGAGACCCCCGATACGCTGGTGGTGACCTGGGAGTACCCGCAGGGGTTCCTAGCCACTTACGAGAACCGTCTGGCCAACGCCGATATGCCGCTGGGGCAAGGTTACGGCACCATGTTTCACGGAACCAAGGGAACTCTATATGTCAACCGCAGCTTCTATCGCGTGATCCCCGAGCGCGGCGGAGGACTGGAGCCGGTGGAAGTCAAGTCGTCCAACAACAGCAACGACGCGCACTGGGCCAACTTCCTCGAGTGCATCAAGACGCGGCAGAAACCCACCAGCGACATCGAGACCTGCTTCCGCACCACCGCCGCCTGCATCCTGGGCAACGTCTCCTTGCGCAGCAAGCTGCGCCTGGACTGGGACGACAAGGCCCACACCGTGCGGCAGAAGGAAGCGCGCAGGCTGCTGGCGTACCACTACCGCAAGCCCTGGAAGCTGGTGGTGTAGAACCCGGTGGGGTGGGCTCTTAGCCCGCGCCGGGCTTCAGCCCGGCCAAAGCGGAGCTACTTGTGCCCTCTGCGCCGGGCGAGGGCGGCCAGCAGAATGAGCCCGCCGCCGAGCAGGACGCCCGTAGCAGGCTCGGGAATCGGATCCAGCAGGATGGGGCCCCAGTAACCCGTTTGCGAGTTCGACCCGTAGCCGGCGATTTGGCCTCTGTCGTTAATGCTCTCCGCGCCCGCTATTATGAGCCATTCCGGTGGCGCCAGGCCGGTCAGCGCCCGGCTACCGTTCACCGGATCCCAGATCCAGCCGCCATAAGTGCCCCAGCCGACCACCTGCCCCGCATCGTTGATCGAGAGGTCCGCGGTTAGCATGTCGGACCATCCTGGGATCAAAGGGATGGGGGTGCTGCCGGAGGTGGTTCCGATGAACGCCTGCTGAGTGCTGCCGTTCGACCCAAAGCCGGCCACCTGGCCGGACCCGTTGATGCCCAAGCCATAGGCCTCTGACCATCCGGGGGGCAAGGGGATGGCCGTGCTGCCGGAGGTAGTTCCAATGAACGCCTGGGAATTGCTGCCGTTCCAGCCCAAGCCCGCCACCTGGCCGGAGTCGTTGATGCCAAAGCCATGCGCCCATGACCATCCGGAGGGGAAAGGGATGGCCGTGCTGCTGGAAGGGGTCCCGATGAACGCCTGGTAGGTGCTGCCGTTCCACCCATAGCCGGCCACCTGGCCGGAGTCATTGATGCCCCAGCCATACGCCGCTGACCATCCGGCCGGCAAGGGGATGGCGGTGCTGCCGGAGGTGGTGCCGATGAACGCCTGGTTAGTGCTGTCCGTCCACCCGAAGCCGGCCACCTGACCGGAGTTGTTGATGCCATACACGACCCCATCCGTCCACCCAGGGATCGGGTAGACCGAGTAAATCGGGCCCGCATTTGAGATTCCCACCGCGCACAGGGCGCCAATCAATACCCTTGCAACGCCAGAAGACCACATGGTAGATCCTCCCTAGGTTCAGGTCTCTGGGCTAGCATGGCAGAAGCTAGGAAGGCTGCCAAGGGTGACTCTTCATCTAGTAATAGTAGTACCGGCCACGCCTTGGGCAGCAAACTGCTGGCGAAAGCCCAACACAGACTGGAAAGTCTGTGCCACTGACGCCGGGAATCTTCGCGGGGCGCACAGATTTCTGCGGGCTGCCCGGAACGTCCGGAACGGACCCGTACCGGGGGCTCCGCAAGCGGAAAGCCCGCAGCAGCAGGCTGAAGCCCACGCCACGGGTGGCGCACAGTTCAGTGTGCCGCGCTGTGAAAGAATCGCCTTGGGAAGTTTGAGGCGGACAAGCTGAAGCATGTCCCACGTTGCGCCCGAATACAGCGGCAGGCTCATTCCAGCAGGGCTGGCTGGGAGGCAGGGATTCGAACCCCGATAGGCAGATCCAGAGTCTGCAGTCCTACCATTGGACGACCTCCCAAATCGTCCCTATCTTAGCACGACTCGGGTGTGTCACGAGCCCGCCCATCCAGGGCCGCCAGCTCCTCCTCGCCCAGGGCGGCGCCTTCCTCCTGGTAGTCGGCGTCCACGTTGACCCCCCAGAGATCGTAGCGGGCGCCCAGGATGTTGCGGGCCGCCAGGATTCCGGTGAGCATGGAGTGGTCCTGATTGTTGTAGCGGTGCATGCCATTGCGGCCCACCAATTGGAGATTGGGGACCGTCTCCAGGAACTCGCGCACCACGGCCAGGCCCTTCTGGTAGGTGGCATCGTAGATGGGGTAGGCCTTGGGCATGCGCACGACGGCGCCATCGATGACCGCGGCGGGGTCGGCCAACGAGAGCCGGCCGATTTCCCGGCAGGCCAGCTCGATCAGCGCGGCGTCCGGCGTCGTCCACAAGTCGTCGCCTTCGTTGCAGAAGTACTCCAGCCCCAGGCAGGTGGTTTGCGGATCGGGAACCATCTCGGGACTCCAGTTGTTGTAGTTCTGGATGCGCCCGACCCGGACAGCGGGGTCATGCACGTAGATCCAGTTGTCCGGGAACAGGCCCTGACCTCGCACCACCAGGGCGACGGTGAGAAAATCGCGGTAGTGGAAGTCATCCGCGGCGCGGCGCAGCGCTTCCGGCGGCTCCGGGTCCAGACCGCGGATCAGATCCCGAATGGGCATGCTGCTGACGAAATGCTCGGCCTGGTAGAGCTGCCCGGCGGCCTCGACGGCAGTCACCCGCCCCGGCTCCCAGCAGACCCTCTCCACGGGCGCCCCCAAAATGACCCGGCTGCCGCGCGCCTCCACCAGCTCCCTGGTGCGGGACCACATCATGCCGGGGCCGCGGCGCGGGTACTCGAACTCGTGGATCAGGGTCTTGATGAGGCGCTGCTTGTCGGTCGGGCGGCGGGGAAGAAACGCGTGGAGCACCAGCGAGGTTAGGGAAAGCCCGCGAATCCGCTGGGCGGCCCACTCGGCCTGAATCTCGCGGCAGGGGATTCCCCAGACTTTCTCGGTGTAAGTCTCAAAGAAAACGCTGAACAGCCGCTTGCCGAAGCGATTCGAGACCCAGGTTTCAAGGTCGTCCTCGGGCTTCTGCGGGAACATGCGCGCGGCCAGGAAGCTGAACCCGCAACGCAGCGATTCCAGCACGCCGAGGCCCAGCAGGGCGTTCATGGGCTCCAAAGGGTAATGGAAAAACTTCGATCGGTAGTAGATCCGCGACAGCCGCGAGCGGGTCAGCAAGTCGGCGCCCAGCACCTCGTGCCACATCTTCTCCACCAGCGACACCTTGGTGAAAAAGCGATGGCCGCCGATGTCGAACAGGTAACCATTGTGCTCGACGGTGCGCGCGATGCCGCCCACCGTGGAATCCTTCTCGAGCACCACGCTGCGGGCACCGTGCCGGGCGAGTTCGTAAGCTGTGGTCAGACCTGCGGGACCGGCGCCGATGATGACGATGGAAGAAGGAGAAAGCCCCGGCAAGGCATCATTCTACCGCAGCCGGGCCGACAGGCTGAAGCCTGTCCCACCCTCAGAACACCAGGGTCAGGGCGAACTGCCAGGAACGCGGCGGCTCCTGCGCGGTGATGGTACCAAAGGCCGAGCTGGTCGGGCCGTTGTCGGGTCCCCGCAGCACCACCTCGTTCAGGGCGTTGAAGGTGTCGGCACGGAACTTCATGGTGACGCCCTCTTTGACGCGGAAGTTCTTGATCAGCGAGAAGTCCCAGCGGCGCTGAGAGTCCATCCGCACATGGCTGAACCGCAGCGGGAAAGTGCGGACGTTGGAGGCGAGCTGCTCCTGGCTGTTGCGGTTGAAGATCGCGGTGTTGAACCAGCGATCACAACTGCGCTGGTCGGAGGGGAGCACGAGGGTGCTGGAGTCGCCAGTGAACAACACTTGGCCCCAATTGATGGGCTGGCCGCTCTGGCGCTGGTAGATGCCGGCCAACTGCCAGCCACCGGCAAAGAACTCCAGAACGGGGTGCATCTGCGATCCCCACTTGCGCTTCTTGCCGAAGGGTAGTTCCCAAATGCCGCTGCCGCTGATCCGGTGCCGGCGGTCGATGTCGGACAGCGACTCGTAAGGCATGGGGTCGAAGGAGTTCAGGAAGCTTACGGCCTCCATCGCCTTGGACCAGGTGTAGGAGACCTGGAGGGTGTACCCCTTCGAGAAGCGCTTCTCCATGCGGGTTTGCAGAGAGTGATACCAGGAGTATCCCGCCGAGTCGTCGTACTGCACGTTGCTGAAGTGCGGATACTGCTGGAGCAGGCCCCCGCGGGTGATGGTGGAAGAAGTGAACTGCGGATTCAGGCCGTAGTAGGGGCTGGTGAAATTCGCGCTCAGGTAGTTGATGGTCGGCTGATCGCGGTAGGGGAGGGTGCTGTAATACTGCCCCGGCGTGAAGCTGAGATTGCGGGTGACCCTCAGCCGGGTGTTGCGGTTGCCGACATAGGATGCCTCCAGCATAAACCCGGCGGGGAACTCCCGCTGGAGGCCGATGGACCAGCGCTGCGCGTAGGGCAACTTGCGATCCTTGGCGAAGAAGGAGGTGCCCTGCCCCAAAGTGGTTTCAAGGCCGCCGGCGGCGCCGGGAGCCGGCAGCAGTCCTTTGGGGAGCGGGTCCTGGAGCGTGGCGATCCAGGTGAGGCCGTTATCCGCTGACGCGTCAATGGGCGTGGACTTCGAGAAGCCGGCTTGGATGGTATTGGTCGCCAAGATTCCGATGGAGCCGTTGAAAATGCCGTAGCCGGCCCGGACCACGGTCTTGGAGGTCAACTGGTAAGCCAGACCGAGGCGCGGCGACCAAACGAGCCCCTGGCCGCTCCAGTACGCGCGTGGATTGCCGCCCACGCCGGCGAAGGTGATGCCACCCTTCACTTTGAACTGGCTCAGGGGCAGCTCGGGAATGGGGCTCTTGGCGTAGTTGGCGATGGCCTTGGCCTCGATGGGATTCGCGCTGGCGGCGTCGAACTGGGTGACGGCGCGGTTGAAGCGCTCGGTCATGGGCCACTCGTGATCGAGGCGAAAGCCCAGGTTAAGCGTCAGCTTGCGCGTGACCTTATAGTCGTCTTGGACAAAGAGGCCGAGGTGCTGGTCCTGCTCGGCGTAGCTGCCGCTGCGGCTCATGCTCCCGCCGGGAATGCCCAGCAGCAGCGACACCAGTTCGGCTCCCACCGGAGGCGCGGTGCTGTTGTCCAGCGGCCCGCGGCCCCACTGGCTGCCGAAGCTGAAGTCCGGCGAGACATCGCCCTGAAAGCGGTTGCGAAACTCCCGGAACACCATGTAGCCGGGACCGAAACGGATGTTGTGATCGCCCTTCAGCCAGGTGAACGTCCCTACGACGTTGTGACTGATAGAAGCGGTGACGCCGTCGCCGGTCTCCCAACTGCTCAAGCTGGTCAGCGAGCCCACCGCGGTGCGCGGGATGGTGGCGAGGCTCTTATTCACCAGACCCACCAGATTTGACGAGAAGCCCAGCGAGGCCAGATCGTAGCCGCGGCTGACGCGGCGCTCCGGGAACTCCTGCTGCGCCAGACCGTAGCGGAAGTTGAACAGCAGTGAGGGGCTGAACACGTACACCTCGTCCAAAGCGATGCCCCGGTTGATGCGGTTGAGGATGATGCCGTTGACGTCGTTGCCGAAGCTGCGGTTCTTGTCCTCCTCCCAGAAGTCCCGGTGAAAGCGGACGAACAGGCGGTGGCTCTCGCTGAAGGCGTGATCGATGCGGCCGATGCTGGTCCAGTAGTCCTCCTTGGCCGGCAGGGACATGAAGTAGTTATCGCGCCCGTCGGACCGGCCCGCCTGGTTGGGCAGGGGCCAGAGGTCCAGGAGCTTCTTGGCCGCCGGGTTGATCCGGCTCGGCGGGATGATGTTGCCGGCAAAAGGCTGGCGGCTGTAACGGTTGTTGGGCGCCACGGCGATGGTGCCGGGATCGTACACCTGGTAGTTGCCGCCCAGCGTCAGCAGGTCCGAGAGGTCGCCATTGCGCCAGGCCGCGCGCGGCACCGTCGAGGTCATCGAGCCCCCGACGTTGGGGTC
>CAYGVJ010000200.1:0-6453 GCA_964353255.1 uncultured Solibacteraceae bacterium | reverse complement strand
GCGTCTGGCCATCCGGCCGGACAAGGAGCGGCTGGAGCGCATCGCCAAGGTGCTCCAAGAAGCTCACGCCCGGCTGCACGGGCGTCTGGAGAAGCACCGCGCCGGGAGGTGAGAGACGGGCGGCGGGGCGCTCCCGCCAACCTGTGGGTCGCCAAGACTCGACGAGAGAATAGAATCAGCGGCTTGGGGCAGCTGCTGTCGACCTGCTGGCGGCGCGAACGTGTGTTAACGCTCTTTCGTCACTGCTGAAAGCGCGAGCCTCTGTGCAACTGGAAAACCTGGCCTTTCGCCATCAGATCGGAGTGCTCCAGCGCTCAGCGAAGAAGCGGCGGAAGCTCACTGCCGCGGGCCGGTTCTTCTGCGCTTGGCCGCGCACGGTTTGGGGCGACTGGCGTTTTGCCTTGGTGATCGTGAAGCCGGAGACCGTCACTGCCTAGCATCGCAAGGGCTTCCGGCTGTTCTGGACTTGGAAGATCCGGCGCGGACAACCCGGGCGACCGCCGGTCTCCAAGGAAACCCGGGCACTGGTCCGCAAGATGAGCCGGGAGAACCCGCTCTGGGGCATGCCGTGCATCCACGGCGAACTCCTTAAGCTCGGCATCGAGATTGGCGAGACCAGCGTCAGCAAGCACATGGTCCGCCGCCCAGATGTTGGCAGTCAGAACACCAGTCGCGTCGGCCCTGCCCCAACAGCCACCTGCTTCTTAAGCGGGATCCAGTTCTTGGTCACTACGAGGTCTCGGACACGGCACACGGTTCGAGACGAGCCTACCCTGGGCTCCCAGGCTGGATAAAAGGCACCCTCTACACATTAACTTAAGCGTTTCCAAGCACCTAACGGGTTCGAACGCTAGGCTCCGACGGCCACCAGAGTTCGAAATGTATCCAGGGTGGGGAGCCAATGCCTGGGGGCCCAGGAAAGCGACTTTCCAACTTCGGCTACGTTCGTCGGCAAAACGAGTCAATCCAGGTCCAGAGCGGCCTTTAGACCGCTCCCGAGGTCTTCGATGAGGTCCGCTGGCAACGTGCCGATCCGTTTCGTGAGTTTCGCTCGGTCCAGCGTCGTAACTTGATGGCATACGGCGATGCTGGTCTTAGAAAGGCCCGCGACACCCCTGGGGATCTCGACCAGGGTAGGCCCGCGTCTGGCTTGCGTAATCGATGTAGACATCGGAACCACGAGGACGGATCTCCACCCGGCTGTCTGGTTGAAGCCATCGGCGGACACCAGTATGACCCGACGGCGCCCCGTCTGCTCCGCCCCTGAGCGGGGCAGGAGATCCGCCCAGTAGATCTCACCCCGTCTCATCTTGCCTCCCGGTCCCATTTCATCAACTGTTCGATCGCGGCCGATTCCAGGCTGGGATCCAGGTCGAATGGCGTGCCGGCCATCTCTGCCGCGTATGCCGCAATCGCGTTGTGCCTTTCCACTTTCTTTCTGGCGCGAAGCCAGAGTGCGATTGCCTCCCGAGCTACGGTTGTTGCGGGCAGTTGGACCCGTTCTGCCTCGGCACGGAGTTCGGCGTAGGTTCCTTCAGGAAGAGGAAGGTGGAAATTTTTCATGGAACCGCCTCTGGCCTCCATTATGCCACGCAATCATGGCAGGGATGTAGTGGCATCCGCCGGCCCCTACCCGAGGAGCGACTGGCAAAACAGCGTTGTCGGGGTGGAGAAGAGGTTCGAAAACAGGTTTTGTCTCCGTGCACGGCGCGTGAGCGCGCCCTCCCCCCTGATATGATTTGGAATTGACGCCACGTTCGAGTCTCCTGTTCTTCGGCCTTTTCTCCGTGGCCTGTTTCGCTCAGCCGGACGCGACGCCCGCCCTTCGTATCCCTCGCGTGTCACGGGCGCCAAAACTGGCCGATTTTCTCAACGGCACGCCGCGCGAGGCGGAACTCACGGTCACGGATTTCCGCCAGATGGATCCCGGCGATGGCGTTCCGGTGAGCCAGCCCACGACCGCCTTTCTCTCCTACGACGACAAGCACCTCTACGTCGCCTTCATCGCCAAGGACGACCCCAGGCTGATCCGCGCCCGCGTGGCGAAGCGGAAGCAGATCCTCACCGACGACCGCGTCACCATCAACATCGATACGTTCCACGATCACCTGCACGCCTACTGGTTCGACGTCAATCCCTACGCCATCCAGTTCGACGGCGTCACCACGGACGGCTACGGAGACGACTTCAGTTGGGAGGGCCTCTGGTACACCGAAGCCAAGATCACCGCCGACGGCTACGTGGTGCTGATTACCGTCCCTTTCCGGACGCTTCGTTTCCCCGACACGCCCAAGCAGCGCTGGGGCGTGGTTCTGGGCCGCTTCATCAACCGCAACAACGAATTCTCCATGTGGCCCGCCGTCACCCGGCGCAAGCTGCCGCAGTTCGTGGCGCAGTTCGGACACCTGGACGGCCTGGAGAATATCTCGCCCGGCAGGAACATCCAGTTCATCCCCTACGGGCTTTTCTCGGGCGCCCGCTACCTGGACCGGCCGGTGGGCGGCCCGCCGCAGATGGTCACGGAACCGGACTTCCGCGGCGGCATCGACGGCAAGGCGGTCATCAGGGACGCGCTCACGCTGGACCTGACGCTCAACCCGGATTTCAGCCAGGTGGAATCCGACGAGCCCCAGGTGACGGTCAACCAGCGCTTCGAGGTGTTCTACCCGGAGCGGCGTCCCTTCTTCATCGAGAACGCCTCGTACTTCAACACGCCGCAGAACCTGTTCTTCTCCCGCCGCATCGTGGATCCGGAGTACGGCGTGCGGCTCACGGGTAAAGTCGGGCGCTGGGGAATCGGCCTCCTGGCCGCCGACGATCGCGCGCCCGGAAAAATGGTCGCCGCTTCCGACTCACTGTATGGCCGCCGCGCCACCGACGTGGTCGTGAGCCTGCAACGCGATCTGTTTAAGGACTCCCATGTCCGCTTTTTTGGCACCGACCGGGAGTTCTCCTCCGGCTACAACCGCGTCGCCTCGCTCGACGCCCGGCTGCATCTGAACCGCGGCTTCTTCCTCACGGGGCAGGCCGTCACCAGCCAAACGCAACCGGTCGCAGGCCGCAGGCATTCCGGCAACGCTTACTACGCCCGGCTCAGCCGCTCGGACCGCAAGGTTCAGTACTACTCCACTTACACCGATCGCAGCCCGGAGTTCCGCGCCGATCTCGGATTCATTACCCGCACCGACATCCGCGAGTTCAAGAACCGGCTGGCTTACAAGTGGTGGCGGGAGAAGAGAGCGCTGGTCAACTTCGGTCCGGCGATCGTCGCGCTGGGAAACTGGAACCGCCGCGGGCAGGCGCAGGACTGGGAAGTGGACTTCGAGTGGAACATGCAATTCACGCGGCTCACGGGTTTCACCTTCAGCCGCACCGAGGCCTTCGAGCTGTACAAGGGGCGGGGTTTCCGCAAGGCGGGCAACAACTACATCCTGACAAGCGAGTGGTTCCGCTGGCTGGCGGTCGAAAGCCTTTACACTCACGGCTCCGCGATCAACTACTACCCGGCCTCTGGTTACGCGCCGTTCCTGGCCGATTCGCGGTACGGCAGCTTGAGCGTAACCCTGCGGCCCACGCCCCGGCTCCGGCTTGACGAGCGATACATCTACAGCCACCTGCGAACCCGCCCCGGCCTGGCCGTCTACAACAACCACATTATGCGCTCCAAGTTGAACTACCAGTTCAATCGCGAACTTTCTCTCCGCGCCATCGTCGATTACAGCGGCGTTCTACCCAACGCCTCCCTGGTGAACTTACAGCGCACCAAGCGCCTGAGCTACGACTTCCTGTTGACCTACCTCCTGCATCCAGGGACGGCCTTCTACCTGGGCTATACCGACATCTATGAAAATCTGTTGTTCGACCCCTTGCGGCCGCCCTATCTTCAGCTCACGGCTTCCCCGAACCTGAACACCGGGCGCCAGGTGTTCGTGAAGCTGAGCTACCTGTTCCGGTTCTGACGGTCAGGCGGAGCGGTTCACCTCGATCAAGACGCCGGAGGCTCACCCCTGGCAGGACAGCGGCCTTTGGAGCCGTGAATCGTGGTTTGAATCCATGCCGGCAGCCAGATACTCTCTGCCCGAAGGCTAGCCGGAACGCAAACCGGAGTGCCATGTGTATGCCTGGCGGCGCAGCGCCAGGCGGCCGGGAACCCGGCACCCGGATCTCGCCTATGATAAGGACAAAGGAATGGTACGCGCTGGTCTGACGGTTTCTACGGCTATCTCTGGTGGCTGGAGAATCGAAACGGCTTCTTTTTTCCGCACGCCCGCGGCTCCGGTTCACAGCGGATCTCGTGAACGGGGTCGGCAAGCAGAAGGCGTGCTGAGCGCCGCCTGGGAAACCCGGGTTGTGCGGCTCAGAGGGGCGCGGGCCACTTCTGCCGGCCGTGAAAGACGGCGATGAGCTCCAGGCGGGCGCCGCGAACCCGATAGGGAATCACATAAGGGGTGTCCGGGACGACTAGCTCGCCGGTTCCGACCACCCGGCCGGGGCGGCCCAGGTCGGGATGCACAGCCAGTAGCTCCACGGCGGCAAGCAGCTTCTCGGCGACGCGGGCGGCAGCGTCCGGATTCTCCTGGGCGATGTAGCTCCGGAGGTGCCTCAGATGCCGCAGGGCCCGGCGCGACCAGACGATTCTCATTGCGGGGCGCTCGTTTCGTCGGGCTGGCCCCAGGAACGCAGCCACCTGGAAACTCGCTCGTGGCTCACGGTGCGGCCTTCCCCGAGGTCTTTCATGCCCGCCTGGATCTCGCCGAGTCGCCACTCCGCCGCCTCGACGTAGGCGGCAATAGCCTCGGCGGCGAGGGAGGATTTGGAGCGCTTGGAGCTCGCGGCCAGCGCCTCCAGCCGCTTGCGCACCTTGACGTCAATCCGAACCGACAGCGTGGTGGTCATAAGGGGCTTGTGCTCATCTGTGTACAGTTTAGCACGAGGCCCTTCATGGACTGGCGGCGGGCTCCAGGGACTCCAAGGCGCGGGCGCGCAGCGCCTTGAGGCGGTCGCGGAGCTGGGCCGCGCGCTCGAACTCGAACTTGCGGGCGGCCTCCCGCATCTTCTCCTCGAGTTCGGCCACGTAGCGTCCGAGCTGCTCGGGTGCGAGCGCCTCGACCTCCGGCTCCTCTTCCAGCGGCACGGTGACGTAGTCGCCCTCGGCCACCGCCACCAGGCTCATGTCGATGGGCTTGATGATCGACTGCGGCGTGATCTGGTTGGCCTCGTTATAGTCCCTCTGGATCTTGCGCCGGCGGTTGGTCTCTTCGATCGCCGCGCGCATGCTGTCGGTCATCAGGTCGGCATACAAGATGGCTTTTCCGTTGATGTGGCGGGCCGCCCGGCCGATGGTCTGAATGAGCGAGCCGGCGGAGCGCAGGAAGCCCTCCTTGTCGGCGTCCAGGATGGCAACGAGGGAGACCTCGGGCAGGTCCAGGCCCTCGCGCAGCAGGTTCACCCCGATCAGCGTCTCGAAGTCGCCCCGGCGCAGGTCGCGCAGGATCTTTACGCGGTCCAGGGTGCTGACCTCCGAGTGCAGGTAGCCGGCGCGCACGCCCACCTCGGAATAATACTCGGCCAGGTCCTCGGCCATGCGCTTGGTGAGCGTAGTCACCAGCACACGCTCGTTGCGCTCGGCTCGCCGCCGGATCTCGCCCAGCAGATCATCCACCTGCCCCTTGATGGGCCGCACCTCGACTTCCGGGTCCACCAACCCGGTGGGGCGGATGACCTGCTCGACGACCACGCCCGCCGACTTCGTCAGCGCATACGGGCCGGGGGTGGCCGAAACGTAGATCACCTGGGTGACGCGGTTCTCGAATTCCTCGAAAGTCAGCGGACGGTTGTCCAGGGCGCTGGGTAGCCGGAAGCCGTGCTCGACCAGCGTCTCCTTGCGCGAGCGGTCGCCGTGGTACATCCCGTGAAGCTGGGGGACGGTCTGGTGGCATTCATCGAGGATGAGCAGCGCGTCGTGCGGCAAGTAGTCGAGCAGCGTGGGCGGGGCCTGGCCCGGCAGGCGGCCCGAGAAGTGCCGCGAGTAGTTCTCGATGCCGTGGCAGTAGCCGATCTGGCGGATCATCTCCAGATCGAACCGGGTGCGCTGCCACAGGCGCTGCGCCTCCACCAGCTTGCCCTGCCGCTCCAGTTCGGCGTGCCGCCACTCCAGCTCCTTCTCGATCGAGGCCAGGGCCTGCTCGCGCGTCTGCTCGGTCATCACGTAGTGCGACTTGGGGTAGATGGGCAGCCGCAGGTAGGTCTGGCGCACCTGGCCCAGCAGCGGGTCGATCTGAGAGAGGCTCTCGATCTCGTCGCCCCACAACTCGATGCGGTAGGCGTAGTCGTCGTAGGTGGGACAGAGCTCGATCACGTCGCCGCGCACGCGGAACGTGCCGCGCTTGAAGTCCGCGTCGTTGCGCTCGTAGAGAATCTCCACCAGCCGCTTGAGGATGCGCTCCCGCGTGA
>CAYGVJ010000199.1:0-6723 GCA_964353255.1 uncultured Solibacteraceae bacterium | reverse complement strand
GTCGAGTAGGCGAAGACCTTCTTGATGTCGTGCTGAGTCAGGCCGATGGTGGCGGCAAAAAACGCGGTCAGCACGCCAATCCAGGCCACGCAATCCAGGGCCAGCGGCGCGTGCAGGTAGAGCACCGACGAACGGGCCACCATGTAAACGCCGGCGGTCACCATGGTGGCCGCGTGGATCAGGGCCGACACCGGCGTTGGGCCTTCCATGGCGTCCGGCAGCCAGACATACAGGGGGATTTGGGCGGACTTGCCGGTGGCGCCCACTAGCATCAACAGGGCGATCGTGGTCAGCACGCCCGCGCTGCCCTCGATCGGCATGGCGGCAACCTTCGAGAAAACCTCTGCGAACTCCAGCGTGCCGAAGTTCACCAGGATCAGCAGGATCCCCAGCGAGAAGCCGAAATCCCCAATGCGGTTGACGATGAAAGCCTTGTTGCCCGCCGTCGTCGCGCTGTGGCGCAGGAAGTAGAACCCGATCAGCAGGTAGCTGCACAATCCCACGCCCTCCCAGCCCACGAACAACAGCAAAAAGTTGGCCGCCAGCACCAGGGTGAGCATGAAGAACATGAACAGGTTCATGTAGGCAAAGAAACGGTAGTAGCCGCCTTCGTGCCCCATGTAGCCGATCGCGTAAATGTGGATCAGCAGCCCGACCCCGGTGACCACCAGCAGCATCACCGCGCTCAGCCGGTCCAGGGCCAGG
Organism: uncultured Solibacteraceae bacterium; assembly: GCA_964353255.1. GTDB lineage: Bacteria > Acidobacteriota > Terriglobia > Bryobacterales > Bryobacteraceae > VFZS01. The sequence continues at coordinate 6,018 of CAYGVJ010000199.1, read as the reverse complement.
TCGTAGCCGATGCGCAGATCGCCCACCTGAATCCAGGCGAAGTAGCGCTCCAGGTGCGGCGTCTCCAGCGGCGCCAGCGCCGCCAGCGTCTTCAGCGTCCACAAGAACGAAAGCAGCACCGTGCCGATCGCCACCGCGTTGACGAACGCCTTCGAGGCACGCCGGCCCATGAGGCCGTTCACCAGGAAGCCCGCGAGCGGAAACAGCGGTATCAGCCAGAGATGCTGCATCGGTCTCAGTTTTTCAACGAGTCCAACTCGTCGATCTGCAAAGTCGCGCGGTTGCGGAACACGGTCAGGATTATGGCCAGCCCGACCGCCGCCTCGGCCGCCGCCACCACCATCACGAAAAACGCGAAGATCTGCCCGTCCACCTGCCCCAGCCGGCAGGCAAACGCAATGAAGCTCAGGTTGACGGCGTTGAGCATCAGCTCGATGGACATGAACACGGTGATGATGTTCCGCCGGAACAGAAAACCGGCCACCCCCAGGCCGAACAGCACGACGCTCAGCATCAGGAACCAAGTGAGCGGCACGCCGTCCATCTCAGTCCATCTCCTTGTAGGCCAGCACGACCGCTCCCACCACGGCGATCAACACCAGGATCGAAGCGAGCTCGAACGGCAGAAGGTAGGTTGTGAAGAGCGCCCTGCCGATGTCTTGTGCGGTGCCCCGGCCTGCTGCCGCGGCGCCCGCGACCTTTCCGGCCGGCGCCGCTCGCCACACCACGTAACCCAGCGCGCCCAGCAACGCCGCCAGCAACGGCAGGCCCGCGTGTTGCGCCATCCGAGATGCCGTGGACCTCTGCTCGGCCCCCGCGTTCACCAGCATGATCACGATGACGAACAGCACCATGATCGCCCCGGCGTAGACGATCACCTGCGCCGCGGCCAGGAAATGCGCCCCCAACAGAGCGTACAGCACCGCCAGAGACACCATCACCCCGATCAGCCACAGGGCGCTCGAAACGGGGTGCCGCCGCAAGACCACGTTCAGCCCGCACACCACCGCCAGGAAGGCAAAGATCAAGAAAATCGCGGCCGCCATCTCATGCCCTCAGCGCCACCAGCAGCGCGGTGACCATCAGGTTCGCCACGCCCAACGGAAACAGGAAAGTCCAGGTGAACCGCATCAACTGGTCGTAGCGCAGTCGCGGCAGCGTGCCCCGCACCCAGATGAAAGTGAACAGCAGCAGCCCGGTCTTGGCCAGGAACCAGAACAGCGGCGTGAAGATCGCCTGCACCGCCGGAATCAGGAACAGGCCCGCGGCAACCAGCGCCGCCAGTCCCGCGGCCGGCAGGCTCCAACGGTCGCGCCGGAAGGCGGAAGGCAGGCCATGATACAGCCACAAGGCCCCCGCGGCCGCCAGCGCCAGCGCCGGCATGTAATCCGAGCCGTACTGCGCCGGAAACAGCGGCAACCAGCCGCCCAGGAACAGCACCGTGGCCATCGAGCACACGGTGATCATGTTGGCGTACTCGGCCATGAAGAACGAGGCGAACTTCAGGCTGCTGTACTCGGTGTGGAAGCCGGCCACCAGCTCGTTCTCCGCTTCCGGCAGATCGAAGGGCAGGCGATTCGTCTCCGCAAAGGCTGCCACCAGAAACACCAGGAACCCGAAGACCTGCGGCGCCGGAAGGCGGAAGAGGTTCCAAGCCGGGAAGAAGCCGCCGTAATAGTGCTGCTGCGAAAGCACGATCTCGCGCAGGCTCAGGCTGCCGGAAACCAGCAGCGGCGCGGCCACCGCCATGCCCAGCGGCAGCTCGTAGCCCACCATCTGCGCCGCGCTACGCAACGCTCCGAGCAGCGGGTACTTGCTGTTGGAGGCCCAGCCTGCCAGCACCACGCCGTACACCGTCAGCGACGATATCGCCAGCACGAACAGCACCCCAACGTTCAGGTCTGCCAGTTGCACCCAGGTGCGGACGCCGGCCACCTCGATCTCGGGGCCGAACGGAATGACCGAGATCGAGATCAGGGCCAGGGAGACGGCCAGCACCGGCGCCAGCAGGAAAAGGAACCGGTTGACGTGGCCCGGCAGAAGATCTTCCTTGAACAGCAGCTTGAGCGTGTCGGCAACGGGCTGCAACAGGCCGTGCGGGCCCACCCGGTAGGGGCCCAGGCGGCACTGGATGTGGGCGATGATCTTGCGCTCCACCCACTGAATGTAAAGCAGCGTGAACAGCAGAGCGCCGGTGACCAGGGCCGCTTTGACTACCATCAGCAGGTACGCGTTCATCCTCGGTACAAGCTCCCCGGCGCCTCCGCCACGGACTGCAACGTCTTCGAGTACCGGCCCAGCGTGCCGGAAGTGAACAGCGTATCATTCGCCGAGCGGATCGACTGGGCTGGCGACACGAGGCCGCACCCGCACGCGGCTTGCACGATCTCTGCGAATATCGCCTCCGGCGTGGCGGGTCCCAAATCCAGGCCCAGTTCCCGGGCCAGAAGCCGGAAGATCTCCAGATCCATCTTCGTGCCGGGCGTCGCCAACGCTCGCGACAGCCGCTGCACCTCACCGCAGGTGTTGGTCACTGTGCCCGTCTTCTCATAGGCCGAAGCCGCCGGCAACACCACGTTGGCCGCGCGCGCGGTCTCGGTCAGGAACAACTCTTGGACCACGACGAAGGCGCTCCGCGCGCCCAGTGTACGGCCCTTCAGCGGGTTGGCCCCCACCACCCAAAGCGCTTCCAGATCTTCCCGGCCCAGCATCTCATCCAGGCTCAGCCCGGGCTCCGCCAACGGCTGGTAGCCCGGCCCCAGATCCGGCAGCAGGCCCATGTCGGCGGCCCCGCGCGAGTTTGCGTAATCCACCAGGCAGACGTACTTCACAGGAATGCCCAGTGAATCGCCACAGGCCACCAGCCGCGCCACTGTAGACCCCCGGATGGCGTCACCGAACACGATGACCAGTTCCGGCTCGCGCATCAAATCCGCGCGCAGCGATTCGACTCCCGCCAGTTCCTCCCCCGGCTTGATGCGAACGCTGCGGGCGGCGTAGCTGTCCTCGCGCACCGGCCCCCGCGTCACCGTGTAGATGCGGGCCTGATGGTGGTGGTAGTTGGCGCGCACCTGGAAGGAAATCAGCGGGTGCTGCTGCGCCAGGTCGCTGGCCACCACCAGAATGACCGGGCGGGTGTACAGATCGGCGATCGTCGCCCACACGCCGCCCCTTCCCGCCAGCGCGGTCACAAGGCCCGCCACATCGCCCGTGCGGTGATGGTCGATGTGCGGAGTCGCCAAGCCCTGCCGGGCCAGCTTCTGAAGGTAGTAGTTCTCCTCGTTCGTGGTGTGATTGGAGCCGACCACCCCGATCAACCCGCCCCGCGCCTTGACCTCGCGGAACCGCTCGGCTACGGCGGAGATGGCCTTGGCCCAGGAGACGGGCTCAAACCCCTGGCCGGTGCGCAGCAGCGGCGTCGTCAGGCGCGCGGGATGATCCACGAAGTCGGCGGCGTAGCGGCCTTTGATGCACAGGAATTCGCCGTTCAGCCCCGACCGGTCGCGGTTGTTCCCGCGCATGATCTGGTTGTGGTACACGCCCAGGGTGGTCTTGCAGCCGTCGCCGCAATGCGCGCAGATAGTTCCGACGTGAGTCATCTCCCAGGGCCGCGTCCGGTAGCGGTACATGCGGCTGGTGAGCGCGCCCACCGGGCAGATGTCGATGCACATGCCGCACTCGTCGCATTCCAGGTGGTCGCCCCGGTTGGGCGCGATCTCGCTGCGAACGTTGCGATCGACGATGCTGAGCGCGGCGACGCCCATCCCCTGGTCGCAGATCCGCACGCAGCGGAAACACAGGATGCAACGCGGGCGGTCATAGTAGACCACCTCCGACCACTGCCGCTCGTCAACGTGGCGCTTGACCTCGCTGAAGCGGCTCTTCTCCAGCCCGTAGGCGAACGTCACGTCCTGGAGTTCGCACTCGCCGCCCTTGTCGCAGACCGGGCAATCCAGCGGATGGTTGGTCAGCAGCAGCTCGAGCATCGCCTGGCGCGCCTGCCGGACGCGCGGCGTCGTGGTTCGCACCACCATGCCCTCGGCGACCAGCAACGTGCAGGCGGTCATCAGCTTCGGCGCTCGCTCAACCTCCACCAGGCACATCCGGCAGGCGCCCTGCAACGCCAGGCCCCGGTAGTAGCAGAAGCCGGGGATCTCGATGCCGGCGCCGCGGGCGGCCTCAATGACCAGCGTCCCGGAGGCCACCTCCACCAGCCGGTCGTCGATCGTCAACTTGACCAGCTTGCCCATCACGCCGCCGCCTCACTGACGGTTGACTTGAACGGGCACTCGCGCCCGTCCAGGTGCGCCTCGAACTCGTCGCGGAACTTCTCGACCAGCGAGATGGTCGGCATCGCCGCCGCGTCCCCGAGAGGACAGAAAGTGCGCCCCAGCATGTTCCGGGCTACGTCCCCGATCAGCTCCAGGTCGCTGCGTGTTCCCCCGCCCGCGTGGAAGCGCGCGAGCAGCTTCCGCAGCCAGGCCGTGCCTTCGCGGCAGGGAATGCACCAACCGCAGCTTTCGTGCGCGTAGAAGCGCATGATCCGCGACGCCACCCGCACCATGCAGGCGTCCTCGCCAATGACGATGACGCCGCCCGAGCCCAGCATGCTGCCGGCCTTGGCCACGCTGTCGTAGTCCATGGCCAGGTCGCATTCTTCCGCTTTCAGCACCGGGCAAGACGAGCCCCCCGGGATCACCGCCTTCAGTTTCTTGCCGTCGCGCACGCCGCCGGCGGCTTCGTGGATCATCCGCAGCAGGTTGAAGCCCACCGGCAGCTCGTAGACGCCGGGCCGGTGGACGTGCCCGGAGATGCAGAACAGGCGGGTGCCGCCGTCCCGAGGCGTCCCCAGAGCCGCGAACGCGGCGCCGCCCTCGCGCAGAATCGCCGGAATCGACGAGTAGCTCTCGACGTTGTTCAGCACCGTGGGGCAACGGTAGAGGCCGGCCACGGCCGGGAACGGCGGGCGGATCCGAGGCACGCCGCGCTTGCCCTCCAGCGATTCCAGCAGCGCCGACTCTTCCCCGCACTCGTAGGAGCCTGCGCCCGTGTGCGTGTAAGCTTCGAAATCGAACCCGCGGCCCAGGATGTTCCTGCCCAGGTAGCCCCGCTGGCGGCATTCCTCGATGGCGCGCTCCAAAACCTCGATCACGTAGCGGTACTCGCCCCGAACGTAGATGTAGCCGGTGCGCGCGCCCACCACCAGGCCGGCGATCAGCATCCCTTCGATGAGCTGATGCGGATCGTTCTCCATCAGCAGCCGGTCCTTGCAGGTGCCCGGTTCCCCTTCGTCGGCGTTGACCACGATGTAGCGCGGCTTGCCGGAGTCGCGCGGCACAAAGCCCCATTTCAGCCCCGTGGGGAAGCCGGCGCCGCCGCGGCCGCGCAGGTTCGAGATCTTCACCTGCTCGAGGATCTCCTCCGGCTTCATCGCCAGGGCCTTGCGGAAGCCGGCAAAACCCTCGGTGGCCAGGTAGGTGTCCAGCGAGGCCGAATCGGGCAGGCCGAAGCGTCGCGTCAGGATCCTGACTTCCAGCGGGCTGGGCTCGTTGTACAGCATGGTTCAGTCCGCCTGTCGGAGCGCCTCGATCAGCCGGTCGAACTGCTCCGGCGTGACCCCGTGGTGGTACTCGTAGTTGACCATGAGCGCCGGAGCCCAACAGCAGGCGCCGAGGCACTCGACCTCCTCGAGCGAGAACCTCCCGTCCGGGGTCGCCTCGCGGTGGCCGATGCCCAGCCGCCGGCAGGCGTGCTCGAACAGCTCAGCCCCTCCCGCAAGCTGGCAGCTCACATTGGTGCAGATCTGGATGTGGTGCTTTCCGGGCCGCTCCTGACGCAGCATCGAGTAGTAGCTGGCCACGGAGGCGACCTCGGCGGGCTGGAGCTCCAGGCGCCGGGCCACCTCCCCGACCAATTCCGGAGTGACGCTGCCCAGCTCGTCCTGCGCGTATAGCAGCATGGGAACCAGCGCCGACCGCCGGCGGTCTGGCGGGTAGCTCGCCAGCAGCTTCTCGAATC
>CAYGVJ010000198.1:0-6962 GCA_964353255.1 uncultured Solibacteraceae bacterium | reverse complement strand
GGATGGACCCGCGGCCCATCCGAACCATTGTGAGGCAGCCGGTCCGCAGGAACCTGGGCCTCGCCACTGATTCGAAGCCGGCTACGTTAGAAGTTTCGACTCAGGGGTCGGCCACCTCACAAGGTCTACTACTGCCAGATGACATTTGCTGGACCACCTCCTTTCTCAGTGATGCCCCCATGGTAGACGGGGCGGGGAGGCCTTGTCAACGGCGGGGCGGGCGCTGTCAGATGATGGCGACGCGAGTGCGCAGGTTCTCGAAACCCAGCGTGCCCAGGCCGCGGTCGCTGGCCAGCTTCAAGTACAGGAGTCTCTGGGGGTCCAGGTCCCAGTAGGCCTTGGCGGCGTAGGCGTCCAGGGCCACGGGGTCGGTGCCGGCGATCAGAGTCTTCTTGAGCGCCACGTCCTCGAGATTCCCGCCGGTCGGACCGTTCCGGAGTAGCACCCGGTAAGCGTCGATGATGGTCAGGGTGGGGCGCATGAAATCCGCGAGGTCCGCCAGGCTCTCGTGAATGCGCTGGTGCAGCCGATGGCGGGGGCCGCCCAGGATCCCGTACCAGTTCTTCATGCCCAGCGTGGCGCCGGTCAGGTTGTGGTGCTTGGCCACGGGGATGTTGATCATCTTGTCGGCGGCGAGGAACGGCTCCAGCACCGGCCAGGTGGCCAGGACGTCCCCGCGCAGATCGACTTCCCGGAACCTGCGATCTTCCGGCAGGACGACCTCAGCGCCCTCGGCGCGCGCGGCGCGGGCGATTCCGCTGCGCTGGAAGCAGCGCCGGGGCTCGTTGGTGCTCACGTCGGTCACGACAACCCGCTTGGCGCCGGCTTCCCGGCACAGTCGCACCATTTCCGCGACCACGTCCGGGTTGGTGTTGGCGGCCTGCGCGGGGGTTCGATCCCAGGCGATGTTGGGCTTGATGACCACCACGTCGCCGGGGGAAATAAAGCGCCGGATGCCGCCCAGCTCCTCGATGGCCCTACGCACCAGCCGCCGCGGATCGTCCCCTTGAATGACGGCCATTTCAGGCAGGCTCGGGTCGCGGGGTACGGTGAAGTTGCGTCTCTGGTCGGGGGCTGCCGGTTCTTCCGGGCGCCGGCTGCGACTGCTGAGCCATGCTCCCAGTCCCGCAGCTGCCGCGCTCAGCCCGCCCAGCCGCAGGAGCCGGATAAGCGCCTGGCGCCGGTCCGCGGGATTGCCCTCGGGAGCCATAATCAAAGTTTAGCCCTGTTGCCGTGGACTCTCAAAAGAACCTTCCAGAACCGGCGGCTGCGTGGACCATCCGGGCGGTCCTCGTCCTGATCGGCTTCACGGCAGTAGTCGCGCAGATCGTGCTGATGCGCGAGCTGATCGTGATCTTTTACGGGAACGAGGTTTCGCTCGGCCTGATGCTGGCGAGCTGGCTGTTCTGGGCTGCCGTGGGCAGCAGCCTCTTGGGCCGCCTGGTCGCGCGCCTGCGCCCGGCGCGCCGGCTTGTGGCCGGTCTCGAGGTCCTCATTGCCGCGGCTTTCCCGGTCACGATCTGGGCGGCCCGCGCCAGCCGGTGGGTTTTCCAGTCCCTCCCTGGAGAAATCCTGGGTCCCGGCCCGATGCTGGCGGTTTCCTTTCTAGTGCTCAGCGCTTTCTGTGCGCTGTCGGGCTGGCTGTTTGCGGCGGGCAGCCGGCTCTACGCGGAGGAAGCCGGCGCGTCCACCGCACGGGCCACTGGGGTGGTGTACCTGTTGGAGGCGGCGGGTTCCGGCGTGGGCGGGATTCTGGCCAGCCTGGTGTTGATCCGCTATCTGAGCCCGTTTGAGATCGCCTCGTTGGTCGGCTTGCTGAACCTGCTGGCCGCCGCCGGCCTGGTCATTCGAGCGCGCGCCATGCGCCGCACGGTGACCGCGGCGTTGCTGATCGGCGCAGTTCTGTGCTTTGCGGCCAGCCGCCGAGTGGAGGCCGTCTCGCTCAGCTACCTCTGGCGCGGCTTCCACCTGGCGGCAACACGCAACTCCGTATACGGCAGTCTGGCGGTGGTGGAGACGGAGGGCAGCCGCAGCCTGATGGAAAGCGGTCTGGTTGTGTTCCACGCGCCCGACCCGGCGGCGGCCGAGGAAGCCGTGCACTTCGCGCTGCTGGAGCACCCGGCGCCCCGGAGCTTGCTGCTGATCGGCGGCGGGCTCAACGGCAGCCTCTCCGAGGCCCTCCAGCATCCCACTGTTGAGCGCGTTGACTATGTCGAGCTGGACCCTGCCATTCTCGATCTGGCCAGGGACTACTTCCCGAGGCAATGGATGCCCCTGCGGGCCGATGCCCGGGTGCGCATGCACAGTGCCGACGGGCGCCTGTTCCTGAAGGCGACCGATTCCACTTTCGACGTCATCATCGTCAACCTCCCGGAGCCTCGCACGGCGCAGTTGAACCGCTTCTACACCGTCGAGTTCTTCCGCGAGGCCGCCCGAAGGCTGGCCCCTGGAGGGATTTTTTCCTTCCAGCTCCCGGCGGCAGAGAACTATATCAGCCCGGAGTTGGCCGACTTCCTGCGATGCATCAATAACACCTTGCGCCAGGTTTTTCCCGAGGTAGTGGCCATTCCCGGTCCCGCGGTGCATTTCTTCGCCGCCACTCGGGCGGGGATCGTCACCGCCGACGCCCGGGAGCTGATCGCCCGGCTTCATGTACGAGGCTTGCGGACCAGCTATGTGCGGGAGTACTACCTCCCGTTCCGCATGACGGCGGAGCGCCTGCGCGATCTGGAATCGCAGATACGGCCGCGGGCGGAAACGCCGGTCAACCGGGACTTTGCACCCATCGCCTACTACTTCAACGTGGCCTTGTGGAGCACGCAGTTCAACCGAGGCTATCGCCAAGTTTTCCAGTTTTTGGCCGAGGCGAAGTTCGGCGGGATCGCGGCGGCAGTGGGGCTGCTCCTGCTGGCGCTGGCCGCGCTGTTGCGCTGGCTGCCCCGGAAGGAGCGCCGTCCGCGGGCGAGCGCCGGCTACTGCGTGACCGCGATGGGCTTTACGCTGATCGGCCTGGAAATGTTACTCCTGCTGGGCTTTCAGGCCATCTATGGCTACGTGTACCACCAGCTCGCCATCGTCATCGCGGGCTTCATGGCGGGTATGGCGCTGGGGAGCTTCCTGGGAGTGCGGAGCGGGGCGGGGATGCGAGCGCTGGCCACGGTGCAGGCCGTGGCGGCATTGTCTCCGCTCGCGCTGTACGGGTTGTTTGAGGGGCTGGCGCGGATCAGCAGTCCGTCGGCGCTTTTTTGGGTCAGCCAGATCCTGTTTCCTGTGGCGGCTCTGCTCGGCGGCCTGCTGGGCGGGTATCAGTTCCCGGTAGCCAGCCGGGTGTTCTTCGCCGGCGCGAAAGGCGCAGGGGGCAGCCCGGGAACCCTCTACGCTCTGGATCTGGCGGGGGCGTGCCTGGGCGCGGTCCTGTTGAGCGCGTACCTTGTTCCGGTCTTCGGCTTCCTGGAGACCGCCCTGCTTATGGGGGTGGTGAACGTGGCGCCGGCGGCGTTGGCGAGCAGAGGTGAGGTGTGGTAGGATATTCCTACCAGGAGGCTGGACCATGGCGAACAGCATCTCGGGCGAGACCGTCGAGTACCTAACCACCACCAGAATCGGCGAGAAAGGGCAGATCACCGTGCCCAAGCAATTTCGGGAGTCCCTGGGTCTGCGAAACGGCGCGCCTTTCGCGGTTTTGCGACTGGGTGACGGACTCATGCTGCTGCCGGAGCAACGGCGCTTCGAGCATCTTTGCCGGCGGATCAGTTCGGCTCTCGCTGAAGCTGGCGCGAGGCCCGCTGACATCCTGGCCACGCTGCCGGAGGCTCGGAAGCGCGTGTATGCCCGGCGATACGGCAGAGGCGGGCCTGCGGGACGAACCAGAGCGGGCCGCGGCAAATGAACCGCAGCCGGCGTCTGCGCCTGTTTCTGGACTCGAATGTACTCACTGGCGGGATCATCTCTCCGTGGGGGCTGGACAAGGCTGTCTTGTCACTCTGCGCCGCCGGCGTCTGCCGGTTGGTTCTGGCGGAAGTGGTGCGGGACGAGGTCGAGGACAACCTGATTCTTCATGCGGGTCGGCTCACCTCGCCGGCCGCTGACAAGTTGATCGAGGATTATCACCGCCTGATCAAGCTGACGGCCCCCGAGGTGGTCCCGTATCCTGAGTGCGATCTGGTTGGGAGAAGCCGCCACCTCATGCGGCATGGGTCGGATGTGCCGGTGGTCCTGTCCGCATCAGCCGCCAAGCCGGATTGGCTGCTGACTCACAACACGAAGCACTTCACGCCGGGCGTCGCCAAACGCACTGGGCTGCGGATTGCCACACCCGCAGAGTTCTTCCGCGCGCTGGCTTCGGCGCTGGGGTGAGCGTGGGTGTAGGCGCCCTGCCTATGGGGGTGGTGAACGTGGCGCCGGCGCTGGGGGCGGCGGCTGAAGCGGTCGCACGCCGCCGCAAATGAGCGTCCGGCGGCGTCTGGGCGTGTTTGAGGACGAGTGGGATAAGCTTCAGCTTGTCCAAGTCTCAAGTGGGACAAGCTGAAGCATGTCCTACCTTTTGGACAAGCTGAAGCATGTCCTACTTTTGGACAAGCTGAAGCATGTCCTACCTTTTGGACAAGCTGAAGCATGTCCTACTATGGCCGTGGTGAACCTGGTCGTGGGGCCGGTTTCTGAGCGGCTGGGTGTTCGCCGAAAACCAGGGCCGTGAACATGAAGAGGTCGGCGTCCGGGTCCTGCCAGGCGCGCGCAGGCAGCCCGGCTTTGAGGCAGGTCTCCTGGAGAAAGGTCATCCGGTCCCAACCCTGCTCGGTGGGGACCTGGGGCAGCAGCAGCCCCTCAGCGTCGCCTTTCTTCATCACCAGCCCATGTTGTCCCACGCGGATCTCCTTGACATCCGCCACCCGGCGCAGCGGAGACAGTATCGAGATCTCGTATTCCAGCTCGTCCAGCTCCGCGGTGCTGACGGGCCGGAAGCGGCGGTCGTTGACGGCGGCCATCGCGGCTACGTCCCGCACCGTCAGAAGCAGCGGCTTGGTGGCTCCCACGTAACCGACGCACCCCCTCAGTTGCCCCTTTTCCTTCAGGGTGACGAAGGCTCCGCGCTCCCGCATGAGCGAGTCGAACCCGGCCGCGGGCGGCTGGTACAACTGGCGTTCCTTCACCGCGGTCTCGACCGCCTTCCGGGCCGTCCTCAGCAGGACTTGCCGCTCCAGCTCGTTGAGCGAGAACTGCGGCCCGCTGGAGGCGCGCGGCGTCGAAGACTTGATCACGGCCACTGCGCCATAGCCGACCACCTGGCTGCGATCGCCGGTCACGTCGCCGGAGTTGGCGTACTTCAGCAACTTCGCCTCGGTGGCCCCCAGCCGCTCGGCGGCGATCATGGCGGCCACGACAGGCCCGCCGCCGCAGGCCTCCCAGATGCGGCCCTCGAAGTTCCGCGACGCGGTGAGGTAGTCATATTCCTCAATTGCCTCGAGCGTCTTGCGGTCCAGCTTGACGGCGTCGTCGTAAGGGTGGAAGTGCGAGAGATCGGAGCTGGCCACCAGCAGCGTGTCCGGCCCCGGAATCAACTTGGCCAGGGAGACCCCCAGGGCGCGGCTCATCTGGTAGTTCTGCGCGCCCATGATGATCGGCACCAGCTTGAACTCTCCCAGCGTCCGCTGAAGGAAGGGGAGCTGCACTTCGAGGGCATGCTCCCGCTGGTCGCCCGAGCTGACGTGGCCGCGGCTGGACAGCTTGATTAGCCGGTTTATGCCGGCGAGCTTCGCGGCGAAGGCCTTGTCCACCGGGATGCTTCCCAGCGGCGTGACGTAGGCCTCGCCGTCGTAGACCGCCGAGAAGTCGAAGGAATCGATGTGGGAGGGGGCGATCACCACCACTCTGGTCACCTTGCGGCCCTTGAGCAATGCGTAGGAGTGCGCCGCCACTCCGCCGGAATAGACGTAGCCGGCGTGGGGCACGATCAGAGCCAGCACAGGGTCTTGAATGGCCGGAACCTGCGCGTGGGCCAGGAACCCGTCCAGCATCTTGCCGAGCTCCTGCGGATCCGCCGGGTAGAACGCTCCCGCCACCGCGGGCTGCCGGCTAACCGGTTTCTGGGCGGAACTCCTACAGTTGGGCGCCACCAGCAAGGCGCCCGAGATCATTGACAGCAGAAGGACTCGCAGACCCGTCTGGTTTCTCATACGCTCGCTACCCCTGCCACAAGCCGGCGATGGCCTGCTGGCAATACGCGCACTTGCCCTTCCGGATGTGCACTCTGTTTACCGTGAAGCCCTCGCGCTCCACCACCACGCGGCGGCACCTCGGGCAGTAAGTGTTCTCCGCCGGATGGCCGGGTATGTTGCCGATGTAGACGTAGTGAATCCCCTCGGCGTCGGCGATGGCTTTGGCGCGCTCCAGAGTATCCAACGGCGTCGGCGGAAGGTTCCTCAGCAGGTACTGCGGCTGAAATCGCGAGAAGTGCAGGGGCACATCCAACCCCAGCTCCGTCTTGACCCACCGCGCCAGCGCCTTGAATTCCTGGTCGCCGTCGTTCAAGGTAGGCACCACCAGGTAGACGATCTCGGTCCACATGTTCTGCTGGCGCAGGGTCACCAAGGCGTCCAGCACCGGCTTCAGGTCGCCGTTCACCACTTCCTTGTAGAACTTCTGGGAGAAGGCCTTCAGGTCCACCTTGACAGCGTCCACCTGCTGGCACAGCCTCTTGAGAGGCTCGGCGAGGACGTACCCGCCGGTGACCACGGCGCTCTTGACTCCAAGGGCGCGGCCGGCCTCGGCCGTATCCGCCATGTACTCGTAGAAGATGACTGGCTCGCTGTAAGTGTAGGCGATCGAGGCGCACCGGTTCTCCTTGGCCAGGGCCGCCACTTCACGCGGAGGCATATAGGTGCTGCGGACCTGCTCCGGCCGCACCTGGGAGATCTCCCAGTTCTGGCACATCTTGCAGTTCACGTTGCAGCCCGCGGTGGCGA
>CAYGVJ010000197.1:0-7179 GCA_964353255.1 uncultured Solibacteraceae bacterium | reverse complement strand
CAGCGTCTCCAGGCCGGGCCCCAGCATCAGGCGTCCGTCGCGCGCCAGCGACACGCCCGCAAAGCGGCCGCCAAGAAAATCGCGCCAGGAATTCATCTCCCAGGTGAGCGTGCCGGCTGCCTGCGCCGCGCCGGCCGCCAGACAGACCAGCAGGGGCAGTCTCCTCATTCCTTGACCTCCACCTGGATGCTCCGGGAGCCGGAAACCACCATGTCCGGCACGGCGATCTCCAACTCGGCTATGGTCGAGCTTCCCACCGGAAGCGCGCCGCCCAGCGAAGCCTGTCCGCGCGCCAGAATCAAGGCTGCCGAGGGCGGCGGAGTCGGCAGCGTCCTGCCGGCCACCTCATAAGCCGGGTCAGCGCGGGATACCCGCAGGTAGGCTCTGGTGTTGGGCCGCAGCGAATTGAGCAGCGCGATCAACTGCGGCGCAGTCTTGGGAAGCGCGGCGGCCAGTTGCCGGATCTCGGTCAGGTTAATGGTGTTGGCGTCGGCCACCGTGAACTGCCAGGGACCGGTCGGCGCGCCGGCAGGAATCACGTAGCCGACCTTGCGGGTGACCTCCAGACCGTTCTCGCCGCTCAGCACCACCGTCAACTCCAGGCGCTCGCCGGGCCGCACCTCGCGGCGCGAGGCCCATACCTGCTCGATCTGCAACTGGCGCTTGCGGTCGAACGACTGGATTTCGAGGGCGATCTTCTTAGGCCGCAGCCCTTCGAAGCCGCTCTGCATGGCGTAGGCCAGCGGCAGCGCGGTCCCCACCGAGGTCTGCAAGGGCACGTTGAAGTCGCCCGAGTACATGTTCGTCAGCTTCAGCGGAGCCGCGCCGCCGTCGAACTCCACTTCTCCGCTGACCGCGAAGGTGGACTCGCCCAAGCCCTGCTCGGTGGCGTCCAGCGCCGAGAACACCGCCAATTGCAGCAGAAAGGGCGAAAGGATGCGGCCGTTGACCATGCGCATCCGGTAGGACTGCCGGGCCAGAGGAGCTTTCTCCGCCCGCCCCTGTCGCAGCACGGAGATGGTGACCGGAATCGTGGCCGCGCGCCGGCCCAACTCTCCGGCCAGGGCGGTGCTGCGGTCCTGGGTGATGGCGCCCAGCCACTCCCGCGCCGCCGAGATCTTGAAGGAGGTCGCCAGGCTGGGCAGCAGCGTGAGCACCTCCGAGCGGGCAAAGGGTAAATCCGTGGCGCCCAGCGCCAGGAGGCGGTGGCCAAAGGCATAGATGCGGTTGCCCTCCACGTGGGTCACGCTGCCGTCGGCGCCCACGCTCATGTCGCCGCTGAGAAGCTGCACCGTGATCATCGAACCCGGCTGAAGGCTGGCGGGATCCCCGAGGCGCTCATCCGGCTGGCTGCCCCCGGCCAGCCCCTGGCGCGGCTCCAGCCCCAGGGCGCGTAACTGCGGCGCAAACTGCTCGAGACTGCGGGCCGTGAAGCCGCCGAAGCTGACCGGCGTGGCGATGTCCACGAGCTTGCCTCCGGCCGCCAGAAGACCCTCCTGCGGCGGGAACAGCGCCGCCAGAGGCTGGCTCCCGTCCAGCGCCAATCGGGCGGCCGCCTGAGGCGCGCCCTCGGGGGCGGTCTCGCGCACCCGCAGCATCTCCTGGATCGGCCGGATCCCGGCGATGGGCTCCTTGGAGAACGCAAACGCCATCGCCACGGCTCCCACCAGCCTGCCGCCGATGTAGACCGGGCTGCCACTCATGCCCTGCAACACGCCGGTCTGCTTCAGCGGTCCGCCCGAGAGCCGGGCCAGGATCACCGATTGCCCGGGACCGACGTTCTCCAGGACCCCCAGCACCTCGAAGCCGAACTCCTCCACCCGGGCCCCGGAGAAGACGGTCTTCCCCACCCCCTTCATTCCGGGCCGCACGTCTTTCAGTGGAAACAGCCCGGTCTGGGCGGACAGCAAGCCCGCCACCACGATGCCGCTCCACGAGCCCCACCAGCCCACGATCCCATTGTACCCGCTGCGGCAGCGGGACGCCGTGGCGCGAAGCGCACCCTCCCCTACTCCACGGGCTTGTGCAGTTCTTCGATCAGGAAGGCTTTCTTGCGGCCGGTCGTGGCTACCTGGCCGCGGTACTTCAACTTTCGGTTCACCAGCAAGTTCAAGGGCCTGTGCAACGGGTGGTCAAAGGCCAGCACGTCCCCTGTCGTCAGCCTCAGCAGGTCCGATACCAGCAGCGTGGGACCCTCCAGCCGGGCGTCCAGCTTCATCTGGGCAGGCTTGAGCAGACCCAGTGTGCGGCTCTGCTCGGCCGCCGTGGATTCAGTGCGTCGCACCGACCATTGCTGGTCGAACTTCTGCCGCAACATCTTGATGATGATCGAAGGCATTCCGACATTCATCATCCCGGAGTTTTCGCCGATGTGAACCTCCAGACCGATGGCCACCACGGCTTCGTTCGGCGCCAGGATCTGGAGCAGTTGCGGCTCGGTCTCGTGCGTCTCGATGGCGAAATCTATGAGCGTGACGCCGTGCCAGGCTTGCCGCAAGTCTTGAAGGATGATGCGGAGCAGCCCATCCAGCACGATTTGCTCGATCTCGGTGACTTCACGGTTGATCTTGGAGCTGGACTTGCCAGTGCCCCCCAGCAGCATCTCCAGGACGGGGAAGACCAGAGTGGGGTTCATCTCCAGCACCGCATTGCCGTCGTAGGGCTTCATGCTGAGGGAAACCAGGCAGGTGGGCGAGGGAAGGCACTGGCAGAACTCGACATAGGAAATCTGCTCGACTGACACCAGGTTCACGATCACATAGGCCCGCAGGTAGGCCGAGAGGCTGGAAGCCAGATTGCGCGCAAAGTTGTCGTGCAGCAGGTGGATGGAGCGAAGCTGATGCTTGGCGATGCGATCCGGCCGGCGGAAATCGTAGGGGACGGCCTTGCTGGCCTCGTCCTGGCGGCTCTTCTGCTTAAGGCCGCGAAAGACGCTGTCGATTTCGTCTTGGGACAGGAGCCGGTCCACGCAGAGAATCCCCTTCCCACGGATCGGCGGTTCGGGGCGCGGACTTCACCCTCCTGCCGGGCTACTTATAATCTCCTGTAGG
The DNA here is from genome assembly GCA_964353255.1 of uncultured Solibacteraceae bacterium. Lineage (GTDB taxonomy): Bacteria > Acidobacteriota > Terriglobia > Bryobacterales > Bryobacteraceae > VFZS01. Next base: position 4,129 of record CAYGVJ010000197.1, on the reverse strand, counting down.
TGGGGACGTTCTTCATTCAGAGCTTCGGCTGCCGCACCTCGCAGGCTGAAGGCGCCGCCCTGGCGGCCGGGTTGGTGAAGCGAGGCTTCCGGCCGGCGCCGCGGAGCCAGGCCGAACTGGTGATCCTGAACACCTGCACGGTGACCGCCTCGGCCGATGAGGACGCGCGGCAGTCCTTGCGGCAGGTGCAGCGCGAGAACCCGCAAGCGCGCATTGTCGTCACCGGGTGTTACGCTCAGCGGGCACCCGAAGAACTCGCCGCCTTCCCAGGTGTGGCCTGGGTGGTCGGCAATTCGCACAAGCCCCAAATCTCCGAGCTGCTGGCCTGCCCGGCTCCCGAGCGCGCGCTGATCCAGGTGGGTGACCCCAACATCCAGACCGACCTCTGGTGGGCTGCCGCAGACGGCTACGCCGAGGACCGCACCCGTCCCAACCTGAAGATCCAGGACGGCTGTAGCCAGCGCTGCTCGTTCTGCCTGGTTCCGCAAGTGCGCGGGCGCAGCCGCAGCGCTCCTGCCGAGTGGGTCGTCGAGCAGGTTCAGAGTCTCACCAGCCGTTACCGCGAGGTGGTGCTCAGCGGCATCAACCTGGGACGCTGGGGCAGAGACCTTACGCCGCGCGTGCGGCTGGCCGATCTGCTACAGAGGTTGCTGGAGGAGACCGCCCTCGAGCGGCTGCGCCTGAGCTCGATCGAACCCTTGGATGTGGCCGACCCGCTGCTGGAGCTGCTGGCCGGCTCGCCACGGCTGGCCCGGCACCTGCACGTGCCGCTCCAGTCGGGCTCAGACGCCGTGCTCCGCCGCATGCGTCGCCACTACCGCGCCCGGCATTACGCGGAGCGGATCCGAAAGGCCCGCCAGTCGATGCCGGAAGCCGCTCTGGGCGCTGACGTAATGGTGGGTTTTCCCGGGGAAACCGAAGCTGAGTTTGAGGAGACCCGGTGCTTCGTGGAAGGATTGCCGCTGACCTACCTGCACGTGTTCACCTACTCGGCGCGGCCCGGCACGCCGGCCGCCGCGGCGCCTGGTCAGGTGCCCATACCGGTGCGCAAGGAGCGCAACCGCCTGTTGCGCGAACTCGGGGCGAAGAAGAACCTCGAGTTCCGCCAGAGCATGCTCGGCCGGCGGCTTTCCGTGGTTACCCTGGGCCGCCCGGGCACGGCGCTTAGCGACAACTACATCAAGGTCGAACTCGCCCGCCCGCGGGAACCGAACCAGCTCGTAGAGGTGGAGATCGGGGCGCTGACGCCCGGCGGCCTCCGGGAAAAAGACCCGCCCGCTACATCTCTCTCGTTTAGGCTGGCCCGCATTTCTCGCGATAACCCGGGCACATGAGCCCACACGAGTGTGGGCTCGGCAGTCTGAGAGGCCGCGCCACAGGGTGGCCACCACAGCGTGTTGACTCAACCCGTGGCGCGGACACTCATGTCTGCCGCGCCGAGACTTGGCTCGGCGCTTGGCTGCTCAGAAACGCGGCCTGCTCGTACGATGAGACTGTTGTACGTCGCTATTGACGTACGATCAAACCGCAGTGCAACAGGCGAGCAAGCCTCAAGAGAGGCGCCAGTCGTGGCTGCGATTTACGCGCCATCGCGGCTAATGTTCTCCCGATGAGACCGCTTGCTTACGCGCGCGGCTCGGTAACACACTCGGAGCACCGTCCATCTAGCCGAGCCGCGACCGTCAGGGAGCGGTTCCATCAGGCCTTTCGCCCCCTACATCTCTCTCCGGTTCTCGAGCGACTTCGACATGGTGACCTCGTCGGCGAACTCCAGGTCGCTGCCGACTGGGACGCCCATGGCGATGCGAGAGACCTTCACCCCGAGGGGCTTGAGCAGCTTGGCGAGGTAGGCCGCCGTGGTCTCGCCCTCCAGGGTGGGGTTGGTGGCCAGAATGATCTCCTTGACCTCTCCCGCGGCCAGCCGCTCCAGCAGGCCGGTGATCCTTAGCTGCTCCGGAGTGATGCCGCGCAGCGGCGAGAGGGCGCCGTGCAGCACATGGTAGAGACCGCCGTACTGGCGGGTAGTCTCGATGGGCAGGATGCTGTGGGGCTCCTCGACCACGCAGATCAGGGAGCGGTCCCGGCCCGAATCCGCGCAGAAGGGGCACAACTCGCTGTCGCTGATGTTGTTGCAGACGCCGCACAGCCCCAGCTTGTCTTTGACGTCCAGCACCGCCTGGGCGAGGCGCTCAGCATCTTCGCGCGGCGCGCGGAGCAGGTGGAAAGCCACCCGCTGGGCCGACTTCTGGCCGATGCCCGGCAGGCGCTTGAGCTCCTGAATCAGCCGCGCCAACGGTTCGGGATAGTCTGGCATATTGAGCGTCCCTTACGGTACCGCGCCGCTCCCCGCCGGCGGGGCCCGCTGGCGCGGTCCGCGCCTACAGCAGTCCCGGCGGCAGGCCCATGCCGCCCAGCATGCCGCCCATCTTCTGCTTGGCTTCCTCGTCCACCTTCTGGGCGGCTCCATTGAAGGCCGCCATCACCATGTCCTGCAACATCTCCAAGTCGCCGGTTACCTCCGGGTCAATCTTGACGCCCAGCACCTGCTTCTGGCCGTCCATGCGCACCGTGACCATGCCGCCGCCCGCGGAAGCCTCGACGCGGATCTGCGCGACCTCCTCTTGCAGCTTCTGCTGCATCTGCTGGGCCTGCTTGAGCATGGCCTGCACGTTTCCCATCTGCGGGGGAATCCTCACGTCTGCCCTCCTTGATCCTAGAGCCTATTCTTTCAGGTTGCGTACCCCGCGCACTTCGGCGTCGGGAAAAAGCTCGCGGAAGCGTTGCACCTCCGGGTGCGACAGGGCGCGCCGTGCCGCGTCGTCCTGGCTGTCGGGCGCTGCCGGCGGCCGGGTCACCGAAACCGCCGCGGCTTCCAGGAAGCTGATCTTGACCCTCCGCCGCTCGCCGCCCAGGTGTTTGACGGCCTTCTGGAGGTCGTCGGGACGCATCGCCAGCGCGAACTCCTTGGGCACGCGTACGTGCAGCTCGGCGCCTGAGTCGAGCACCTCGGAGTGCTCGACGGCGTCGGCGCTGAACTTCATGCCCAGCTCGATGAAGGCGGTGCGCAGCTTCTCTCGCCAAGCGCCGGCCGGCTGCGGCGCAGGCTGGGCTTCGAACAACGCGGGCGGCGCCACCGCCGGCGGGCCGGCCGCCCCTTCGCCCGGCAGCGGCGCAGGTCCCGGCGCGCCGCTCAGGCTCGCCAGAGCCTCCTCGATCGGCACGAGCTTGCCGGCCTCCACCAGCCGGATCAGGCCGATCTCCATGTGCAGGCGGGGTTGCAGGGAGAAGTGCAGGTCGCGGAACAGGTCCAGGGTGAGCTGAAGGTAGCGCGTCAGGTCCTGCTCGGAAAAACCCGAGGCAATCGAGGCCAGCCGCTCGCGCTCCTGGCGCGAGGCGGCGATGGCGCGCGTGTCCTGCCCGGCGATCTTGGCCACCAGCAGATTGCGGAAGTAGCGCGTCAGCTCGCGGCAGAAATGCTGGAGGTGATGGCCATTGCGCACCAGCTCGTCCACCAGCTCGAGCATGCGCGCCGGGTCGGATTCGGCCAGCGCCTGCGTGACCCGGTCCAGCGCCTCCAGCGAAAACACGCCCAGCAGCGCGCGCACCTCGGCGGCCTTGAGCTCGGTGCCGCAGTGGGCGATGGCCTGATCCAGGGCCGAAAGCGAGTCCCGCACGCTGCCCTCGCCGACCTGGGCCAGTACCGCCAGCGTCTCGGCGTCGGCCTGGATGCCCTCCTGCCCGCAGATCCACTCCAGCCGCGCCACCAGTTCCTCGAAGTCCACCGAACGGAAACTGAAATGCTGGCAGCGCGAGGTAATGGTGGCCGGGATCTTGTGCGCCTCGGTGGTGCATAGGAGGAAGACCACCCACCCGGGGGGCTCTTCCAGGGTCTTCAGCAGCGCGTTGAAGGCCTCGCTGGTGATCTGGTGGGCTTCGTCGATGATGAAGATCTTGTAACGGTCGCGAGCCGGGCGGTAACGGACGTTCTCCCGCAACTCCCGCATCTCATTGATCCCGCGGTTGGAGGCGGCGTCGATCTCGATGACGTCCAGCGCGCTGCCCGAGGCAATCTCCGTGCAGCTCGCGCACTTCCCGCAGGGCGTGACCGTGGGGCCGAGCACGCAGTTCA
>CAYGVJ010000196.1:0-7181 GCA_964353255.1 uncultured Solibacteraceae bacterium | reverse complement strand
GTCTGCGGTAGTCGAACATTTCCAGTGGGCGGACAGGCGAAACCGCCTGTCCCACGAGGCCTGGAGCCGCCAGTCTTCAATCTTCTCAGGAAATGTAAAAACTCCAGAAACAGGCAAGAATGCCTATTCCACTTGCCCTGTGATACCCTTAAGCGATTGCTGAGTGGCCTATGATCCCGACCCGTGAGAAAGCGCAACTGATGAGCGCCTCGGAGATCGAGCGGACCCTGGTCCGGCTGGCGCACGAGGTCCTCGAGAAGACCGAAGATCTGGACCGCCTGGCGTTCATCGGCATACGCCGCCGGGGCGTGCCCGTCGCGCAGCGGCTGGCCGCCCGCATCAAGGCGCTGGAGAACCGCGACATCCCCGTCGGGGTCCTGGACATCACGCTCTATCGCGATGACCTCTCGATGGTCTCGAACCAGCCGGTCCTGAACGCCACCGAAATCAACTTCCCGGTCACGGGCATGGATGTCATCCTGATGGACGATGTGCTTTACACCGGGCGAACCACCCGCGCCGCCCTGGACGCGCTGTTCGACCTGGGGCGCCCGGCCCGTGTGCAGTTGCTGGTGCTGATCGACCGCGGCCACCGCGAGCTGCCCATCGAGGCCCGCTTCGTGGGCCGCGCCGTGCAGACCACCGACAACGAGATCATCGAGGTCAAGTTCAAAGAGATCGACCAGGTCGAGAAGGTCCTGCTGGTCGAGAAAGTCGCCTGAGGGAACCATGCCTGGGGGCCTGCTCGGGACCGAGGAGTTGGAACGCGCCGAGATCGAAGCCATCTTGGACCGCGCCCGGGATTTCCAGCCCTTCGAGAACCACACCTTCAAGCGGCTGGACACCTTGCGCGGCAAGATGATCGTCAACCTGTTCTTCGAGCCTTCCACTCGCACCCGCACCAGCTTCGAGATCGCCGCCAAGCGTCTGGGCGCCGACACGGTGTCGATCACCGCGGCCGGCTCCAGCCTCTCGAAGGGGGAATCGCTGGTGGACACGCTGAACACGCTGGCGGCCATGCGCCCCAACGCCATCGTCATGCGGCACGCGGCCTCCGGGGCGCCGCACTTCCTGGCGCGGCACCTGCCCACGCCCATCATCAACGCCGGCGACGGCACGCACGAGCACCCCACCCAGGCGCTGCTGGACGCGCGCACCATCCTCGATCACCGGCCCTCGCTGGAGGGCCTGCGCGTGGCCATCATCGGCGACATCGCCCATAGCCGCGTGGCGCGCTCCAACATCCATTTGCTGGCGAAGTTCGGCGTGGATATCGTCCTGTGCGGCCCGGCTCCCCTGGTGCCCGCCGAGCTGGCCCGCATTGCGCCCGGCGTGCGCATCACCTATGACATGCGCGAGGCCATCCGGGAGGCCGACGTGATCATGATGCTCCGGGTACAGCTTGAGCGGCAGCACGAAGCGGCCTTCCCGGCCGGGGAGTACTTCCAGTTCTATGGCCTGCGGCTGGAGCATTTGGATCTGGCCAAGCCGAACGTCATCGTGATGCACCCCGGGCCGATCAATCGGGGGCGCGAGATCTCCTCCGAGGTGGCCGACTCGCAGAAGTCGGTCATCCTGAACCAAGTGGAAAACGGCGTCGCCGTGCGCATGGCGGTGCTGGAGCGCATTCTGGGCGGTCATGGCGAAGCTGCTGATTAAGAACGGACGGATCATCGACCCGGCCTCGGGGCTCGACGCCGTGGCCGACATCCTGATCAAGGACAGCTACATTGTCCGCATCGGGCCGAACCTGCATGCTCTGGCGGCAACCGTGTTCGACGCCGGCGGCCTGGTGGTGGCGCCCGGCTTCATCGATCTACACGTGCATTTGCGGGAGCCGGGCTTCGAGCACGCCGAGACCATCGAGACCGGATCGAAGGCCGCCGCCGCGGGCGGGTTCACCTCCGTCTGCGCCATGCCCAACAGCCAGCCGGTCAACGACGACGCCACGGTCACCCGCTACATTCTGGAGCGGGCGCGGCGGGCCGCGGTGACCAACGTCTTCCCCATCGGGGCCATTACCAAGAACAGCGCGGGCGAGGAGCTGGCGGCCATCGGCTCGATGAAGAACGCCGGGGCGGTGGCCATCTCCGACGACGGCCGCCCGGTGATGAACTCGCGCGTGATGCGGCGGGCCATGGAGTTCGCCCGGGCCTTCGACCTGCCGGTGATCGACCACTGCGAGGACCTGAACCTGAGTGCGGGGGGCGACATGCACGAGGGAGTGGAGTCCACGCGCCTGGGTCTAAGCGGCATCCCCGGCTGCTCGGAGGACGTCATGGTGGCGCGCGACCTGCTGTTGGCGGCCTCCACCGGCGCCCGGCTGCACGTTGCGCACGTCTCGACGCGGCGCTCGCTGGAGATGGTGGCGCAGGCCAAGGCCAGGGGCCTGGCCGTGACCTGCGAGGTGACGCCGCACCACCTGGCACTCGCCGACTCGGACGTGCTACCCTACGACAGCAACTTCAAGATGAGGCCGCCGCTGCGCTCGCGCGCCGACGTCGAGGCGTTGCGCGAGGGGGTGGCGGCAGGGGTGGTGGACGCCATCGCCACCGACCACGCCCCGCATCCGGGCAGCGAGAAGATGCAGGAGTTCGAGAAGTGCCCCTTCGGGATCATCGGCTCGGAGACGGCCCTGGCGGTGGCCCTCGAGGTGCTCGTGCACTCCGGCAGGATCTCCTTGCCGCGCCTGGTGGGGCTTTTTACCTGGGGTCCGGCCAGGATCCTGGGGTGGAGCAACCGTGGCCGGCTGACGCCGGGCGCGCTGGCCGACGTGACCATCTTCGATCCCGAACTCAACTGGACTTACGATGTCAACCGGTCCTTTTCCAAGGGCCGCAACTCGCCTTTCCACGGCCGTGACTTCCGGGGCGCCCCGGTGGCCACGGTGGTCAACGGAGCCGTGGTGTGGCGCCGGTTTTGAGAAAGCCCGCCCGCAAGGGCGGAGGAGGTAACTATGTCTGACTTCGACTCTCCCGCGCCTCCCCGGCTGGGAGACAAGGCCAACCCCGTGAGGGGCCGCTGGGCCATCCTGGTCATCGTCGTTCTGCTGGTGTTGCTGGTGGCCCGGGCGGCGGCGCGCTACGTCATCGAGTACAAGTGGTGGCAGGAGATGGACCAGGTGCGTACCTGGATCGCCATCCTGCTTTACAGCCTGCTGCCGGTGGCGCTGGCCGCCTTGCTGGGGTTCGTGGTCCTGTGGGCGGCCCACGCCCGCTCCATGAAGTTCGCCGGCATCCGGCTGGGCCAGCATCGGCTGTACGCCCGGATTTCGACGGTGGTCCTGCTGCTGGTGGGCATTCTGCTGGCCGCCGCCACCATCGACACCTGGACCGTGGTGCGCTTTTTCGGCGGCCGGGGCCTGCCGGTGGAGGCCGCCGCCTGGCGGGACTCGGTCTTCGGCCTGCCCCTGGGATTCTACCTGTTCGATCTGCCGTTCTACTCCTTGCTGCGGAGCTTTCTGCTCACTCTGGCGGTAGTGGCCGCCCTGGTCTACTGGCTGACCGCCCGTGGCTGGCAGTTGCGTGACCGCCTCGCGGAGCTCCAGGCGGGAGGGCAGTTCGACGTCAGCCTCCTGCGCCTGGAGGGCGCCCTGGAGTCCGTGTTCCTGCGCGGTCTGGCTGTGGTGTTCCTGCTGGGCCTGGCCTTTCAGTTCTTCCTGGGCCGCTACGAGATGGTCTGGAACGATCACGGCTTCATGGTGGGAGTGGACTGGGTGGACCTGAACTTCGCGCTGCCCTTGCAGTGGCTGCTGATCGTGGCTTGCCTGGCGGCGGCCATCCTGCTGGCGGCGAGACGCTGGAAGCTGGCGGCCTTCATGGCTATCGCGCTGCTGGTTCGCTGGGCAGTTCCGCCCCTGGTCACCGCGGCCTACGTGCGCCCCAACGAGATCTCCATCGAGCGTCCCTACATCCAGACGCACATTCAGGCCACGCGCAGCGCCTACGGGCTGGACCGGCGGCTCACGGAAACCGAGTCCACCGCCAAGATCGGGGGCCGGTTCGACCCGGCCGAGCACCAGGCGCTGCTCAGCAACGTGCGCCTGTGGGACTGGCGCGCCTTCCACGACACGGTTACGCAGATCCAGGCATTGCGGCCCTACTACACCTTCGCCGACACGGACGTGGACCGCTACACCATCGACGGCCAGCTCCGCCAGGTGTTGCTGACCCCGCGCGAGCTGGACATCCGGCTGTTGCCCGACGCCCGCACCCGCTGGATCAACCCGCATTTCATCTACACCCACGGCTACGGCATGGTGATGGCCGAGGCTAACCGCATCACCCCCGACGGCCTGCCCCACCTCTTCGTCCAGGACGCGCCCCCGGTCGTCAAGACCTCAAGCCTGAAGCTGACCCGCCCCGAGCTGTACTACGGCGAGGTGAATCACGAGCCGGTCTTCGTTCACACCGAGCAGGCCGAGTTCAACTACCCCTCCGGCGCCGACAACGTCTTCGCCCGTTACCAAGGCCGGGGCGGGTTCCCGGTCTCCTCGCTGCCCATGCGGATCACGGCAGCCCTGGCGCAGGGGGACTTCAACATTTTGCTCACCGGCTACCTGACGCCCCAGAGCCGCATGATGATCCGGCGCAACGTGCGCCAGCGGCTTTCCGTTCTGGCGCGCTTCATCACCTGGGAGGACGACCCGTACCTGGTGCTGACCCAGGAGGGCCGGCTGGTCTGGTGCGTGGACGGCTACACCTCCTCGGCGGCGCACCCGTACTCCGTCCGCACCACGCTGGGCGGCATCGGCGAGATCAACTACATGCGCAACGCCGTCAAGGCCACGGTGGATGCTTACGACGGCGAGACGCGCATCTACATCTTCGATCCGGCCGACCCCATCATCCGGGCCTATCAGCACCTGTTCCCACGCCTGCTGCGGCCCTTCTCGGAGATGCCCGCCGACTTGCGCGCTCACGCCCGCTACCCGGAGACGCTCTTCCGCGTTCAGGCCGAGATCTACCGCACCTACCATATGCGCGACCCGCAGGCCTTCTACAACAAGGAAGACCTCTGGGACATTGCCCGCGCCACCCAGGGCGCGGGCGGGCGCCCCGAGGCGCTGGCGCCCAGTTATGTGGTGGCCAGCCTGCCGGGCGAGGATAGGGCCGAGTTCCTGCTGATTACCCCCTTCACGCCTCGCAACAAGGACAACATGATCGGCCTGATGGTGGCGCGCTGCGACGGCCCGCACCTGGGCCAGCTGGTGGTGCTGCAACTGTCCAAGCAGGAGTTGGTGTTCGGCCCCATGCAGATCGAGGCGCGCATCAACCAGGACCAGACCATCTCCAAGGATTTGACGCTGTGGAACCAGCAAGGCTCGCAGGTGTTGCGCGCCCAAATGCTGGTGCTGCCGGTGGCTAACACCTTCCTGTATGTCCAGCCGCTCTACATTCAAGCCGCCGAAGCGCGCATGCCGCAGTTGAAGAAGGTGGCTTTGGCGCTGGGCAATAGCCTGATCTACACGGACACCTACGAGCTGGCGGTTGGCGAACTGGCCAGGGTGATGGGTGGCGCTGTTGCCGAGGTGGCCAAGGCGGCGGTGGAGGCTCCGGCAGCGGGCGCGCCGCCGCCTGCTGTCGCGCCGCTGGAGCGGAAGCTGGAAACCATCCGCCAGCACCTGCGCCGCTACCGCGAGCTGGCCGCGCAGGGCCGTTGGGCCGAAGCCGGCAAGGAGCTGGAAGCGGTCGAGACGGAGGCGCAAAGGCGGTAGGGGGTATCATCGGAAGTATGGGTTCTTCCCCCGAAGTCCTGGAAGGACTGAGCGAGGAGCTGCGGCAAGCCATCCAGCGGGCGGCCGCCGCACTGAAGGCGGCCGGGGCGCGGGAGGTGTACCTGTTCGGGTCGGTAGCCAAAGGCCGGCTGCGCGAGGGCTCCGACATCGACCTGGCGGTGGCGGGCCTGCCGCCGCAGGTGTTCTTCCGCGCCATGGCTGACGCGCACGAGGCGCTGGGGTGTCAACTGGACCTAATCGATCTGGACGAGGAGAGCGACTTCGTGCGCTACCTCAGGGAGCACGGAGAGCTGCGGCGTGTGGGATGAGCTGGCGAGCCAGATTGAGTTTGAACTCGGCCAGCTCCAGAAACTGGTCGATCTATTCCGTCCCGTGGTGGATAGCTGCGCCCTGGGTGAGCCGGGACGCCTCGACGTGGCGGCGCTCGGAGCGATGCTCCACTCCTTCTACGGCGGTGTGGAAAACATCTTCAAGCGCATCTCGTTGGGGGTAGACGGAGCCCTGCCGAGCGGAGACGCCTGGCACAGCGCGCTGCTCAAGTCGATGGCCGATCCCAGCGCGCGCCGGGGAGCCGTGATTTCACCGTGGCTGGCAGGCCGCCTCAGAGAATACCTGGAGTTTCGTCACGTGTTCCGGTCGGTCTACGCGTTCCTTCTGACATGGCACCGGATGGCGCCGCTGGTAAGGGATTGCGAGGGGACGTTCCAGCGGCTTCGGGACGAGCTGGGGGCGTTCGTGCGAAAGTTGACAGCGGAGATGTGACCGCGAGCTGGCCGCCCAGGGCAGGAAGGGCGAGGCGGGCGAGGGGGCGTGCGCTGCAGCGAAGGCTTTCGCTCACACTTCACCCAAGAATCAGTGACAAGAAATCTCGGCACCGCTTGGCCATCTCTTCCGCCTCCGTCCTGGTGATGGGCTCGAGACTGGGGTGGTCTGAGCGGTTCCTGAGGTCCACAATCCTGTGGGTGTCAACGCTCCATAGCTGCTTTCGTAACCGCGGTTGCTCAGCGTCCAACCACTCTGCGAAGCGCCTCCGAGGCCCCTGCAATCTCCCACACATCTTCCCAAGCGCGAGTTGATCGTATGCGTCAGAGCAACCCATCTGTTCAGGCGAGGGGGTTGATGGTGAAGTGGAAGGGTGAGCGAAGAGCAGGTGGGAAAGAGAGGGCGCCGGCGGAGCCGGGCGCAGGCCGAGCAGTTGGTGGCCGAGTACGAGGCGAGCGGACTGAGCCGGGTGGAGTTTTGTCAGAGGCACGGGCTTGCCCTGGCGACGCTGGCGCGGTACCGGAGAGGGCTGCGGCAGGCGCAGGGTGAAGCCACCGGCGCGACTCGGTGGGTGGGGGTGGAGGTATCCGGTTCCCGCCCGGCGGCGGGGAGCGGGGCGGCGAGTGGGCTAGCAGCCCGTGGATAAAGGCGCGTTTTCGCGATGTGACCACCGACATCGATT
>CAYGVJ010000195.1:0-7215 GCA_964353255.1 uncultured Solibacteraceae bacterium | reverse complement strand
GCTGGAGGAGTACATCGTCCAGCACATCGAGGCCGCGCCGGAGCCGGCGATCGCCTTCTCCTGGCACGGAGGAGAGCCCACCGTTCTGGGCGTGGATTATTTCCGGAAGGTGGTCGAACTCCAGCGCAAGCACAGGCCCGCCGGCCGGCGCATTCTGAACGGCATCCAGACCAACGGGTTCTTGCTGGACGAAGAGTGGTGTCGCTTTCTGGCCTCGGAGGGATTCAGCGTCGGTCTCAGCCTCGACGGCCCCGCGGAACTGCACGACGCCTATCGCGTCACCCGCGGCGGGCGGCCCACTCACAAGCAGACCCTGCGCGGATTCGATCTTCTGCGCAAGCACGGAGTGCCGACCGATATCGTCTGCGTGGTGCACAACCTGAATGTCCGGCGACCGCTCACCGTCTATCGGTTCTTCAGGGACATAGGGTGCCAGTACCTGGGTTTTCTCACGGTGGTGGAGCGCGCGCCGGAGACGGAGGCCGGCGTCAGTCCACATACGCCGTCCGCGGAGGCCTACGGATCGTTCCTATGCAGGATCTTCGATGAATGGATCGAGCGGGACACCGGTCGGATGACGGTTCAGATTATCGAGGAGGCGTCTCGGCCGCTGCGCGGCCTGGAGCACTCGCTGTGCGTTTTCCGCGAGACCTGCGGCCAGATCCCGGTTCTCGAACATAACGGGGACTTCTTCCCGTGCGACCACTTCGTCGATCACGAGCACCGGCTGGGAAACATCCGCGAGAGGCCGCTGTCCGAACTGCTGGAAAGCCCGGCGCAGCGCGCGTTCGGTGAGGCCAAGCGGAACGCCCTGCCGCGCTACTGCCGGGAATGCGAAACGCTGGCCATGTGCAACGGTGGATGCCCCAAATATCGCTTCATCCGGACGCCGGACGGCGAGCCGGGTCTCAACTACCTGTGCGCGGGGCTGAAGCGCTTTTTCCTTCACAGTCGGGCGCCTCTGGCCAGAATGGTATCCAGGCAGCCGTCACAGGCAAGCGGGGATCGAACGGCGCCGCCCAAGGCGGGACGCAACGACCCCTGCCCTTGCGGCAGCGTCCGGAAGTACAAGAAGTGCTGCGCGGCCAGCCGCTGAGGTGTCCGCTGATCGACAACCTTCTCTGCCGGCGCGCCCCGTAGGACCTATGGCTCTTCCGCCGCCTGCACCCCCTCCAGCGGCACCTCGCACTCGCAGCAGTCGCTACAGCGCAAGCACTTCCGGCAGAGATGGTTCGCGCAGGTGTCCTTGGTGCACCAGACGCAGATCTCCGTGGAGGCCTCGCCGCAGATGCTACAGGCGTAGGTGTGTGCCTCGGTCATCGCTGCTCCTTCTTGGCCGCGTTCTTCGCCGGCGGCTGCCGGCTGAGCAGCGCCCGGCAGCGCTGCGCTTCCTGGTCAGCCACCTTGAAAGCCTGCTCCTGGTCGGCGGCCAAGTCCACCACGTACTGGCGCAGTCTCTCCCGGTTGGCGGCGCCTTCGGCCACCATGCTTTCCAGCAGGTCCGCCAGCGCCGGATTCTGATATTTGCGAACGCCCGCGGCCAGCGAGCCCAGCATGGCCCCGAGGCTGTCCAGGCGGAAGAAGACCTCCAGAGCCGCCGTCAGCCGCTCCGGTTCTCGGGTGAGTTTGCCGGTGGCGTCGAGGAAGCCTCCGAGCTGCTCGCGGGTGCTCTTGAGCTGCGTGGCATACGCTTCCGGAGCGCCCTGGCGTACCCACTCGGCGGGCCGGAGCTGCTCAAGCACCGGCTCGAGTCGCCGGGCCTGCTCCGCCAGCACCGAGACGTTCTTGCGCACCTCCCACGGCGGGGCAACTCCGGCCTCCTGCGCGCGGCCCGTCGCCGGGCTGCCCAGCAATGCCCAGCAGACGAACAAGGACACGCCGAATCCACAGCTCTTGTGCGGCATCTCTCTGAAGACTAGTTTCGCACGGCCTACGGGCCGGGCGGAGGGGGAGGAGCAGGAGCGGTCGGGTCGCCGCCGGGGGCGGGAGGAGGCGCGGGCGCAGGCTGGTCGGTCGGCATGCCGCCGCCAGGCACCCCGGCGCCGCCGCCGGGGATCCCCATCGGACCGCTGACGCGCCCGCCGCGGTAGACCGCGGTGTAAAGCGCGTCAGTCAGCACCCGCATGGCCGCCCGGATCACCGAGTCGCGCTCCAGCATCTTCCGGGCCAGCGGGTAATTCTTGTAGACACGCAGCCATTCGCCCTGGTTGAGGATCTTCGGCTCGCCGCCCTTCAGCAAATGCCGAACCGCCACCTGGCCCTCTTCCACCTTCACGAAAGTTGTGGCGTCCTCGTCCTCGATGGCCACCTCGAACACGGTCCCCCGCACGGAGATCACCGCCGTCGGCGTGCGCACGTTGTTCGGATTGGGCTGCCCGCCCCACTTCTGGATGTGCACCTTGATCCGCCCAATCAGCATGTCCAACAGGTCGCCCAGGTTGCCGGGGTTGTTTCGGAACACCACCCGAGAGTTGGCAAAGACCTCGAAGTCGCTGCCGTCGGAGAGCTGGAACAGGGCGTAGCCGTCGGGGCCGGTCAGGATCACCTGCTGCGGCCTGACCTCGTCGCCGGGCTGCAAGGCCCAGGGGACCGAGTCCCGCAACACCGACACTTGGCCCGACAGCGACACCAGCTTGGCGGCGGTGTTAGAACCTGGTAAGGAGGTCTGCGCGGTGCACACGGCCAGCGTGCCTGCTGCAAGCAGCAGAACAAACGCCCGCACACCCAGGCGCATGCGCCCGTGCATGGCACACCTTCCTTTGCCGATTATACTACCAGGGCCGGCGTTGCCCGAAACCCTAGTCTACCACCAAAATTGCATGCAAGTGCTACGCCAAGCGCAAATTTTTCACGAAGTGGCTGGAAGCCAAGGGCTTGGCCGGTGCCTTCGGACAGCCAGGCGCGATAGAATGGACTCATCGGATGTGTCATAAGGCTACACTACGGGCTGGCCGCATGGCAATGGGCTGGCTCGCCCTGGGCGGGCTGGCCCTGGCCCAGCCGGCCAGACCGGCGCCCGATTGGCGGCGTGTAGGCAACGCCGCCGTCGAGCTGGCACTGGCCTCCCCCGCCTCCGGACCGGTCGAACGCGTGTGGTTCTCCGAGGACGGGTCGCGGCTTTTCCTCCGGGTGGCTTCGGGCAGGGTTCTGGAAACCGCCGACTTCGAGCATTGGCTGCCCGGCCGCGCCACGCCGCCCCCGCGTGCCGAGGAAGGCGCGCCAGCCATTACCGGACTGGCTGCGGAGCCGGTCCGCGGGCTACGCGCTCCGGCGGGCTCCGCCCGCCTGTACGCTTACGGGAACCAGCTCCACCGCTCCGACGACGGCGGGCTCACCTGGACCGACCAGACCGCTCACCACGGCGAGTCCGTTCTGGGCGCGCCCATCACGGATTTGGCGGTTTCCGCCCGCGATCCCGAGGAGATCGTCGCTGCCAACGCCTTCGGCGTGTGGCGCTCGCTGGACGGCGGAGCCTCCTGGACCGGCCTGAACGAGTCTCTGCCCAACCTGCCGGCGCAGCGGTTGTCGGCTCTGCCGCTGGGCGCCAGCGGGGTACGCGCGGTGGTCCAGGGCTTGGGAGTGATCGAGTGGGCCCCTGGAGAGAAGCGCGCCTGGCGGCCGGTCGCGGACTCCGGCGTCGAGGAGGAAGCTACCTCCCGCCGTGCGGCGTCCCGAGCACTGGGTGCGGAAATCACCGCTCTGGCCGCGGCCGGGGAAACCCGCTACGCCGGCGCGGCCGATGGCCGCCTATGGGTGTCGCTCGACGGCGGGCGGAACTGGCGGCCTTCTCGCCCCGCCGACGGCCGGCCAGTGGAAGGGCTCTTTGCCGACTCGGGGAACCCCCGGCTGGCGCTGGCGGCTGTGGCCTCCGACGGCGGGCCGCGAGTGCTCAGGACGGTCAACGCCGGCCTCTTCTGGGAGGACCTCAGCGCCGACCTGCCCCCGGTGGCGGCGCATGCCGTCACCGCGGACCTGCCCTCCGGGACGGTCTATGTGGCCACCGACAGGGGCCTGTTTTTCACGCGCGCGGACTTGCTCGCCGCAGCTCCTGCCACAAGCTGGTCCCAGGTGGGGGGCGCGCTTCCGGCTACCCGCGCATTGGACGTCAAGCTCGACCGGGAGGGCAACCAGCTCTTCGTGCTCGTGGAAGGCTACGGCGTGTACACCGCTCTGGCGCCTCATCGGCTGGGCAGCTTGCGGGTAGTGAACGCCGCCGACTTTGCCCAACGACCCGCGGCTCCAGGCTCCCTGCTCAGCATCCTGGGCGGGCGGGTTCGGACCGCGCGGGCGGGCGAACTGAACTTCCCGGTCGTGGCCGCCTCGGAAACCGAGTCTCAGATCCAGGTGCCGTTTGAAGTCCGTGACCGTTTGATCTCGCTAGCCCTGGACGCCGGCGCCCGCAGCGCGCTGGTGGGGCTGCCGGTCAGGAACGTCTCGCCGGCGATCTTCGTGGATCGTGAAGGCACCCCCCTGGTGATCAATGGAGACAACGGTGTCCTGCTGGACGCCATGAACCCGGCGTACTCCGGTTCGCGTCTGCACATCTTGTGCACCGGGCTGGGCCGGGTGCGCCCGGAATGGCCGACCGGTGTAGCCGCTCCCCTGGAGAACCCCCCTCAGGTGACGGCGCAGGTGCGGGCCTTCCTGGACAGCGAGCCGCTGGAGGTCACCCGCGCCGTGCTGGCCCCGGGCTACGTCGGTCTGTACCTGGTCGAGGTGCGCTTGCCGGCGGTGGTCAACCGCGGCCCCGCCGAGCTTCACATCCAGGCCGAGGAGCTGGCAAGCAACGGTGTGCGGGTTTACCTCGAGCCGTAGGCTGGCCGGTCCCTGCCCCCACGTTGCGATAAACTGTTACTGTTGAGATCAATTATGTTCACTAGACGATCCGCTTTACTGCTCGTGTTCTGCGCGGCCGGCTTCGCGCAGGAAAAGAAACAGGAAATCGAGAAACTCGCGCCCTACTACCCCACGCCGGAAACCATTGTCGAGAAGATGCTGGAGGTCGGCGGCCTCAAGGCCGGCGAGAAGATGTTCGATCTCGGCAGCGGCGACGGCCGTATAGTCATCATGGCGGCGCAGAAGTTCAAGGCCGACGCCACGGGCATCGAGATGGACAAGGACCTGTGGAAGCAGAGCATGGAGCGGATCAAGGGCCTGGGGCTACAGAGCCGGGCCCGCATCATCCAGGGCGATATCATGCAGCAGAACTACGGCTCCGCCGACCTGGTGACCGTCTACCTGCTGCCCATTTCCAATGACAAGGTGCGGCCGCTGCTCGAGCAGCAGCTCAAGAAAGGCGCCCGCGTCATCGCTCACGACTTCGAGTTCTCGGGCTGGACGGCTGAGAAAGTCGAACACGTCGAGGACGACGGCGAAGGCCGCAGCCACACCATCTACTTGTACAGAAGGTAAGGAGTCGGAAGTCAGGAGTCAGAATGCCCGCTCCTGAGCGCGCCTGGCGCCGGCTGTGGAGAGCTTTCCGCTGGGGTGAGAATGCCAGGAAGGCCGAGCGGCAGCGCATCGCTGCGGACCTCCATGATGGGCCCCTACAGAGCATCATCGCCTTGCAGATGCGGCTGGGTGCAGCGAGGTCCTTGGCGGGACGGGATCCGGCCGCGGCCCTCGCGGAGCTCGGCGAACTCGCCCGCCTGGCCGCCGCGGTGGTGGCCGAGTTGCGCTCGTTCCTGGAGACCATGCGCCCGCCGGTTGTCGAAACCACCGATCTGGCGGCCCTGGCGCGCCCGGCCATCGAAGACTTCCGGAAAGCCGCCGGCGTCGCGGTGCGTTTCGCCGCGCCTGACGGTCCCCTGAAGGCGCCCGCCGAAACCTGCCTCGAGTTCCTGCAAATCCTCCGCGAAGCGCTGGCCAATGTGCGGAGGCATGCGTGCGCCAGCCAGGTGACGGTCTCCCTCGGGAGCGCCCGCGGCCAGGCGGAGTTGGTTGTTGAAGACAACGGCGTCGGGTTCCCCTTCAGCGGGACCTTCACCCTGGAGGAGCTGGAGCGCTCCGGGACGGGTCCGCAATGCATCCGGCAGCGTGTCAGGAGCCTGCGCGGGGAGCTGACGCTCACCTCGAACCCGGGCCACGGCAGCCGGCTGAGCGTTGGGATCCCGCTGTGAGTAAGCTGCGGTTTCCAGGGTTTGGGTTGTGGGCGCTGCTGGCCGCTGGCTGTGGCCGCTATGCCGACTTCACCTTGCCCCCGCCGCCCGGCGAGCCGGTCGAGGTTTCCTTCCGCTGGGAGGCGCTCCCAGAACCGGTGCTCGAGCGCGGCGCGCCGGGAACCTGGGACGCGGTGGATGTGCTGAACCCCTCGGTGGTGCGGCAAGGCGGCCTGCTCTACAACTTCTACTCGGGGTTCGACGGCCGCACCTGGCACACCGGCCTGGCCACCTCAACTGATGGAGTGCGCTGGGTGAAGCAGGGCCGCGTGCTGTCGCCTGATCGAGCGGCCTGGGAGGGCGACTACATCGCCGCCAACGGTTCGGCCCTGTTCGTCGATGGCCGGTTCCTCTACTGGTATCAAGCTGGGCGCCCGGCTCGAATCGGCCTGGCCACCTCCGCCGACGGCCGCCGCTGGAGCAAGCTTTCTCAGCCGGTACTTGGGTGCGGCCCGCGCGCGAGTTTTGACGAGCGCGGCGTGGCCGACCCGTTTGTGGTACGCGCCGGCGCTTACTACTACCTGTTCTACCTGGGGCAGGACCGCGCCCGGCGGCAGCGCCTCGGGCTGGCGCGATCCTCCGACGGCGTTGGGTGGTGGAAGCTGCGTTCGAATCCAATCCTGGAACCAGGCCCGGCGGGCGCTTTCGATGAGAAAGGCCTGGGCGAGCCGGCGGTGTGGGCCGCTTACGGGCATTACTGGATGCTGTACACGGGCCGCGATCGCGCCGAGAACCGCCGCCTGGGGCTGGCCCGCTCGAGAGACGGCGTTCGCTGGCAGCGCGTCTCCGAGTCCGCCGTATTCGCCGGAAGCGCGGCCTGGAACTCGAGGGTGGTTTGCGATCCGTCGGTGGATGCTGCGGGGCCGCCCTGGAGGGTCTGGTTCGGTGGCGGCGACGTGGCCCGCCCGGACGAGAATCTGCATGGGCAAATCGGGCTGGCGGTTCTCTCCCCGGTCACTGCTTTCCGAGCCGCGACCGTCAGGGAGCGGTGGCGGCACGTTTATCAACAAGCCGCTGAGGGGGCAAAGTGAACATCGGAATCACCTGCTATCCGACT
>CAYGVJ010000194.1:0-7518 GCA_964353255.1 uncultured Solibacteraceae bacterium | reverse complement strand
GCGCTGGGCCGACACCCGCATTCACGGCACCACCAAGCGGCAGGTCGCCGCGATGCGGAACGCACGCAAGCGTGTTTGCCGAAGAGCGGCACGCGCTGCTGCCGCTGCCCCTGGAACCCTTCCGCTACTACCAGTACGGCGAACGCACCGTGCATCTGGACGGGTGTGTCGAGGTCGAGGCCGCCTACTATGGCGGGCCGCCGGGCTGGATCGGCCGGCGCGTTCAGGTCCAGTGGGATGCCCGGCACGTCCGCCTCCTGGATCCGAAGACGGGCCAACTGCTGCGCGAGCACCTGCGCCAGCAGCGCGGCGGCCATCGGATCCAGGACGAAGACCGCCCCAAGAAGACGCCGCTCGGCACGCTACAACTGCTGGCGCGAACAGAAAGAGCCGGACGCCACATCGGGGCGCTCTGCCAAGCGATGCATCGCCGCCAGGGAGAACCCGCGGTGCGCCGCATCCTGGGGGTGCTCTCGCTGGCCAAGAAGTACGGCGCCGCCAGCGTGGACGATGCCTGCGCCGCCGCTCTGGAGGTGGAAGTGCCCGAGTACCGCTTTGTCCGCCGCTACCTCGAGCGGCGTCCCCACAGCCCGCTCAGCTTGCGGCAAGTCGATCCGTTGATCCGCCAGCTCACGCTGTACCGCGACTTCATCGCCGACAAAACCAAGGAGGAAAACCAACCATGAACCTGATTGAGCTGCAGCGCTCGCTGCGGCAGCTTCGCCTCGGCGGCATCGCCGCCGTGCTGGAAACCCGGCTGCGCCAGGCCCAGGCCGAACCCATGGCGCCCATCGACCTGATCTCGTGTCTGGTCTCCGACGAGCTCACGCGCCGCTCGGACCGCTTGCTCGAACGGCGGCGCAAGCAGGCCGGCTTCCGTGATCCCCACAAGACTCTCGACAACTTCGACTTCACTTTCAACCCAAAGATCAATCGCAGCCTCGTCTTCGACCTGGCCACCGCCGCTTTCATCGGTCGGCGCGAGGATGCGCTCTTCCTGGGCCCGGGCGGCACGGGCAAGAGTCATCTGGCTCAGGCCATCGGGCAGGCCGCTATCCAGCAGGGCTACCGCGTGCTCTACAGGGAGACGCACATCTTGCTGGAGGAACTCGCCGAAGCTGTCATCGACGGAACCCGCAAACCGTACATGGAATCCATCACCACGGTTCCTCTGCTGATCATCGACGACTTCGGCATGCGCAGGCTGCCGCAGACCGCGGCCGAGGATCTGCTGGAAGTCATCATGCGTCGCTACGAGCGGGCCAGCACGCTGCTGACCTGCAACCGGCCAGTCGAGGACTGGGGCAAGCTGCTCGGGGATGCCGCCGCCGTCGGCGCCATGCTCGACCGCCTGCTGCACCACGGCCACCTGCTCAAGTGCGGACCGCGCAGTTGGCGCACCAAAGTGGCGGCCAGTTCCGCTCAGGAGTCCTGACGGTGGCGGCACAGCTACCGGTGCGCTGTGGAAATGTCGGGGCCGTGGAAACCGTGGAAAACCAGACCACAGTTTTCCACCGTTCCCACCGCCCCTTGGAAATCGCCCGGTGGGCGATTTCCACATTCCCACCGCGCCGACGATTCTCTCTTCTCAGAAACCCGAAAACCAAGGCGCAACGGCTTGCGCCCTACGGACGCTCGCACCATACCACGAAAGGAGGATCCACCCCCGGGAGAGGGCCAACACAGTCTTGCATTCTTCAGGTTCATGCCTGGACTGGAAAACGCTGGGTAGAAAAAAACTTGCCGGAACCGCCTCCGGCAAGGTATAAATCATGTGTTCTGGGTCGGCCTCCTATGGCCGGTTTTGAAGTGATCCCGTATGGCCGGTTTTGAGGTGACCCCCGAGGGCCTTTGGGGTCGAGGACGGGCCGCGTGTAAGGCAATTCCTACAACAACGCGACCGTTATTCTTACACAGTGTCTTAAGGGGATTTAATGCGCACACTGGGCAAAAACTTCTTGAACACGTAGGGTTTCTGTCGTACACTTGTTTCCACTTTCACTGTGCGCCTTGCGCCGTAAAGCGCAACCGGGGTCGCGCCTGCGGCGGAAGGCCCAAGAAGTGGTTAGGTGGCGAGTACCCCATGGGGCTCACCTAGCGTGAGCTGTGGCTATCTTCCTGGCTCCAGGCCTTCACCGATGGACGTTCGCCGAGAGGCTTCTCCTGTTGGGGTGCGCCATGGGCCAAATGATTGGTGTGCTCAGGGCTGGGCAGTCTCTCACTTGATTGAGACGATCCGCTAAGCCTGGCCAGCCCTAGACCTCGAACTATATCCTGCAACGAGCACATCGAGTTGAGCAGCCGGCAACCCTTCTAGCGGGTTGCCTCCTTCACAGAGCGGGAGGAATTGTATGGCCGTCTTCAAGCCGAAAACCCGCATGATAAGCTTCCGGCTCTCCGAAGACGAGTACGAGTGCCTGAGGCAGACCTCACAGAGCCGTGGCGCCAGGAGCGTGTCCGACTATGCACGCGTCACACTGTGCCGCGTGGTAGCGGGCAATCCAGGCGCCGCAGAATCTCCTGACACGCGAATCGAGCAGATCAACCAGAAGATGGGGGAGCTCGATCACGAGGTCCAGCGCCTGGCCAAGGTGGTGGAGGGTCTCGGCAATCATGCCGACGCCGATGACGCCACCCTGGAGGCTCAGCCCGCGTTCAGGTGAGCCGCCCCGGTCCCGTCGGCCGGGCGCTCAGCACGCGCCGCGGGGCAATGCGCGCTTGTTTGGATGGCCAGCGCGAGCAAGCCGGCGTTGGGGAGAAGTTGGCGTGAGTCCGACCAGAACCGAAACCGCTGTCCAGCGCCGAGGCTCTTGGCAGCACCGCGCACGAGCCATAGCCATCCCAAGGGGGAGCCCGACGCCATATGCCGTGCGATGAGGAGCTCGATGCGCTCATGGATGCTCGCCAACTCTTGTGGCGCCTCGGCGCGCACAGCTTCCCAAGAGTCCCCTCCGGGATGTGAGAATCTGCCTGGCAACAGGTGGCAGGCGGCTGCAATCAGGACCATCCGGCTGAAGGTCAGGTGCCCGGCGCTACGGATGGCGGCCAGCAACATGGCACGAAGGTGCAAATAGGCGGGATGGCTAAAGGGCACCAGCCCGGCGGCAGCGAGGTCGAACAGTTCATCCCGGAGCACGCTGAGCCGGTGCCGGAGGGCGTCGGCGCGGTAGCCGGGGTACAGCCCAAACAGCACGATCCAGCTCAGGACAATGGCGAATAGCGAAAAGGAAATCGCGGCGGCGTTCAATGGTTTCCTCTCAACCCCTAAGCCGGGGGTCGGAACTGTCGGCGCCATCCAAGGCGGCGGGGGGGTGGATTGACGATGTGCTCCCTTCCACGAGCGCCTCGAGCTTTGCGATTCTGCCTTCCAAGCGGCTTATCGCCGCGCGGCGCAGATTGCGCTGGTGCAAGCCGTAGAGCATGCCAGAGACGCCGAACACAAAGGCGAAGAAGCGCGTGGCCCGGACGCTGCCCATGAGTGCGATCCAGGCGCCCGCGGGGGTCTCTTGCCGGGTCAGGGTCCTAACCGTACCTTGCAGCGCGTACAGCGCCACCACGAGCAGCAGCCAGGGCAGAACCCGGTGCGCCATTTGAGACAGCAGGTCGATCAGTTTCAGCACAAGGGCGTCGGCGCCCTTCGAGGACTTGACGGTATCACTGGCCATGTTCTTCTCCTTAGAGATACAGCGATTGGCTCACGTCGTCAAGGCGCCCTAGTGCGCTCGCCAGGCGGTCAGGACGGTTTCTTGAGGTTTTCGGTCCTGGTGGCGGCAGCCTTGGCTATGGTGGTGACGTTCCAAGGGTGTGCCGGGAACAGACAATTGGATTCCTTTCAGGTCTCCAGAGTGATTCAGAACTCCGAAAAGTTCAGAGGCTTCAAGGTGTTCTCCTTCAGCCGGGTGGCCGACGCGGACTGCAACAAGGCGCTGGTTTTGAGCGAGAAATGGCGTCAGCTCCGCAATCTCGGCGTGATTGAGGTGAGCCAGCGGCGGACATGGGCCGAGCGGGGGCGCACAGAAGGCTGTGAGGCGAGTCTGGTCGAAGAAGCCCGAAAGGAGGCCGAGGCTTGGGGCGGGGATCGCCTCGGCCAGCCATGGCCCGCTCTCGGTTCCGCGCCAGGCGAATCGGATGAGGAGGCCCGGATCCCCATCGCGTCCCGCCACCTGGTGGCTGTCAGTGCGATGCGCACGGCTGGCGGAGAAACCGTGGAGGTTGATTTTACCTGGCAGTGGCAGCCCAACAAGATCGGTCAGAAGCTCGGTGTAGACATGCAGGCGCAGACCTCCAGCGCCACGCTCTGGTTCGACGGGGACCGCTGGCAGGTGGTGAACATCAAGATGAGCGAGTAGGCAGGAGGCGGAACCAGTGACTCCCGCGGTGTCCTATCCGGCTTATCTTCCCGCCGCCTTCTGGCGGGAACCGCTGGTCGAAACACGGTGGCTGGGCCTGGCGACCCTGTGGGCCGCGCACGGGTTGCTGGGCCTCGTGATGCACCGTTCTGCGGCGGTGGCCACTGTGCACGCCGTGGCGACTCTTCTCGGGGTCTTTTGTGTCGCGCTGGCGAGCAGCCGAGCGTGCCACGTGTTGTGCGCCGCCGCCTATGTCGCGGGCGCGGAAGTGCTGTGGCGGATGTGCGAGGCTTCGCTGTTTTGGGAATTCGGCAAGTACGCGGTGACGACGATTCTGGTGGCCGCGCTCTTGCGGAGCACTCGCCCGCGTTTGCCGGGCCGGATCCTGCTGTATTTCATGTTGCTTCTGCCCTCGGCAGTGATCAGCTATTTCAGCTTTGGATTCTCCAACTTCCGCCGAGCCGTGTCCTTCAATCTTTCCGGCACGCTGGCGCTGACGGCGGCGGTGTGCTTTTGCAGCAACGCCAGACTCACACGGCCCGAGCTTAGGAGGGTTTTTCTGGCCTTCGTGACTCCTATCGTAGGAGTCGCGGCGATAGCGGTCTTCTCTACCTATACGAACCCGGCAATTCGCTTCACCACAGAATCGAACCCGCTGACCAGTGGTGGGTTCGGCCCCAACCAGGTCTCTTCAGTGCTGGGGTTGGGCTTTGTGCTCGTGCTGCTGTACCTGGTGCAGGCCGCAACGGGGGGCTTGCGCAGGCTGCTCCTGTTCGGTCTCCTCGGAGTTCTCGCGGCGCAGAGTGCGATGACTTTTTCGAGGAATGGTCTGGCAGTCGCCCTGGGGGCTCTGCTCGCAGGAGGGCCTTTTTTTGTCGCGGGAGAACGCGGTCAACGCCGGAGGCTTCTGGGACTAGTCGCAGTGGCGGGGGTCCTTGGGGCGCTTCTAGTCTTCCCCGCGCTGGATGCTTTCACCGGGGGCATGCTGACGAAGCGCTTTCAGGACACGGAGCTCACGCACCGTGAGACCTATTTTGCGGAGGACCTCAACTTATGGCTGGCACATCCGCTCTACGGGGTGGGTGTCGGGATCTCGCGGTTCGGCCACTCAGGCTTTGCGGCTCCCCACACGGAGCTCAGCCGGCTTCTCGCAGAGCACGGCCTTCTGGGTGCGGCGGCGCTGCTGGTGCTGGTGGCGGCTGCGTTGCGGCGGTTCCGCACGGCGCAAGACCGTGCCGAGAGAGCGTTCCTCACGGTGATGCTGGTGTGGAGTTTTCTCTACATGACGGTGAACGCTTTGCGCCTGGCGGCGCCGGGCCTGGTGTTTGGCCTGGCGTTCCTGGGTTTGTTGCCGGACCGGCCCGAGGCAAGACATAGCGCCGTTTCCGAGGTCTGACGGAAGGGAATCACAGAGGATGGTCGCGTCGGAGACAGGCTTGATGGCCGCCGCCGACCCAGGGGCGCCGCCGGTGGTCGAGCCTGCATCGGTGCTGCTGATTGGCGCTTTTCTTTCGTGCCGTGGGGGCGTGCGAGCGGTGGGAGAAGAGCTGGCGGAGCGCCTCGCGGAACGAGGCTGGCTTGTGCTCACAGCGTCCTCGGCAGCCAATCGCCTGGCACGGCTGCTGGATGTGGCGGGGACGGCCTGGAGGTGTCAGGGCCAGTACCAGGTCGCGCAGGTGGATGTGTTCAGCGGGCGGGCTTTCTTGTGGGCCGAGATAGCCTGCTGGGTTCTGCGGCGGGCCAGACGCCCCTATGTGTTGACCCTACACGGAGGCAATCTCCCGCGCTTCGGTCGACACTGGCCGGGCAGGGTGAGACGGCTGTTGGCGTCGGCGGTGGCGGTGACGGCTCCCTCACGGTACCTGGCGGAGCAGATGTCGCCCTACAGAGCGGACATTCTGTTGTTGCCGAACGCACTCGATCTGAACGTGTATCCCTTCACCGCACGGACCAGTCCTGGTCCCCGTCTGGTGTGGCTTCGGGCATTTCACGAGATCTACAACCCCGGCTTGGCCATCCGGGTGTTGGCATTGCTCCGGCCGGAGTTCCCGGAGATACGGTTGACCATGGTTGGGCCGGACAAGGGCGATGGCAGTCTGCGAAGAGCCCGGCGGCTGGCGGAAAGACTGGGAGTCTGCGACCACGTCAGCTTTGCCGGCGTTGTTCCCAAGCAAGAAGTCCCCCGATGGCTCAACCAGGGGGATATCTTCCTGAACACCACGAACGTGGACAACACTCCGGTGAGCGTACTGGAAGCGATGGCGTGCGGCTTGTGCGTGGTGAGCACGGACGCCGGCGGCGTGCCCGACCTGGTCGGACAAGGGCAAGACGCCTTGCTCGTGGGGCGGGAGGAACCGGAAGCCATGGCGTGCGCAGTCCGACGGATTCTCCAAGAGCCGGGGCTGGCGCGGCGGCTGTCGGAGAACGGACGAGCCAAGGTGGAACAGCTCGATTGGTCCGTCGTGCTGCCGCAGTGGGAGAGTCTGCTGAGTTCTGTGGCCCAGGGCTGAATGAACGAGACGCTCCTCAGAATCTACCATCACGTGCCAGCGGCGGCCCGATCGCTGGCCGCCAGTATGCGGGGAGCATATCTGCGCTCCTGGCGCTATGGCCCCGAGACCGAGCGGCTGGTGGAAGAGGCGCTGGCCAGGGAGTCCTGGAGCCCCGAGAAGTGGAAAACCTGGCAGGAGGAGCGGCTGGCTCAGGTATTGCATCGAGCGGCCACGCGAGTGCCCTACTACCGGGAGCAGTGGGCCCAGCGGCAACGCCAGGGCGACCAAGCGTCCTGGGAGCACCTCGAGAACTGGCCTCTTCTGGAGAAGGAAACCCTGCGCCTGAATCCGCGGGCCTTCATCGCCGACGATTGCGACGCGGGAAGGATGTTCCACACACAGACCAGCGGCACGACCGGCACGCCCTTGCAGCTTTGGCACAGCCGCCGCACCCTACGCGCCTGGTACGCGCTGTTCGAAGCGCGCTGGAGAAGGTGGTACGGCATCTCGCGGCATGACCGCTGGGCGATCCTGGGCGGGCAACTGGTCACGCCCGTCCGGCAACAGCGTCCCCCGTTTTGGGTCTGGAACAGCGCTTTGCGGCAGCTCTACATGTCCACGTATCACCTGGCGCCGGATTTGATGGAGCGCTACCTGGAGTCCTTAGTCAAATACCG
>CAYGVJ010000193.1:0-7794 GCA_964353255.1 uncultured Solibacteraceae bacterium | reverse complement strand
GAAACGCTGCGGCGGTGGATGGTGGCGGCCGGGTTGTGGAGCCGGGAGCGGAAACCGGACTTCAAGAACGTCTACCAGCACGAGCCGACCGAGCGCCAGCAACGCGCCGGAGAGACGCCGGTTTCGCAGTTTGGGCAGATCTGCGCCCGGCTGGGGATCACGCTGATCGGGGCGGGTTCCCCGCAGGCCAAAGGGCGGGTGGAACGCAACCACGGGGTGCACCAGGACCGGCTGATCAAGAAGATGCGGCTGCGGAAGCTCAGCCGCTACCCAGGGTGCGACGGGTGCGGGTGGTCCCCCCGGCAGATCATCCCTGGCGCCGGCCGCTGCGGCCCCAACAACAGCCGCCGGAAACGGAAATCCACCGAGACAACGGGAAAGGGGACATTTTGATCGAGGCTTGACAGAGAGGCCTGGACGGCTTGACCGCCGCCGCCGCCTGCGCTACCATATGAGTGCGGGGTGGAGCAGTCTGGTAGCTCGTTGGGCTCATAACCCAAAGGTCGGTGGTTCAAATCCACCCCCCGCAACCAACTGATTCCATCGCCCGGAACTCCTTCGCTCCTCGGCCTGCTGCGACATCATTGCGGCCGCACCGCCCGGTGCGCGGCGAGCCCGCGATCGGAGGCGGCCTGGACGCTGGATTGCAGCGGTGAGAAGGCCTCCGCCAGCTCTCGGATGAACCGCTCCTCCGCGTAGTCCGTATCGGCGCCTGTGAACAGCCTGCGCAACCGGTCGTTCAGGCTTCTGGCCTGGCTGAAAACGCGCAGCAGCTCCGCGTCCCAGCGGCCCTCGGTGCTCGACGCGGACTGGTTCGGGGGCGCGGAGTCGCCCAGAATCGGGCGCAGAAGCTGCCGCGTTGCGGCGATGCTGGCCTCCAGCTCTTTCAGGTGATCGTATGACATGACCTCCAGAAGCCACCGCGCTTGAGGCGAGTCGAGGTCGGTCCGGCCGCCGAATCTCTCCGCCAGTTGGCGCAAGGCCTGCGCATCTTTCATGACGCCTTCGCCGGCCGACAAGACCCGGTCGGCGTACTCTTCGGTCTCGGTCTCGTTTCCGCGGAAGAACCGCGACAGGGACTTGATGGCTTTCGCGCGGTTGGGACTTTTGGCCGGCGCCGGTGGCTGATCGAGCCTCACGCTTTCCGGCCCGATTTCCCGCAACATCTCGGCCGCCGACTTGACGTCCAGGGCAAGTCGAGGACCTCCCAGAGCAGCCAGAGCTGCGATCACCTGCTCTTTCTTCTCCGGACTTGCGACCGCCCCTCGGACCTCGAACACCCCGTCCGGCCTGCGATCCACCTCGATCCTCTCACCCAGGCAGGCGCGGATCCGGTGCAGCGCATAATAGATTTCCACCTCCAGCAACGCCAGGTCCGGCTCCGGCGTCACCGGTGGCGCCGGACGTAGGAGCGGCGGAGGCGGAATCGCCCCAGGAGCCGTGGCCCCTGAGAGCGCGGCGGGCGGCTCAAACGAAACCGCCGTCGCGGTCCCTGCCGGCTCCGAGTACAGCCGCAGCTCCAGCACCCGCGCGGGACTCTCGTACCGGATACACTGCAACTGCGGCGCGTAGGTCCGCTGGTTCACCTCCAGGGTGAACTCGACCG
Source organism: uncultured Solibacteraceae bacterium (assembly GCA_964353255.1). Taxonomy (GTDB): domain Bacteria; phylum Acidobacteriota; class Terriglobia; order Bryobacterales; family Bryobacteraceae; genus VFZS01. The sequence continues at coordinate 6,188 of CAYGVJ010000193.1, read as the reverse complement.
TGACCCGGCCCGCGCTCTTGCTGGCCCGCAGCCGGAGAACCGGCTGCCCCGCCTCCGATCGCGCTTCCTCCACGCTCAAAGCCGTACCGTCCGCGCTCGCCAGAAGAGCAACGCCGGAGGAGACCGAAACCGGACGCCACGGCCGATTCTCGAGCCACGCCAGCAACCCGGCCTCCAGATCCTCGAGCGTCAGTCCCTCGCGGAACAGAATCGCGTCCCAACGCGCTTGGGCCTGCTGCCGGGAGACCTCGACTACGGTCGCCGCGCGCGCGGCGTGGTAGACATACTGCCGCCCCGGCTCGGGCTGCCAGACCGCATGCCGCAGCACGCCCTGGCTGTCGCTGAAGCGGGTCGTGAAGCGCCCCCGCTCCGGCTCCGACCAGAGTTCCAGTTGGCTCTCCCGGCTCGCCGGCTCCGGCCGGAGTTGCCTGGCCACCACCCGGAACCGCTGATGCACCGGGACGCGGGCGGCTTCCGCTTCCGCCCTCTCGACCCGGTTGAACGCCTCGGCGGCATCGATACGGGCGTCTCTTCGAGCCAGCCTCCACACCGCGAATGCGCCCAGGAGCGCCAGACCGGCTCCGGCCCACGCGAGCCCGCGCGCGGCCACGACCCGCCTCGGCCGGGTCCGGGCCCGAAAGACCTCCTCCGCGATCGCATCCGCCCGGCTGAGGAATCTGCGGCGCGCCTCGTCGATTCGCTGCGGCCCCGGAAAGGCGTCTTCCTCCAGCGCGCGCGTGGCTCTGAGAACCTGCGCCTCGATCTCGCCGAGCCGCAAGCGACACTGCGGGCATTGCTCCAGATGCTTGCGGACACCCGCCCTCCGGTAGAACCGCAGTTCGCCGTCCAGATGAGAGATCAGCGATTCGTCATTGCAGTGCCGCTGGAATAGCGTCGCCATCGCGTCTCGATCCCTTCCGTCCCTGCGTGGCCGCCGCGGAGGCCTGCTGCATTTTTCGGATGGCCCGCGCGAGCAGGGTCTTCACAGAGTTGATCCCGATATTCAGCTCTGCCGCAATCTGCCGGTACTTCAACGCCTGCGCCCGCAGGAGCAGGACCTCCTCCTCCCTGGCGCTGAGCACGGAGAGAAACCGGGTGAGGTTCGCCTCCTCCCACCCGCCCACCTCCGGTTCGGGATGGCGTCCGGCCAGGTTCTCCGCCTGCGACAGAGCCAGGAACGCGCCGCCGTGGCGCTTCTCTTCCCTCAACCGATCCACGATTTCCCGGCGCACCACGCAGAGTGTCCAACCTTTCGGGTTTTCGATGTGCTTGCCTTCGAGCAAGGCCCGATACAGCTCGGTAAAGGCGGCCTGAACCACGTCCTCCGCGGTTTCCGGCGAAGACGTGACGCGGAAGGCGTACCGCACCAACGATCCGTACCACTCGGCAAACAGGCCGCTTACCAGTTCCTGCGCCGAATCGCGACGCGCAGACTCCTCCTCGCAGGCGCCGATCCGGACCTGGCCTTCTGAAGACATTCCGCGGTGTTCTTTCTGTTTGTCGCTCCGCCGGGCCGTTTTGTTGACCCAGGCCGCAACTCAATCTTAATTTCTTTGCGATCGCTTGTCATCAATCCCGCCTCAGCCAGCGACATCTCAGTGGCCAGTGCTGGCCCCGTCTCGCTCCTTCGGGGGCGGAAACGCACGAAAGCCAGGAGGCTCGGATGAGAACTCAGAAAGTTGCAGCTCTGATCGCCGTTCTGTTTCTCGCAGGCGCCCTTGCCTGGGCCCAGGAATACCGGGCTCGGGTGCAGGGACTTGTCTTCGACGCATCCGGCGGCGTGGTCCCAGGCACATCCGTCACCTTGGGGAATGTCGCCACCGGCGTCGAAGTGAGCCGGCTGTCAAACAACCAAGGGCGCTACATTTTCGACTACGTAGATCCCGGGACGTACATGCTCACGGCTGAAATGCCCGGCTTCAAGAAGTCCATCCGACACAACATTCCGGTGCAGCAGCGCGGCGACGTGACCGTTGACTTCAACTTGGAGGTGGGACAGCTCACTGAGTCAGTGACGGTCGAAGCCGTACCGATTGCGTTGCAGTTCAACACCGCCTCGCGCGATCTCACGATCGAGACGACGATGGTCAGGGAACTGCCATCCGTCACCCGCAACCCGTTCCAGCTCGCGATGCTTGATCCAACCATCATCAACCGCGGGAGTACCGTTGAGACCCAGCCGTACCATCACCGGACATCGAACGAAATGGACCTGGGCGGCGGGACCAAGTATCGCAACGACCTCGTGCTCGACGGCACGCCCCTCACGGCAGGCAATAAACTCGGCTACACGCCGCCGATGGACGCGGTAACCGAGTACACCGTCCAGCAGAACTCGGTGGATGCCGAGTTTGGTCACAGCGCTGGCGGCATCGCGGTGGTGACTATGAAGTCGGGTACGAACCAGGTCCATGGCTCGGCATACTACTACCGACGCGACCCGAACCTGAACGCGATTACCGACCGCGCCATCCCCAGGCACAGCGACACTCCTTATTGGAACGCCGGGGGCACGCTGGGGATGCCCATCCGAAAGAACAAGCTGTTCGTGTTCGGGGTGTTCGAGAAGATCGAGAACACCCAGGCGAGCCCGGGCACCTACACCCTTCCGACCGCGCTGGAGCGTCAAGGCGACTTCTCGCAGTCGGTGGCGAAAGACCAAAAGCTCCGGGTCCTCTACGATCCCACCACCACGCGCCTGTCGGGGAGCGCGTACATCCGCGACCCGTTTGCCGGCAACAGCATCCCGTCCGCGCGTCAGGATGCGGTAGCCAGGCGTATCCTCAACAACCTCTGGACGACGAGCGCGGCCGCCGACGATCCGACCGGACTCAACAATTTCAAGTACCTGAACGAATTGGAGTTCCACTACTACAACTATTCGGCACGGGTTGACTATCAGATCAACGACAACTGGAAGGCATTTGCCCGCATCAGCCGGATGAAGACCGACCAGGACCAGGTGGATTTCACGGGCGGCAGCGATCCGTTGAAAATGCGAAACGTGACGGGAAGCAGGCGAAACGGCTGGAATATCGCGGCGGACACCGTTCACACAATCAGCCCGACCACGATCCTGAACCTCCGCGGGTCCTTCTATCAGGTCGAAGATAAGCGGGATTATCCCCAGATGGCTGTCACCGAGGCGGATTACAAGTCCCTCTGGCCGACCACCTGGTGGAAGGATGGAAACACGGACTACATGGCCGGCCGGCCGCTGCTGTATTTCCCCCACGTCGTGGTGGACAGCAACAACTACGGCCGGTTCGGAGTCCAGAACTTCTGGTATCAGCAGCCGGCGGGATACAGCCTGCATGGGCGCCTCACCAAATACTTCACCAGGCACTTTCTGAAGATGGGGACGGAGGCTCGGTGGAAACGGGGAAACGCGGCGCGCTTCTATTTCGGGGATTTCCGGTTCACCTCTCAGGAGACCGGCAAGGATATGGCTAAGGCGGATGCCGCCACCGGCCACCCCTGGGCCAGCTTCGTCCTCGGCGCCATCAACCCCGCGAACTCGAACGTTCGCTACAACGTCCTCCAGTATTCCAATACCGAGATGTATGCCTTCTACCTTCAGGACGATTTCAAGGTGAGCCAAAAGCTGGCGCTCAACCTGGGCCTGCGCTATGAGTACGAGGGTGGACTCTGGGATCCCGAGAACCGGCTCCCCCAACGCCTGGACCTCACGGACCCGATTTCCGGTATGAAGGAGGTCATCGATCCGCTCATCCCCGCCGATGTCAAGGCAAAGATGGCGGAGTCCGCCGGGCCGAAGAGCTATTCCTACACCGGGGCCTTCTACTTCACCGAGCCCGGCAACAACCGCAAGACAGACGTGGACAAGAACGGGTTTATGCCGCGCCTCGGCCTGGCCTGGCGGCTGAATGACCAGTCTGTCATTCGGCTGGGCTATGGGCGCTTTGTCGTGCCGTCCTCACTGGCCAACTCCGAGCGCGACACCCTCGGGGAGATCGACCTGGGAGGATTCACGCCTACAACCACGGCTCCCTCCGTCCAGGAGGGCATTCCTCGGGCGTATCTCGCCAACCCGTTTCCCCTGGGATTGGACCCGATCACCGGAAAGAGCTACGGCCGTTACACCAACCTCGGCAGCGCCGTGACGATCGATGAGTACCAACAGCGGCCGCCGATCAGCGATCGGATCAATGTTTCCTTCCAAAGGCAGTTGCCCGGCCGGTTCATTGCGGATGTCACCTACTTCGTGAATTTCGTGAGGCGGGATCAGTACACCCTGAACCGGGACATGATGGATCCGCGGCTCAGTTACAAATATAAGGCCGACCTCGAAAGAACCGTCCCGAACCCCTTCTACAACTACGCAACGCCGCAGACGTTCCCCGGCGCTTCGCTTCGCAATTCCAAGACCCTCAAAGTCTCCAGCCTCCTGGCGCCGTATCCGCAGTATGCGGGCATCACCCAGACCGGCACGGATATGAGGAGAGGACGCTACCAGTCCCTGCAATTGCGAACCCAGCGCGCCTTCGCCAGCGGCTTCTCGTTCCTGGCAAGCTATGCCTACGTGGCTTCTAAGGCGCAGTGGTTCTTCGACGAACAGGACGAGTATGACGGCACGCTGGCGTGGATGAATTTCGGCGTAACCCAGAGCGGCGGTTCCGGAGCCCCGACGGTCGCCTCGGATCCGAGACACCGGTTCGTGTCCGCCGGCTCCTGGGAGATCCCGGTCGGCCGAGGCCGGCGGCTTGGAGCCAGCCTCGCGCCGGCTCTTGATCACATCGTTGGTGGATGGCAGGTCTCCGGTATCTACACCTACACCTCCGGGGCTCTGTTGATCTTCACTCGAAATGCCATCGCTCCGGCGTCAGTCACGACGCTCGGTGGGATCGGGACAAGCAGTTACTGGTTCGACATAACCGGCTTCGCCAAGCAGGCGGCCTACACCCGGCGCATCAACCCCTGGTACTATGACGGGCTCCTCGGGCCGGGTTTCAAGAACCTCGACCTGTCGCTCTCCAAACGATTCGCGCTGAGCGAGCGGTTCAGGTTGCAGGTGCGTCTCGACGCCTTCAACGCGCTAAACGGGATGAACTGGGTCAACCCGCAGTTGAACGAAACGGCCTCGGATTTCGGGAAGACCAGCACCCAGCTCACGGGCTATTACGGCCGTCAGTTGCAGTACTCGGCCCGGATCGAATTCTAGGTGTTTTTGCGACCCGCTGTCATCAACCACCCTCCGCCAGCGACATACCATTGAGCGGTGCTGGCCCCATCTCACTGCTTCGGGGGCAGAAACGCGCGGAAGGCGGGACGCTCGAATGTCTCGCCGCAGCCACAGAAATGAGGGTCTATGAAGACGAGGGTGAAAATCAGCATTTGTATCCTCGCGCTCCTGTTCGCTTCCGGGGCCGCCCTGGCCCAGGAGTCGCGCGGCGCGATCGCCGGGCAGGTCACCGATCCCCAGGGGGCGGTGATACCCGGCGTCAACGTAATTCTGACCAATACTGAAACCGGCCAGGTATGGAAACTGGTCACCAACGCCAGCGGCAGCTACAGCGCGCCGCTGTTGACCGTGGGAACGTACCGCCTCGAGGTCGAGCATCCCGGATTCAAGAAGTTCGTGCGAGATCGCATCGCGGTCCGGGTGGCCGACCGCCTGCAAGTGGACATCCCGCTCGAGGTCGGGGCACTCACGGAAAGCGTGACCGTCACCGAGGGCACGCCGCTGATCGAGGCGGTGGACGCCTCGCTGGGGCAAGTCATAGATGCCCGGCGCGTGGCCGATCTGCCGATCGCGCACGGCAACCCTTACGTCCTGATCGCGCTGGCTCCGGGCAGCACTTTCGACGGCAACCCGAAGCTGAACCGGCCGTTTGAGCCGACCCATATCACGGCGTACTCGATCGCCGGCACGCGAAACAACACCACCGACGTCCTGCTCGACGGTGTGGCGAACACATCGGTCGGCACGTCGGGCAACCTCAATATCGTCGCGGCCGCATGGGTCCCGCCGCAGGACTCCATGGCCGAGTTCAAGGTTCAGACCTCGGCGTTCGACGCCAAAATGGGCCAGGGCTCGGGCGCCGCGGTGAACATCAGCCTGAAGATGGGGACGAACACCCCGCACGGCAGCGCCTACTGGTACAAGATGACGCCGGAGATGATGGCCAACGACTACTTCTCCAACGCCAACCGGTTGGCGAAGACGG